>NZ_CP070332.2:331628-663257 GCF_016917835.2 Halobacterium sp. BOL4-2 | reverse complement strand
CGCCGCCTCGCTGTCCGGGGGCAACCAACAGAAGTTCATCGTGGGCCGCGAGTTCGAACGCGACCCCGATCTCGTCGTCGTCATGCATCCGACGCGGGGCGTCGACATCGGCTCGACGGAGTTCATCCGCGAGCGCCTGCTTGAGCTCCGCGACGAGGGGACTGCGGTGCTGTTGGTGTCCTCGAAACTCGACGAAGTGACGAGCCTTTCGGACCGCCTCGCGGTGCTGTACGAGGGCCGCGTCATGGACGAAGTGGACCCCGACACCGTGACCGAAGAAGCACTCGGCCTCCTGATGGCCGGCCAACACCCGGAGGAACAATGAGCCAGGACACACCACGATGGCGGCGCGCGATCGCACGGCTTGTCGACGCATCGGTGAAAGAACGCCTCGTCATCAGCGTCGCCGCGCTCGTGCTCGCGGTCGCCGTCGGCTTCGTGATCGTCACGCTCGCCGGGTTGGCGGCCTCGTGCACCACGCACCCCACCATCTTCGGCGTGCGGACGCCGTCGTGTTACGATCCGTTTGCGGTCTACAGCGAGCTGTTCCTCGGCGCGATCGGCCACCCCGAGCAGGTGTTGTTCGGGACCGGCACCTGGACGCCCCTGGATTTCCGGGTGGCGTCGCTGCTCCGGTCCACGACGCTGCTGGTGTTCACCGGGCTCGCGGTCGCAGTGTCGTTCCGCGCGGGCATGTTCAACATCGGGGTGCAGGGGCAGTTGCTCCTGGGCGCGCTCGCCGCCGCACTCGCCACCGTTTACGCCGCCCCGCTCGTTCCGGGTGGCGTTGTCGGGACGCTCGTGCTCGTCCCCGTCGGCATCGTCGCGGGCGCACTCGCGGGCGGCGTCTGGGGAGCGATCCCCGGCGCGCTGAAAGCGTACGCCGACGCCAACGAGGTGATCACCACGATCATGCTGAACTTCGTGGCCGCCAACCTCGCGTACGTCGCGGTGTCGACGTGGTTCACGCCCGCCGACAGCTCGCTGGTGCAGACCGCCACCATTCCGGCCGCCGCCCGGATCCCCAACGTCCCCTTCGGGTTCCAACCACGGGACAACTTCAGCCTCCTCGGCCTGCTGTTCGCGGTGGCGCTCGTCGTCGGCGTCGCGTATCTGCTCGCGCGCACCTCGTTCGGGTACGACCTCCGCACCAGTGGCTCGCAGCCCGAGGCGGCCGCCTACGGCGGCGTCAAGGAGAAGCGCACGATGGTCACGAGCATGGGCATTTCGGGCGTGCTCGGGGGTATTTCGGGCGCGATGCTCGTGCTGATGGTGCAGGGGCGGTGGCTCTCGAACCTCCCACAGCTCGGGTTCGACGGCATCACCGTCTCCATCCTCGCCGGCAACAACCCGCTCGGGGTCGGGTTCGCCGCGCTCCTGTTCGGCGTGCTCAAAAGCGGGTCCGCTGCCATCGGGTTCGGGACGAACGTTCCGCCGGCGCTGGTGGACGTGCTCCGCGGGCTCATCATCCTGTTCGTCGCGATGCCCGAGTTCTTCAGGCTGCTTGGCGGCCGCCTCGGCGTCGGGGGTGACGTCGATGCGTAAGCCGGACCGCGGCACCCTCATGGCCGCGCTCGGCGGGCTCGCCGCCGTCGTCGTCGCGCTCGGCGTGGTGTTCCCGGGCAGCGTCGCCGGGGAACTCCTCGGCATCGCGTCCCGCCCAATCATGGCGGAGATCGCGCTCCGGCTCGCGGTCCCCATCACGCTGGCGGCGCTGGGCGGCATCTTCGCCGAGAAGTCGGGCGTCATCAATATCGGCCTGGAGGGACTGCTCATCATCTCCTCGTTCACCGCGGTGCTCGTTGCGTGGGCGCTGGGCGGAACCACCAGCGCCGCGCTGTGGACCGGGTTCGCGGGCGGCGTCCTCGCAAGCGTGTTGCTCGCGGGGCTGTTCGCGGTGGTCTGCATCAAGTACGAGGCCGACCAGATCATCGCCGGGCTCGCGGTGTGGCTGGTGGCGCTCGGGCTCGCCCCGTTCGCGTCCTCGGTCGTGTTCGGCGGCAAGAACACGACCTCGATCAACCGCTTCAGCGAGTGGACGGTGCCGGTCCTCCACGACGCGTTCGTGAACTCCGGCGTCGGCATCCTGTCGTACGTCGGCCACGTGCTGTTGCGCGCCAACCCCATCGTCTACCTGATGTTCGGCGCGGTCGCGGTGTCGTGGTACGTGCTCAACCACACCGCCTTCGGGCGGTGGGTGGAGGCCTCCGGGGAGAACCCCAACGCCCTCGACACCGCGGGCGTGAACGTGCATCGCGTCCGGTACGCGAGCGTGCTCGTCTCGGGGCTGCTGTCCGGCATGGGCGGCGCGGCGCTCTCGGTCGGACACGTCGGGTCGTTCGTCGGCAACGGCACCACGATGATCGACGGCAAGGGCTTCATCGCGATCGCCACCTACCTCTTCGGGAACTACAACCCCCTGGGGACGTTCGGGGCCGCGATGCTGTTCTCCGGACTGGAATCACTCCAGATCGGCATCCAGCAGTTCACGCCCTACGAGGTGCCCTCCCAGCTGATCCAAGTCATTCCCTACGTCACGGTCGTCGTGGTGCTCGTGCTCGTGGGTCGCACCCGGATCCCGGAGGCGGCCGGCGAGTACTACGAGTCCGGCGACGACCGCTGACCCGCGCCGGGAACACCGGACTCTTGTCGGTGCTCGAACTGTCATGTGGTATGGACACCGATGACCTCCTTGCGGCGGCCCGTGACGCAACCGCGGCCGCCCACGTTCCGTACTCCGAGTACAAGGTCGGGGCCGCACTGGACACCGCAAGCGGCGCAGTCTACACGGGCTGCAACATCGAGAACGCGAACTACTCGAACAGCCTGCACGCCGAGGAGGTCGCCGTCGGGAAGGCGGTCAGCGCCGGCGACACCGACTTCCAGCGCCTCGCGGTCACGTCGAGCCAGCGGGACGCGGTGACGCCGTGTGGCATGTGCCGCCAGACGCTCGCGGAGTTCGCCGCCGACGACCTCACGATCCTCTGTGACAGCGGCGACGACACCGCCGGCGTGGTCACGTACACGCTCGGCGAGCTGCTGCCGGACACCATCACGGCGTCGAACCTGGACGCGTAGCGCAGCGGGCGCGAACACCAAGACACTTTGCGGGCGCACATCGAAGCGGGTGTATGCCCGGAACGAGCGAGGACCCCAACGACGAGGTCCAATACCACCTGGAAGTCGCCGCCGAGGACATCGCTGACGCCGTGTTGTTGCCGGGGAACCCGGAGCGAGTCGACACCATCACGCCGCTGTGGGACGACCACGAGGAGATGGCCCACCACCGCGAATACCGCACCGCGACCGGTGCGTACGACGGCACGCCGATCTCCGTCACGTCGACGGGCATCGGCTCCCCGTCGGCCGCCATCGCCGTCGAAGAGCTCGCGCGTGCGGGCGCTGACACGTTCATCCGCGTCGGATCGTGTGGCGCGCTCCAGGCCGACATGGAACCCGGCGACCTGGTCATCACGCGCGGCGCGGTCCGTCAGGAGGGCACGACCGACGAGTACGTGCGCGAGGACTACCCGGCAGTCGCCGATCACGAAGTCGTCGCCGCGCTGATCGCCGCCGCCGAACGCCTCGGCCACGACTACCACGTCGGGCTCACGATGTCTGCGGACTCCTTCTACGCCGGCCAGGGCCGCGACGGCTTCGAGGGGTTCCGCGCGCCCGGCGCCGACGCGATGCTCGACGAACTCCGCGACGCGAACGTGAAGAACATCGAGATGGAGGCCGCCGCCATCTGCACGCTCGCGAACGTCTACGGCCTGCGCGCCGGTGCCGTCTGCTCGGTGTTCGCGAACCGCGAGACCGGCGAGTTCCTCACCGAGGGCGAATCCACCGCTTCGGAAACGGCGAGCCTGGCGGTCCACCTGCTCGCGAAAATGGACCAGCGGAAGGCGGCGGCGGGCGTCGACCAGTGGCACGCTGGCATGAGCCTCGACTAATCCGAGTCCACGAGCGCTAGCATGCGCTCGACGTACGCACTCTTCGCCGCCGTGTACGCGCGCCGGTCGTCGGCGTGTTCGGCCGCCAGTTCGCGTTTCAACTCGGCGTACTCCTCGCGGCGGTCGGGGCTGCTGCGGAGGGCGTCCCGGAACGCGATCTGCTCGCGATAACAGTCGCTGTCCCGAGTGACCAGCGAGAGGTAATGCGTGCGCTCCGAGCGCGGCCCCTTCGCGAGGAACACGCGATCGGGCACGTCGTCGTTCGGCCGGTGCTCGTAGCCGTGAGCCGCCAGCACAACGGCGAGGTCGTCGGCAGTCGAGTCGTCGTCAACGACGGCGAGCACGTCGATGACGGGTTTCGTTGGCAGGCCGTCGACGGCGGTGCTACCCACGTGCTGGAAGTCCAGCACCCGGTCGCCGACGAGTTCGCGGAGGCGCTGGGCCTCGCGCTCGTAGGCGTCGTGCCACGCCGAGTCGTGGGGTTCCAGTTCGACCGTGTCGCGCGCTAGCCCGACCATCACTCACGCGGCCCGGCGTCGTCCGAAAGGAACACGCTGTCCTGATCTGAGAAGTACACGTCGAGCGCTCGGAGCGCGCCGACGTAGGCACCGAACGAAAGGACTGTTACCGAGACGAGCGCACCGAGCACGAGTGCAACTAAACCGGAGGGCATACCGGCGCTTCGTCGTGCCGGTACTCGAACGTTACTGTTCGATTACAGTGCGTCCCACGCCTTCATCGCGCGCGACCACGACGTGATCTTCGCGATCCAGCGCGCCGCCGCGCCCTTCTTCAGCACTTTCGCCGGCATGTTCCCGAACGTCCGGATCGGCGCTGCGATCCCGCTCATCTCCACGTCGTGTGCGATCGCCGTCTCACCCACCGACACCAGGGTGCCCTGGTCCTCGTAGGTCCACGTCTCCAACGGTCGCCCCTCCATGGCGCGCGCGACGTTGCGCGCGACCACGTCGGCGGCCTGCCAGGCGGCCTGCGCCGTCGGCGGCGCGACGTCATCACCGCCCTGGGAGATCATCGAACAGTCACCCACGGCGAACACGCGTTCGTCGTCGGCTTGCAGCGTCGACGACGCCTGCAGGCGGTTGTGCTCGGCGTCCATCTCCACGTCGCTGAGCTCGCTCGGCCCGGTGACGCCGCCGGTCCACACGAACACATCGTAGTCGAGGCTGTCCCGCTCGTCGAACTCGATGGCGTCCTCGGATGCCGCCGTGATCGGGTCGTCGGTGAGGATGGTCACGCCAGCGTCCTCCAACCGGTGGCGGAGCGCGCCCTGGATCTCGCTGTCGCCCGGCGGGAAGATCTCCGGCAGCGCCTCCACGAGCGTGACATCGATCGGCGCGTTGTGGCGGTCGCGGAACTCAGCGACCTCGCCCGCACTCTGGATGCCGGACAGCCCCGCGCCGCCGATGACGACGTTCGCCGGGTCGTCACGGGTCGCGTCCTGGGCGGCCTCCCGGACCTGCTCGTGGATCTCCATGGCATCGTCGAGGCTCTTCAGCGTCAGTGGGTGTTCGGCCATCCCCTCGATGCCGTAGGTTGCGGTCTCCGAGCCGATGCCGACGACGAGATAATCGTACGCGACGTCGTCGCCGTCCGCAAGCGAAACGCTGCGCTCGTCGGTGTCGATGTCCGTGACCGAATCCTCGATGAACTCCGTGGTTCGGGATTTGATGTCCTCGACGGGGATCGTGATCTTCTCCTGGACGCCCGGATCACGGATCACCCGGTGGGCCTCGTGCAACACGAGGTGGTAGTCCGTGTCGGCCACCCAGACGAGTTCCGCGTCCGGGCCGAGTTCGGACTCAAGCCCTGCGATTGCCCCCGCACCAGCGTACCCCGCACCGAGAACAACGACTCGCGTGGTCATAGCCAGGATTCGGTGGGCCGGTGATACAAAGCCTGCGATAGTGACTCAGTGCGCCGGTTCGTCTGCCGGGGCTTCCATCGCGTCGATCTTCAGGATGACGACGCCTTTCGCGTCGTCTTTCCCGTCGACAGTGCCTGACACCTGGAGTTTCGACAGCGGGGTCGGTCCAACGATCACGCTGTCGCCGTCGTGGATGTCCCGGATGGAGCCACGGAAGTGGACTTCTGCCCGACACAGCTCGGGGTGGTGGACGCTCGTCAGGTTCACTTTCTTGACGTTCACGTCGGTGATGTCCTCGCCCTCGTGGGTCACGGGCACCTCGGCCGCCGAGTCGAGTTGCTGGATGTCGAGCGCCTCGTAGGCGTCGACTGTTGGCTTGTATCCACCTTTCGGCCCCGGTACACCCTCGACGAGCTGGAGTGCTTTCAGGCTCTGCATCTGGTTCCGGATCGTCCCCGGGTTGCGGTCGACTTCATCGGCGATCGCCTCGCCTTTCACCGCGGTCTCCTGTTGGGTGTAGCGGTCGACGAGCGCTCGAAGGACGGTCTTCTGGCTAGCGGTCAGCTCGATTGATGACATGCCGTGGCGTTCGCCGCAGACGCACTTCAAACCCGCGATGGTGTTGATTCCAGTTTATTCGCGGGGCAGCCATCCACACGCTCCTGAAACAGTCTCCCGGGCGGCGGCGTTCGCGAGCGCGGTCGCCGTGGCGCTACTCTTCGCCGTCGGCCTGGTCGGCGGCGCGCACAGAGACCCCCGCAACCTCGTCGCCCGACCCGACGGCCATGATGTTGACGCCCTTCGTGTTCCGGCCCACCGTCGAGATCTCGTCGACGGGCATCTGGATGATCTGGCCGTCCGCGCTCATCACGACGAGACTGTCGTCGTCGCCGACCGCGTCGACGGAGACGACGTCGCCGTTCCGGTCGCCCGTCTTGATGTCCACCAGCCCCTTGCCGTTCCGGGACTGGGAGCGATACTCGCCGATGCGGGTGCGCTTGCCGTAGCCGAACTCGGTGACCGTCAGGAGGCTGCGGTCGTCCTCGGATTCGACCGCGGCGACGCCGGCGATCCGGTCGGCCGCGTCCAGATCCATGCCGCGAACGCCGCGCGCGTTGCGCCCCATCGCGCGCACGTCGCCCTCGTCGAAGCGGATCGCCATCCCCGCCTCGCTGCCGAGGATCACGTCGTGGCTGCCGTCGGTCACCTCGACGTCCGCGAGCGCGTCGCCGTCCTCCAGGTCGATGGCGATGATCCCCGTCGAGAGGATGTTCCCGAACTCGCCGACGCTGGTGCGCTTGACGTAGCCGTTCCGGGTCGCCATCGTGAGATACTCGTCGTCGGCCTCGAAGTCGAGGTCGTCGGCGGTGACGACCGCCGAGATCTCCTCCCCGTCGTCGAGATCGAGGATGTTCACTGCCGACGTTCCCCGCGCCGTCCGAGACATCTCCGGCACCTGATAGACCTTCAGTCGGTAGACCTGGCCCTGGTCGGTGAAACACAGCAGGTAGTCGTGGGTGCTCGCCGTGAACACCGTCGAGACGCGGTCGCCGTCCTTCAGATCGGAGCCGATGATCCCCTTCCCGCCGCGGTGCTGGGCGTCGAACGTCTCCGCGGGCACGCGCTTGATGTAGTCGCCCTCGCTGAGCACCACCACCGTGTCCTCCTCCGGGATGAGGTCCTCGTCGGCCACCGTGCCCGTGTCCTCGATGAACGACGTGCGGCGCTCGTCGGCGTACTGGGTTTTGATCTCCCGGAGCTCGTCTTTGATCACGTCGAGGAGCTCCTGCTCGCTGCCGAGGATCTCTTCGAGGCGCTCGATGCGCGCGGTCACGTCCTCGTACTCGGATTCGATGTCCGCCGCCTCCATGGACGTCAGGCTGCCCAGTTGCATCCGCACGATGTGGTCGGCCTGGTCCTGCGAGAAGTCGAACGCCGACTTCAGCGTCTCCTTGGCGGCGCCGCGGTCCTCGGCGTCCTGGATCAGCTCGACGACCTCGTCCGCGTTCTCCAAGGCCGTCAGCCGGCCGTCGAGGATGTGTGCGCGGTCCTCTGCCTCCCCCAGGTCGTGTTCGCTGCGGCGGCGCACGACCTCCTTGCGGTGGCTGACGTACTCCGCGAGCAGCTCTTTCAGCGTCAACACCTTCGGCTCGCCGTCGACGAGCGCGAGGTTGATGACGCTGAACGTCTTCTCGAGGTGGCTCTCGAGCAGCCGGTTCTCCACGACGTCGGTGTTGGCCTTCTGCTTGAGGTCGATGACGATGCGGACGCCGTTGCGGTCGGACTCGTCCCGCAGGTCCGTGATCCCCTCCAGCTTGCCGTCCCTGACGTCGTCGGCGATGCGCTCGACCAGCGTTGACTTGTTCTGCTGGTAGGGCAGCTCCGTGATGACGATGCTGTCCCTGCGGCCGTTGCTCTCGACGTGGTATTCGGCGCGCATCCGCACGCGACCCCGGCCCGTCTGGTAGGCTTGCTTGACGTCCGCCCGCCCGACGATGTTCGCGGCCGTCGGGAAGTCCGGGCCCTTCACGTACTCCATTAGATCCAGAACCGTGCAGTCGGGGGTGTCGATGAGGTGGATGGTGGCGTCGATGACCTCCCCGAGGTTGTGCGGCGGGACGTTCGTCGACATGCCGACGGCGATGCCCGACGAGCCGTTCACCAGCAGGTTGGGGAACGACGACGGCAACACCGCCGGCTCGGTCAGGCGGTCGTCGTAGTTGGCCTGGAACCCGACGGTGTCTTTCTCGATGTCGGTCAGCAGCTCCTCGGCGATGGGGGCCATCCGGGCCTCCGTGTACCGCATCGCTGCGGCCGGGTCGCCGTCGACGCTGCCGAAGTTCCCCTGGCCGTCGACCAGCGGATACCGCATCGAGAAGTCCTGGGCCATCCGCACCAGCGCGTCGTAGATCGGCGAGTCGCCGTGTGGGTGGTAATCACCCATGGTGTCCCCGACGATGTTCGATGACTTCCGGTGGCCCGACCCGCTCGTCACGCCGGACTCGTGCATCGCGTAGAGGATGCGACGATGCACGGGCTTGAGGCCGTCACGGACGTCCGGGAGCGCGCGCCCCGCGATGACGCTCATCGCGTAGTCGATGTACGACTGCTCCATCTCCTCGTCCACGCGCACGTTCTTCACTCGATCCGCCACGTCGTCGGGTACGTCTGGTGATTCGGAACTCATCTTAGATGTCGACCCATTCGGCGTCGCCGGCGCGCTCCTGAATGAACTGTTTGCGTGGTTCGACGGCGTCCCCCATCAACACGGAGAACATCTTGTCCGCGGCCGCCGCGTCCTCGACGGTGATGCGCTTGAGGATGCGGTTCTCGGGGTCCATCGTGGTGTCCCAGAGCTGCTGGGGGTTCATCTCCCCGAGGCCCTTGAACCGCTGGACCTGCGTGGGGTTGCCGTTGCACTGCTCCTCGACGATGCGCTCGCGGTCGGCCTCCGTCATCGCGTCGTAGGTGTCCCCGCGGTATCGGATCCGGTACAGCGGCGGCTGGGCGGCGTAGACGTATCCCGCCTCCAGCAGCGGCTTCATGTGCCGATAGAAGAACGTCAACAGCAGCGTGCGGATGTGCGCGCCGTCGACGTCGGCGTCGGTCATCATGATGATGTTCTCGTAGCGCAACTCGTCGATGTCGAACTCGTCGCCGATGCCGGTGCCAAGCGCCGTGATGATGTGGCGGAGTTCGTCGTGTTCGAGGATCCGGTCGAGGCGGTGTTTCTCGACGTTCAGGATCTTCCCCCCGAGCGGGAGGATCGCCTGAAACCCGGGGTTGCGGCCCTGTTTCGCGGAGCCGCCGGCGGAGTCGCCCTCGACCACGAACAGCTCGGCGTCTTCGGGGGCTTTGCTCTGGCAGTCCGCCAGCTTCCCCGGGAGGCTCGTGGAGCCCAGCGCGGACTTCCGGCGCGTGAGCTCCTCGGCTTTCTTGGCTGCTTTTCGGGCTTTCGCGGCTTCGACGGCCGTCCGCACGACCGCCTTGGCGGTGGCGGGGTTCTCCTCGAAATACGTCCCCAGGCCGTCGTTGACGGCGCGCTCAACGATGCCCCGGACTTCGCTGTTCCCGAGTTTGGTCTTGGTCTGCCCCTCGAACTGGGGGTCGGGGTGTTTGACGGAGATGACCGCAGTCAACCCCTCCCGGATGTCGTCGCCGGTGAGGTTCTCGCCGTCGAGTTCCGACAGCAGGTTGTTGTCGTTGGCGTAGTCGTTGACGGTGCGCGTGAGCGCCGTCTTGAACCCAGTGAGATGCGTGCCACCTTCCCGCGTGTTGATGTTGTTCGCGAACGCGTGCGTCGACGACTGGACGTCCTCGGAGGCCTGCATGGCGATCTCGACGGAGATACCGTCGTCCTCGCCTTGGAAGTAGATGACGTCGTCGTGCAGCGCATTGCGGGTCTCGTTGAGGTATTCGACGAACTCCCGGATGCCGCCCTCGTACTCGAAGGTGGACTGCGTGGGCTCGTCGCCGCGCTCGTCGGTGAGCGTGATCTCGACGCCGGAGTTCAGGAACGCCAGCTCACGCAGCCGGTTTTCGAGCGTGGAGAAGTCGTACGCTGTCGTCTCGAAGATCTCGCTGTCCGGACGGAACCGGATGAGCGTCCCGGAGTCGTCGCTGTCCCCGACGTGTTGGAGGTCGGTAACCGGTTCGCCGCGCTCGAACTGCTCGCGGTACCGCGCGCCGTCCCGGGAGACTTCCACCGCGAGGCGCTCGGAGAGGGCGTTCACCACGGAGACGCCGACACCGTGGAGGCCGCCGGACACCTGGTAGGACTTCGCGTCGAACTTCCCGCCGGCGTGCAACACAGTGAGAATGACTTCCACCGCCGGTCGGTCGTACTCCTCGTGGGTGGCCACCGGGATCCCACGACCGTCGTCGGTGACGCTCACCGAGCCGTCGTCGTGCAGCGTTACGTCGATTCGATCACAGTACCCTGCAAGCGCCTCGTCGATGGAGTTGTCCACGACCTCGTAGACGAGATGATGCAGACCACGAGCGTCAGTGGAACCAATGTACATCGCTGGCCGCTTCTGGACGGCTTCGAGCCCCTCCAGAACCTGAATTTGGCCAGCGCTGTACTCGCTTTGATCAGACATGAACGTTAGACCACAGTAGACGGTCGGGTGGTAAAAAAGGCTCGCACGCGTGTGCGCGTGTGCCGACTGTGGGCCCGGTTTCACTTTCACCCCGGCACCGCTGGTGTTTTAGCCGCTGGTCGTGAACCACGGGACACTGAATGACGTCGTTCCAGTCGACACTCGACGACGACGAGGACGGCATCGCGGAGGAGCTTGCCGCGAGCCAGCGCGAGATCTCCGTCGCCGAGTTCTTCGAGAAGAACAAGCACATGCTGGGCTTCGACTCCGGAGCCCGGGGGCTCGTCACGGCCGTCAAAGAAGCCGTGGACAACGCCCTCGACGCCACCGAGGAGGCGGGCATCCTCCCCGACATCTACGTCGAAATCTCGGAGGGACGGGACTACTACACCCTCATCGTGGAGGACAACGGGCCGGGCATCACCAACGCACAGATCCCGAAGATCTTCGGGAAGCTGCTGTACGGGTCGCGGTTCCACGCCCGCGAGCAGAGCCGCGGCCAACAGGGCATCGGGATCTCCGCGGCGGTCCTGTATTCGCAGCTGACGTCGGGGAAGCCGGTGCGCATCGAGAGCCGGACCCAGGACTCCGAGACCGCCAACGTCTACGAGCTCATCATCGACACCGACACCAACGAGCCGGAGATCAGCGCTGAAACGGAGGTTTCGGCCGCGAAAAGCGACCTCCGGGGGACGCATGGCACGCGCATCGAGATGGCCCTCGACGCGAACATGCGGGCTCGCGGGCAGCTCCACGACTACATCAAACACACGGCGGTCGTGAACCCACACGCCCGCATCGAGTTACAGGAGCCCGGCGGCGAGCTCAAATCAGAGCGCGCCGAGGAGGCCAGCCTGCCCGCCGAAACCGACGAAATCCTCCCCCACCCGCACGGCGTCGAGCTCGGCACGCTCATCAAGATGCTGGCGGAGACGGATTCACACTCCGTCTCGGGGTTCCTGCAGTCGGAGTTCACGCGCGTCGGCTCCAAGACCGCCACCGGCATCATCGACGCGTTCCGCGACGAGCATTTCGGCCGCGAGATGCGGTGGCGACCGCCCGCCGACGCCGACCTCGAAGCGACGGTGGCTGACGCCGTTGCGAACAAGGACGCCACACACGCGGCCGTGTTCGCGCGGACGGTCGCCGACGCCGTCCGGGACGCCGACAGCATCGCGCCCGCCGAGTTGGGGGCGCTCGTCGCGGACGCAGCCGCCGACGCACAGGACGACACCGGCACGTCGTTCGGCGAGACCGTGCAGGCGAACGTCGTGGCCGCCGTCCGGGACGCGCTCACCAGTGACCGCGTCGCCGACGTGCTCGGCCCGGTCGATGAGGCGACGACCGTCCAGAAAGACGACGCCACCGTACGCGGGCTCGCCGAGCGGATCGCCGCGAAGTTCGAGTCCGGTGGTGACACCGACCGCGTCACGCGGGACACCCTCGACGAATACGTCTTCCGGGCCGCCGAGAACACCGCCGAGTACGCCGACGCGACGATCGGTGAGACGGCCCGCGAAAACGTCGCCGACGCGCTCTGGGCGCGCATGGCAACGGTGCCCGACGACCCCCCGAACACGAGCGCGCTCGCCGACGACCGCGACGCGGCCAGCGACCTGCTGGCGGCGATGGCGTCGGTCAGCGTGATGGCCCCGCCGACGTCGTGTCTGTCGCCGATCGAAGCCGACCAACTGGAGGCCGGGCTGCGCACGGAGTTCGACGCCGACTTCTACGCGGCGGCCACGCGGGACGCCGACGTGCACGGCGGCGATCCGTTCATCGTCGAAGCCGGCATCGCGTACGGCGGCGACATCGACAGCGAGGGCGGCGTCCAGCTGATGCGGTTCGCGAACCGCGTGCCCCTCGTCTACCAACGGGGCGCGTGCGCCACCACCGACGTGCTCGGGGACATCGGGTGGCGCAACTACAACCTCAGCCAGCCCGGCGGCTCGGGGCTGCCACAGGGGCCGGCGGTCATCATGGTGCACGTCGCCTCGACGAACGTGCCGTTCACGAGCGAATCCAAGGACGCCATCGCCAACGTGCCCGAGATCGAGGCCGAGATCGAGCTGGCGGTCCGGGAGGCCGCCCGCGAGCTGAAATCCTTCCTGCAGAAGCGCCAGTCGATGCGGAAACGCCAGCAGAAACAGGACGTCATCATGGACATCCTGCCGACGATGGCGGAAAAAGTCGGCGAGCTGACCGGCCGCGGCGGCGTCGACGTGTCGGACTCGCTTGCCCGCATCATGAACAACGTGCTCGTCGAGCGTGCGCGCAGCGACGACGGGCAAACGGTGACGCTGCGCGTGGAGAACCACGGCACCGGGAGCGTGGACGTCGATGTCACTGACATCGTCTCCGCGGAACCCGACGGCGTCGGCGACGACGCCAGCGTCGTGGCGATGGACGACGAATACTTCGTGCAGTGGACGTCCGCTGTGGCCGGCGACGACGCCGCGGAGCTGACGTACAGCGTCGACGCCGACGCGGACTGCGAGCTCTCCGTATCGGGCGTTGCGGACGCACGACTCACCGTATCCGAGGTTGACACATGAGCGAGACACACACCTCCGACGAGACCGAGGCCCGCGACCAGTTGCTGGCGATCGCCGAGCAGTTCTACGACCAGTTCGCCGACGGCGACATCCCCCGGATGTCGCTGCCGACGCGCTCGAAATCCAACATCGAGTACGACGAGGACGCCGACGTCTGGGTGTACGGTGACAGCCAGTCGACGCGCTCGGCGAACTCGGTCCGTGGCGCTCGGAAGCTGTTGAAATCCGTCTACACGGTCGATTTCCTCGCCCAGCAACTCGACGAGGGGCGGTCGTCGACGCTGCGTGAACTCTACTACCTCTCGGAGTCCTGGGACGAGGCCGAAGCCCAGTTCAACGACCAAAGCGAGAGCGACAAGCTCGTCGAAGACCTCGAAATCGTCTCCGGGGTGAAACGGGAGGACTTCCACATGCGCCCCGAGGAGTCCGGCGCGAAGGTCATGGGGCCGCTGCGGCTGCGCGAGCAGACCCGGCGGGGCGACCGCGAGATCCACTGCCAGGAGGACGTCGGGCAGGGCGGCTACCAGATCCCGAACAACCCGGACACGATCGACTTTCTCGACACCGACGCCGACTTCGTGCTCTGCGTGGAGACCGGTGGGATGCGCGACCGGCTCGTGGAGAACGGCTTCGACGACGACTACAACGCCATCGTCGTTCACCTCGGCGGCCAGCCCGCCCGCGCCACCAGGCGGCTCACCAAGCGCCTCCACGACGAACTCGACCTCCCGGTGACCGTGTTCACCGACGGCGACCCGTGGTCGTATCGCATCTACGGCTCCGTCGCCTACGGCTCGATCAAGTCCGCACACCTCTCGGAGTATCTCGCCACCCCGCAGGCGCAGTTCATCGGCATCCGCCCCCAGGACATCGTCGACTACGACCTGCCGACGGACCCGCTGAGCGACTCCGACGTCAACGCCCTCGAATCGGAGCTCGAGGACCCCCGGTTCCAGAGTGACTTCTGGACCGAGCAGATCGGCCTCCAGTTGGACATCGACAAGAAGGCCGAACAGCAGGCGCTGGCGTCCCGCGGCCTGGACTTCGTCACGGACACCTACCTCCCCGAGCGCCTCGCTGAGATGGGCGTGCTGTAGACGCCTGTTCGTCAAGCGCCACCGGCACCCCGCTGCTCGCCACGGCGCTGGCGAACCTGCGGCCGTCGCCGGCCAGGCGCTCGACGGTGTTGTAATGGATCGGCACAGCCAGCGCCGGGTCGAGCCGATCGGCGAGGTCCGCGGCCTCCGTTTCTCCCATCGTGATGCGGCGGCTGATCGGTGCCAGCAACACGTCGCAGTCAATGGCGTCGTGGCTGGCGAGGGCGTCGGAGGCACCCGGCCAGAAGACCGTCGTGTCCCCGCGGGTGAGCGTGTACCCGCAGCCGACGCCGGGTGGGTGTAGGGACGTGCCGCCGGGCTCGTCGGGTGCCGTCTGGGCCTCGGTCACGGTGAGCGCGACGCCGGCGATTCGCTGGCGGGCCCCGTACTCGACGCGCCTGACGTCGTAGTCCAGGGCGTCGACCGGTGTGACATCCCGGCTGGTGGTGGCGGCGTCGATCGCGTCGTAGACGACGACCGTCGCGTCCGCGCTGGCGACGCGCGCGATGCCGTGGGGGTCGTAGTGGTGGGCGTGCGTGACCACGACGAGATCGCCGTCCTGGGCGCGGTACTCCGCCCCCGGCGGGTGCTCGTGCGCCCCCTCGAAGCCGCCGGGCGTCCACTCGCCGGTGAGCACGCCGTACCGGCCGGGATCGGTGTAGGCGACGGTGCCGTCCGCCCACTCGATGCGCGTGGTCGCGTACCCGAGCCAATCAACGGTCACGCCGGCGGCAGTGACTGTCATGGCGTCGTGTACGCTCGGTGTGGATAAATGGCCGGCCGTAATTCCCAGCGCGTTGGCCACCGGGGTTACGCGATCAGCCGCCCGATCTCGCCCAGCGAATCGAGGACGTGGTCGGGCTGAGCGTGAGCGGGCGTGGCGGCGTCGACGCCCGTGCGAACCAGCGCCGTCGTCATCCCGGCGGCCGCACCCAACGCCACGTCCGTGTCCGGTCGGTCGCCGACGACCAGACACTCCGCCGGCGGGACGCCGAGGCGGTCGACCGCGAGCCGCGCAGTTGTCTCGGAGGGTTTGCCGAGGACTGCGTCCGGGTCGCGCTCGGCAACACCCGCGACGGCCTGCACGATCGCCCCCGACCCCGGTTTGGCTCCGTCCGCGGCCGGGATCGTGATGTCCGGGTCCGTGCCGACGAGCGCCGTGGTGCCGTCCGCGAACGCGTCGACCGCGGCCTGGAGGTCCTGAAAGCCGAACGCCGGGTCGAACCCGGCGACGACCACGTCGGCGGCCACCGGATCGGCGGTGATGGCGACGCCGGCGGCGCGCAGTTGGGCCGTGATCGCGTCCGCGGCGATGGGGTACACTGCCGCGCCGTCGTGGGAGCGCTGGAGGTACGTGATCGTCGCGTCGGTCGCGGTCAGTACCTCACCGGGGGTGGCGTCGACGCCGAGGCCCTCCAGGCGGGCGGCGTGCTCGCTGGCCGGTCGCATGGGGTTGTTCGTCAGGAACAACACCGCGTCGGCGTGCTCGCGGAGCGCGGCGACGCCCGCCTCGGCACCGGGCAGCAGCGTGTCTCCACGGAGGACTGTGCCATCCAGGTCCAGAACGACGCCACGGTAGGTCACGTGGGTAGTGTGGGAGCGTGGGCGTGAAGGTCTTTGGTCAGTGCGGGGCGGCTGTCACTACTGTTGCTGGGCGGCGAGCCGCTCGACGCGCTCGATGGTGTCGGCCGTCGTCGGGGTTTTGTCCTCGCGGACGGAGACGAACCGCGGGAACCGCAACGCGTACCCCGAGGAGTACGTCGGCGACGCCTGGATCTCCTCGTAGCCGACTTCGAGAACCACCGCCGGCTCGATGTCGACCGTCTGGCCGTCCTCGCTGCGGACGTGTGGCTCCAGGCGGTCGCTGAGGGCCGCAAGCTCCTCGTCTGTCAGCCCGGTGGCGACCTTCCCGATGGTCTCGAAGCCGTCGCCGGCGGCGTCCCGCGCGGACAACAGGAACGTCCCCAGCACTGACGCGCGGCGGCCTTCCCCCCACTCCGCGCCGGTCACGACCAGATCCAGCGTCTCCACCTCGGGCTTGCGCTTCAGCCAGTCTTTCCCGCGGTCGCCGGGCGTGTACGGGGCGGCCGGGTTCTTCAGCATGATGCCCTCGTGGCCGCCCTCCAGCGCGGCCGCCTCGAAGGCCGCGATCTCGTCGGCGTCGTCGGTCACGAGCACCTCCGAGACCGCCGACGCGTCGTCGACCACCGAGCGCAGTCGCCGGTGGCGGTCGGAAAACGGCGCGTCCAGTAGGTCCTCGCCGCCGTCGGCGCTCGGCGCGTGCAGGCAGTCGAACGCGTGCAGTTCCACGCTGATCTCCTCGCGCATCGCGGCCACGTCGTGCTTGCGGCGGAACCGCTTGAGGATCTCCTGGAACGGCAGTGGGTCGCCGTCCTCGTCGGCCGCGACGGCCTCACCGTCTATGATCACGGGGGCCGTGACGTTGTTCTCGACGAACTCCACGAGCTCCGGGAGCGCCCCGGTCACGTTCTCCATGTTCCGCGAGTACAGCACCACGTCGTCCCCGTCGTAGTGCACCTGGACGCGTGCGCCGTCGAATTTCGTTTCGACGGCGGCCTCGCGCCACTCGTCGAGGGCGTCCGTGACCGTGCCGGCCTGCGCGAGCATCGCCTGCACGGGGCGGCCCACCTCCAGCCCCATCGCGTCCAGCGCGTCGGTGCCGCTGTCGCGTGCGGTTTCGGCCACGAGGCCGTAGTCGTTCGACACCTGGAGGGCGCGCTCCACGGCCGCAGTCGGCACGTCGAACGCCTCAGCGATGGCGTCCCGGACGGCCCCCTCGCCGACGCCGATGCGCATCTCACCCAACACCAGCCGCGCGAGGTATCGGGCTTCCCGGCTGGTACACTGGTTGAACAGCCCGAACAGGAGCGTGACTTTCTCGGACTGACTGCCGTCGCCGGCGGCGGCCGCCAGGGCCGCGAGTTCGTCCGCAACACCGCTGACAGTGAGACCGTCGGCGTGGTCGTCGCCGCCCCCGAACGCCGCGAGTCCGGTCTGTCCGCCGAGGGCCAGGCTGCCGGCGACGGCCCCGATGTCGCCGGTCTCGGCCAGTCGTGCCTCGATGTCGTCCGCGTCGACGTTCCGGCCCGCAGCCCGCGAGAGCGCCGTGTAACAGAGCTGTGGCCCGATGTCGAGTTTCGTCTCGGAGTGGGCGGGGAACACGCGTCCCTGGACGAACCGCGCGACGACATCGAGGTCGCTGTCGGCCGCGTCGAAGAGCTCCGCGACCAGCGCCACCACGTCGAGGTCGGCGTCGGTGGCTTCGATGTCGGCAGCGAACGTGGCGAACGAGCCGAACTTCATTGCGATAACGTAGCGACTAGTCGCGGATAAGCGGCGCGAACCGCGGCGGCAGTGGAGAAACAGACGGCGGTGAGCCGCCGCGACGCGGGCTGCCGCGGCGAGCCCGCGCGGGGGCCGTCACACCGGCTCTGGGTCGGCGCGTTACAGGAGCGCGTCGAATTCCTTGTGGCCGACGGTCGTGAGGCCGTCGTGGGTGATCTTCGTGATGTGGATGCCGTTGCCCGAGGCGGTGTCGCGTTCGCTCGCGGACTTCACGGCGTGGGCGGCGACCTGTTCGGCGTCCGCCATCGTCAGATCCTCGCTGTACTCCTGTTCGAGCACACCCAGGGCGTACGGCATCCCCGAGCCCTGTGCGGTGTACGTGTCGGACATCGAACTGCCGGCGGGGTCGAGGCTGAAGACGTGACCGCCGTCGTCGTCGACGCCGCCCAGGATCGGGACGACGCGGAAGAACGGCCCGCCGCGCAGGAGGTTCGACGCCATCGTGGAGAGCGCGTCGATGGACATGTACTCGCCGCGCCGCGCCTCGTAGAGGTTGGCTTCAGCGCGCAGCGACCGAATGAAGCTCTGGGCGCCACCGACCGATCCCGAGATCGAGAGGGCGGCGTTGGGCTGGATCTCCTCGACTTTCTGGACGTTCTTGTTGGAGATGACGCGGCCGCCGAGGCTCGCGCGCATGTCCGACGCCATCAGCACGCCGTCCTGGGTGGTCAGACCGACGATCGTGGTGCCGGTCTTGTTGACGGTGTCCGAGCCGGCCTGCGAGCGGTCGCCCTCGGGGAGCGAGCCGACCTCCGGCTCGTAGGGGTTGGGCGTGTCGTCGAGTCGCGCCCGATTGCGGGCGAACTCAGAGCCGTTGTTCGGGTTGAACATTACCACTTGATACCAGCCCGGGACTGATAAAAGCATCTCTTCCGGGGATTCCGCGGGGCGTCCGAAACACCGGCTGATACGCCGTCTACCTGTGGGTTACACCGTCCGGGTGAGTTGGATGCAGCGCGGTGAGCGGTGAGATGACGACTGGCGGGCGGGAGACACAGTCTGGCGGCGGTCTCGTGAGCGTTCGGAACCACAAAGCACGACTTCCCCCGTCACGTCCACTGTGGTATGAGCAACTACGTCGTTGCGATGGAAGCTGCGTGGCTGGTCCGTGACGTCGAGAACTCCGACGACGCCATCGGCGTCGCCGTGAGCGAAGCCGGCAAACGACTGAACGACCAGGACCTCGATTACGTCGAGGTCGAGGCCGGCGTGACCGGCTGCCCTGCGTGTGGCGAGGGCCTCGACGCTGCGTTCCTGGCGGCCAACACCGCCCTCGTCGGGCTGGTGCTCGAACTCACCGTGTTCAACGCGGACAGCGACGAGCACGCCCAGCGCATCGCGAAAAGCGAGGTCGGGGGCGCGCTGCGTGACGTTCCCCTGGAAGTGATCGACGTCATCGAGGACGGCGACGCGCCGGCCGAGGAGGCGTAACCCCCGAAGACTTATTAATAACTCCTAGTTATCTGGGCGTGTGCATCTACCGACGCCCCAAGATCTCCGCGAGCGGCGGACCTCCCTCGATCTGACTCAAAGCGAGCTTGCCGACCGCGCGGACGTCTCCCAGCCGCTGATCGCGCGCATCGAAGGCGGTGACGTCGACCCGCGGCTCTCGACGCTTCGGCGCATCGTCGAAGCCCTCGAAGAAGCCGAAGGCGACGTGGTGCGGGCGGCAACACTCATGCACGCCGACCTCGTGAGCGTCGCCCCCGACGACGCCGTCAGCGACGCCGTTGCGCGCATGCAGAACGCCGGCTACTCCCAGCTGCCCGTCATCTCCAGCGGGGTCCCGGTGGGCTCGATCAGCGACAACGACATCGTCCACGCCGGCGAGGACGTCGGCGACCATGCCGTCCGCGAGGTGATGAGCGAGAGCTTCCCCACCGTGTCGGCGGACGCGACCCTCGACGAGATCTCCAGCCTCCTCGACCACTACAAGGCGGTGATGGTGACCGAAGACGGCGAAACCGTCGGCATCATCACCCAGGCGGACATCGCCGCCCGGATCAGTTGACCCGCCCGCCAACCCGGGGGTCTCGACCGGGCGGTGCCGGCTGAACGCGCCGTGTGGCCCCGCGAGCGCTGGCCGTTACCGCCGGCTACAGGGACAGCCCGCGGATCGAGACGCCATCGCCGTCGGCGACGCGGCCGACGACCTCGCCGTCCGTCTGGCTCGCGAGCGCCGCCGCCGCGTCCTCTGGGAGCGCGACCACGAACCCGGTGCCCATGTTGAACGTCCGGTGCATCTCCGCGTCACCGACGCCGCCGGCGTCCTGCACGTAGTCGAACACCGGCTGGGCGGGCAGCGGGTCCGACACCTCGTAGCGGAACCCGCCCATGCGGTCGAGGTTCGTCCACCCGCCACCGGTGATGTGTGCGGCGGCGTGGACGCCGTGCTCGCGGAACGCATCGAGCAAATGGGTGTAGATGCGCGTCGGCTCCAACAGCGCGTCCCCCACTGTCTCGTAGCCCTCGTACGGATACGGCTCGTCGTAGCCGCCGTCCCGGGTCGCCGCCTCGCGGGCGAGCGTGAGCCCGTTGGAGTGGATGCCCGCGGACGGGAACCCAACGAGCGCGTCTCCGGCCTCGGCCCGACCGGGGAACAGCTCCGCGTCGGTGGCCACGCCCGCCGCGGTGCCCGCGATGTCGAACCCCCGCACGACGTCGGGCATCACCGCCGTCTCGCCGCCCACGAGTGCGACGCCGGCCGCGTCCGCCCCGGCGGCCAGGCCGTCGCCGAGCTCGGCCGCCCGCCGCTCGTTGGGTTCGTCAACAGCGAGATAATCCACGAATGCGGCCGGTTCGACGCCCGCCGCAAGGAGGTCGTTGACGTTCATCGCGATGCAGTCGATGCCCACCGTGGAGTAGTCCCCAACGGCCTCGGCGACCAGCAGTTTCGTGCCCACGCCGTCGGTGGCGAGCGCGAGATACTGGTCGCCGAGGTCCACCAGGCCGGCGTACGTGGTGTCGTCGGTTCCCGTCGACGCCGCGTCGACGAGCGCCGCCGTCGCGGCCTCGCTGTCGGCGATGTCGACGCCTGCGTCGGCGTAGGTCAGTCCGTCCGGGTCGCCATCGGCGTTCTCGCCAGCAGTCATACACGCACGTGCGCAACTCGTGGCGTTAAGCGTACTGGTATATGCGCGTCCACCCAACTACACGAGGACGCCCGCGAAGAACAACACCGCCGGCCCGATCGTGACCACCGCCGACAGCGCGTACGCCGTCGTGCTCCACTCCAGCACCGTCGCGCCGTCCAGGGGGCCAAACGGGATCATGTTGAACCCCGCCAGCAGGACGTTGATGAACACCCCCCAGTAGCCGACTCTGGGGGCGACCGTCACCAACACCACCAGTGAGACCGCACCGAGCACGACGTTCATCAGCGGGCCGGCCAGTGCGATGAGGCCGTTCTCGCGTGGCGTGATGTAGCCGCGGTGGTGGACCGCGCCCGGCGCGGCGAACAGGAACCCCGCGAGCCCGCCGGCGACCGCAAGCCCCAGCATTCCGTAGTCGGCGCGGAACTCCGCCTCCTGTCCGAACCGCAGTGCCACCGCCTTGTGTGCGAGTTCGTGCAGCAGGAACGCCACGCCCACGGTCGCCAGGCTCAACGCGAACGCGCGGGCGAACACCTGACTGGCGAGCACGTCCGTCAGCGTCGTCGGCGACACCGGCACCCGGTAGAACGCGAACGCCAGCCCCAGCAGCAGCCACGCCGCGCCGAGATCCCGCGCCTCGTGCCAGGACACCCACGACCGTGTCACAGCAGCCCCCACAACGCCCGGGCGCTGTTCTCAGCGCCCTGCACCATCGCGTCCGAAACCGCGTGCAGCGAGTCGAACGGCCCGCCGATGGCCGGCAACACCACCAGCGGGAACAGCACCGACGCCACGATGCTGCCGACGTTGGTCATCGCGACGACGGCGATCAGCCGGAACAACGGCACGTCGAGCATCTCCGAGACGATCTCCCGGACCGGACGCGTTTCGTCGTCCAACAGCGTGTTCAGCGTCTCGATGTCGGTGACGTGCACGGAGAGATAGCGCAGTTCGATGTATCCGGCGAACCAGCCCGGCGCGAGCAGCGGGTTCACGGACGTGAGCCACGCCACCGCCCCGCCGACGCCGGCCGACGTCCAGTGGGCACCCGCGAGCTTCGCGGTGGTCAACGAGAACACGCCGTTGAACAGAAACCAGCCGCCGAACACCTGCAACAGCACGTCGTTGCCCACGCCGGCCATCACGAGCAGCGCGAAAAACACCAGGAACCCCACAGTGAACGCCAGCCCGACGCCTTTCAGCAGCCACGACCCCCCGGTCTCTTTCCCCGTCAGCGACTCCATCGGGGGCAGCGAATCGGGGTTTTCGAGGTAGTTCATGATGCCGTCACGGTGGCCCGCACCGACGACGGCGACGACGTCTTTGCCCTGGGCGCGAAGCGCGAGCAGGTTGTGCGCGATGAACGCGTCGCGCTCGTCGATGAGCGCTTGCGCGCCGCCCGGACTGAACCGTCGGAACTCGGCCATCATCGCCGACACCACGTCGGCGTCAGTGAGTTCGTCCATGGAGAACTCCGCGACATCCGTCTCCGTGTCCGGCGCGGTCCAAGCCAACACCGCCGTGAACGCGATGCCGAACACGGCACCGCCCGCGATGGCGAACAGTCCGACTTCGGTGATCGCGGCGATCACGCCAACCACACCTGCCAACACACCGAGTCCGGGTGGCACGCTGGGCAGCACGTAGAGACCGCCGAGCAGCTCGGCGATCACGCCCACGAACGCCCCGATCAGCCCGCCGACGGTCAGGCCGAGTGTCAGGCTGTCGGTGACGCCGAGCGCCAACTCGCCGCCCATTCGGAGCTTCTCCGGCAGCGACATCCGCGCCCAGAAGCGCTGGATGGTCACCTGGATGTCGCGGTCGACGAGCGCCACGTCGGCCCCCGCGGTGTTCGCGGCGTCCACGGCCGCCTGCATGTCGGCCCCGGGCTCGATGCCGAACTTCTCGCCGAGGCGCCGTTGGGCGTACGACAACAGCCAGTACGCCAGGAACTGGAACGCCATGCTGCCTTTCAGGAGGTCCGTGGCGTCCAAGTCATCGGGGGCATCGCCCTGCATCTGCCGGAACCGGCCTTCGTCGAGCTCTACGGCGACTGTGTCAGGGTGTTCGTCGTCGATAACGCGCTCGACCTCCTCGACGCTGTCCGAGGAGACGTGCGCCGTGCCGACGACCCGCACCGACCCCTCGCGGTCGGCCGACGCGGCGTCCTCACTCATTACCTAGCGGATACGGGGGCCCAGCCTTACACCTGTCGATGGCCCGATGCTTGGCCGGCCGCTCCCGCAAGCTTTCAACCGCTCCGGTGAAAACGACGGCGCATGACCGACACGGTCCGGCTGATGGAGTCGTACACGGAGATGACCGAGATGCTGCTGCCGAACGACACGAACAACCTCGGGCGGGCGCTCGGGGGGACAGTCCTGCACTGGATGGACATCTGTGCCGCCATCGCGTCGATGCGGTTCGCCGGCTCGCAGTGCGTGACCGCGTCGATGGATCACGTGGATTTCATCACCGCCATCGAGATGGGCGAGGTGGCGGTGGTCGAGGCGTACGTCTTCGACACCGGCTCGACCAGCATCGACGTGAAAGTCGACGTGCACGCCGAGGACCCCCGCGAGGGCGCAACCCGAAAGACGACGTCGTCGTTTTTCACGTTCGTCGCGGTCGACGACGACGGCTCCCCGATCCCGGTCCCGGATCTGGCGTGTGAGTCAGACGCCGAAACCGGCCTGCGGGCGGCGGCGATGGAGGCTCACGAAGAGCAGGCACACCAGGAGCTGTGAGCGGCGGCTACTGTTCGACGGCGGCGGCGGCGTTGATGATCGTTTCCTCGCCGAACTTCGGGCCGACGAGCTGAACGCCGACCGGGAGGCCGTCGGCGTCGCCGGCGGGCACCGAGATGGCGGGGAGGTTCGCGAGGTTCGCCGGCGTGGTGTTGGCGTCCGCGAGATACATCTGGACGGGGTCGTCGAGGCTCTCGCCGAGCTTCGGCGGGAGCACCGGCATCGTCGGGGACGCCACCACGTCGACGTCGTCGAACGTCTCGTCGAAGTCCTGTTTCACCCACGCCCGGGCTTCCTGGGCTTGCTTGTAGTATTTGTCGTGGTAGCCCGCCGACAGCGCGTACGTCCCAAGGAGGATGCGGCGCGTGACCTCGTCGCCGAACCCGTCGGCGCGCGCGTCCGCGAACGTCTCGTTCCAGTTGCCGTCGAAGCCGCCGCCGGTGCCGTACCGCACGCCGTCGAAGCGCGCGAGGTTCGAGGAGGCTTCGGACATGGCGATGACGTAGTAGGCGGCGACGGCGTACTCACAGGACGGCAACGCCACGTCGACGGTTGTCGCGCCCTGCGCGCGGAGGTCCGCAAGCGCCGCTTCGAAGCGCTCGACGACGCGGTCGTCAGCGCCGTCGGTGAGTTCCTGCGGGACGCCGATGGTCAACCCATCGACGTCGCCGGTCGCGGCGCCGGCGTAGTCGGCGTCTGCGCCCGCGTCGCGGGTGGTGCCGTCGTGTTCGTCGGGGCCGGCGATCACGTCCAGGAGTTCGGCCGCGCCCTCGACGGTGGGCGCGATCGGCCCGATCTGTTCGAGGCTGTTTGCGTACGCCACCAGTCCGTACCGGGAGACCAGGCCGTACGTCGGTTTGAGGCCGACGACGCCACAGTACGCGGCGGGCGCGCGAACCGAGCCGCCGGTGTCGGAGCCGAGCGCGAGGTCGGCGTCGCCGTTCGCGACGGCGGCCGCGGAGCCGCCGGAGGAGCCGCCGGGCACCCGGGTTTCGTCGACCGGGTTCTTCGTGGGACCGAAGTACGAGGTTTCGGTGGTCGTCCCCATGCCGAACTCGTCCATGTTGGTCTTGCCGACGATGGTCCCGCCGGCCGCGAGGAGGTCCTCGACGACGGTGGCGTTGTACGGCGGCTCGTAGTCGGCCAGCATCTTCGAGCCACACGTGGTGGGCACGCCTTTCGTGGAGATGTTGTCCTTGACGGCCACCGTCGTGCCGTCGAGGGGGCCGTCGGCCGCTCCCTGGATGGTCGTCTCGGTGATGAATGCGTTCAGGCTCATTACGAGACGTTGGGGCCTTTGAACCGGCCGTCTTCGGTTTCGGGGGCGTTTGCGAGCGCGTCGTCCTGGTCGAGGGAGTCCGCGATCTCGTCGGCCCGCATCACGTTCACCAGCTCCGGCTCGGCGTCGACTTCAGGGACCTCTTCGAGGCGCTCGAAGTGTTCGAGGATGTCCCCACAGTGGTCGACGACGGTGTCGACGTCCTCGTCGTCCAGTCGGAGGCGCGCGAGGTCCGCGACGTGCCGGATCTCCTCGGCGTCGACGGCGTCAGTCATACGCGAGTGGTCGCGCGTGCCGGCGGTAAGCGTTTCGATGGCGGGACCGAGCACGCAAATTAATGATATGTGGTAACAGTTATCAAAGTACTTTTGCCCGTGCATGTGCATTATCCACACGAGCGGACAACCACACCGGCCCCCCGCAGCCAGCCCCACAATGACAAACCAGCGCACAACACGAGACGGGAGCCACGGCACGGAATCAGTACCCACGCAGCGCAGCCGTGAGTCCACCGACGAAGACCACGGGTGCCCGGAGTGCAACGGCGACCTGGTGACCGACGAGGATCGCGGGGAGACCACCTGCGGCGAGTGCGGCCTCGTGGTCGAGGAGGACGGCATCGACCACGGCCCCGAGTGGCGCGCGTTCAACGCCCAAGAACAGGACGAGAAATCCCGCGTGGGCGCCCCGACCACGAACATGATGCACGACAAGGGGTTGTCCACGAACATCGGCTGGCAGGACAAAGACGCCTACGGCAACACCCTGTCGGGGCGCCAGCGGCGGAAAATGCAGCGCCTGCGCAAGTGGAACGAGCGCTTCCGCACCCGCAACAGCAAGGAACGCAACCTCAAGCAGGCGCTGGGTGAGATCGAGCGCATGGCCTCCGCGTTCGGGCTGCCGGACAGCGTCCGGGAGACCGCCTCGGTGATCTACCGCCGCGCGCTCGGCGAGGACCTGCTGCCCGGGCGCTCCATCGAGGGCGTCGCCACCAGCGCACTGTACGCCGCCGCGAGGCAGGCAAACACGCCCCGCAGCCTCGACGAGGTCGCAAGCGTCAGCCGCGTCGACCGCGGCGAAATCGCGCGCACGTACCGCTACGTGGCCCGCGAGCTCAGCCTCGAAGTCGCACCGACGGATCCCGCGAGTTACGTTCCCCGGTTTTGCTCTGACCTGGAGCTGTCCGGCGACGTCGAACGGCGCGCCCGAGACCTGCTGGCCGCCGCCGCCGACGCCGGCATCACGTCCGGGAAGTCGCCGGTCGGCCTCGCCGCGGCGTCCGTGTACGCGGCGGCGCTGCTCACGAACGAGCGCGTCACGCAAAACGAGGTCAGCACCGTCGCGAACGTCAGCGAGGTCACCATCCGCAACCGCTACCACGAGATCCTGGACGCGGGCGGTGAACCCGGCGTGGAAGCGTAACCCATATTCGGGGCGTCGCGCCACCGCTGGGTATGGAAACCACGCGGCATTTCACCGCCACCGTCTACGTCGTCAACGACGGCGCGACGGCGCTCCACGAGCACGCCCGCCTCGGCCTCACGATCCCGCCGGGGGGCCACGTCGACCGCGACGAGCTCCCCCACGAGGCCGGCCTGCGGGAAGTCAGCGAGGAACTCGGCCAGGACCCGACCCTGTTGGGGGAGCGCCCCGAGATCCCGGCTCCCGCCGGGGTCGCGTTGCCGACGCCGCGCTACCAGCTCTGTTACGACATCAACGTTCACGAGGACGGCTCGGTGGGCCACCAACACATCGACCACGTCTACTTCGGGACGGTGCCGACCCGCACGGTCGCGCCCGACGACGGCGAGGCACCGCCGGACGCCTGGGGGTGGTATTCGCCGGCCGCCCTGCGCGCGGACGCCGCCGTCGACCCGGACACGGCGCGGATCGGTATCGAAGCCATCGAAGCGGCCGCCGGGGAGTAACCCCCGGCTGCCCGGTCACTCCCCGATGCGGGCCTCGACGTACTGTGTGACGTGGTCGTCCATGCGGCGCTTGAACCCCGCCTGGCGGGCGAGCCGGTCGACCTCGCGGGCGACCAGGCTGCCGTACTGCACGGCTTTCTTGTCGCGGTCAGCTACCGCGTCGGGCAGCCACGATCGGGCCGCCTCCCGGAGCGCGCGTTTCCGGGTGTCGCCCGACACGAGCCACTCCCCCGGCAGCGCGAGCGCCGCGCGCACCACGTCGTCGTGCAGCAGCGGCGTCACCGGCTCCACGCCGGCCGCCCGCAGCGCGCGCAGATCCCGCTCCAGTTGGGCCGGCAGCGACTGCACCGTCTCCCGGCGCGCACCGCGCACAGTGTCGGCGTCGGTGCGCGGGTCGGTCGGGGCTTTCGCGACCTTCGCGTACCCACCGAACAGCTCGTCGGCCCCCTGCCCGACCACGAGGCGGCTGTGGCCGTCGGCGGCCGCCCGGGCGGCGACCAGGAACAACGGCAACGCGATCTGGACGGCCATGGCGTTCGTGCGGCCGATCGCCCGCGCCACCGTCGGCACGGCCGCCTCGATGTCCGCCAGCGTCACTTCGTGCACGCGCAGGTCGTCGGCACGCCCCATGGCGGCCGCCGACTCGCGGGCCGCCGCGATGTCGCTGCTGTCCGCGTAGCCGACGACGTACAGCGGCGCGTCCAGCGCGGCCGCGGCGAGCGCGGAGTCGACGCCCCCGGAGAACGCCACCGCCAGGTCGTCGCCCGCAGGAACGCCCCCGAGCGCGCCCGCAACGGCGTCCCGGACGCGCTCAACCGGCTCGTCGCCGGTCGGCGCCGGCTCCGGGAGCGACCACACCGGCCGTCCGCTGCCGGTCGCGCCCGGCGCGCGGACGTGGCCGGCCGGCAGGAGCGTCGGCGCAGCGAGATCCCGTGGGTCGTGGCTCCACTCGTCGCCGTCGACGTAACACAGCCGGCGGCCCAACACGTCCCGTGCGAGCCGGCCGTCCGGCAGCTCGCCCGCGAACCCGCCGGTCCCGGGCAGCGGGTCGCCCGACTGGACGGCGTCCAGCACCGCGTCGGGGGCAGCGCCCCGCATCAGAAGAACTCCGCGAGCCGGTTCGTGATCCGGCGCTTCGCGCCGCCGGCCGCCTGCCGGAAGCTGATATGCCACGGGGTTCGTTTCCCGTTGACCGTGGTTTCGCCCGCCCGGATGGCGTCCAGGATGGCCTCGACCGTGTGGTCGTCGGCGTCGATCCGCGTGACCGCCTGCCCCACCATCTCGGCGATGTGCGCGTCGCTGCCGGCGGTCATGGGGCAGTCGTTGTGCTCCGCGAACGTCTCGGCTTTCCGGTTCGCGAGCCCGGTCAGCAGCCGGGAGTTGTACACCTCGATGGCGTCCGCGGACGCCAGTTCGCGCCGCGAGATGTGGGGCGCAACGCCGCTGCGCGAGGACTGGAAGGGGTGGGGGACGATGGCGATGCCACCGCGGTCCCTGATCTCGGCCAGCGTCTCGGCGAACGGCAGCCCGGCGGGCACGGCGCGCTCGACACCGATGGCGAGCACGTGACCGTCCGCGCTCGTCACCTCCATCCCGGGAATGCCGACGAGACCGTAGTCGGCGGCCAACTCCGCGGCCCGGAGACTTGCGTCTATTTCGTCGTGATCTGTCACCGCAAGCGCGTCGAGCCCCACGGCCTGGGCCTGCTCCAGCAGCATCTCGACGGGGTCACGGCCGTCGTAGGAGCGCTCGGAGTGCGCGTGGAGTTCGACAGACAGCACAGTCAACGCTTGCCGTGGTGGGAAGAAAAACGACTCGGTACCGGTGCGCCGCCGAACACACCACGACTATGCATATAGAAACGACTAAACCACCCGAGTTATACCACGAAAGTGAATGTCTCTTGGTGACTCGGATCGGGAGCGCGTCGTGGCAGCCCTCGGCCGCGACCCCACACCCGCGGAAGCCGCGCTGTTCGAGAACCTCTGGAGCGAACACTGCGCGTACCGCTCCTCGCGGTCGCTGTTGTCCGCGTTCGACAGCGACAGCGAAGCCGTGGTCGTCGGCCCGGGTGACGACGCCGCCGTCGTGCGCGTCCCCGGCACCGACCAACTCGTGACCGTCGGCGTGGAGAGCCACAACCACCCCAGCTACGTCGACCCCTACGACGGTGCCGCCACCGGCGTCGGCGGCATCGTCCGGGACACCCTCTCGATGGGGGCCTATCCCATCGCGCTCGCCGACGCGCTGTACTTCGGTGACTTCGACGACGAGCACGCCCGATACCTCCTGGACGGCGTGGTCGAGGGGATCAGCGACTACGGCAACGCCATCGGCGTCCCGACGGTCGCCGGGGCCACGCAGTTCCACGACGGCTACACCGGCAACCCGCTGGTGAACGTCGCGTGCGTCGGCCTGGTGACCGAGGACCGACTCGTCACGGCGGCGGCGAAATCGCCCGGGAACAAGCTCGTGCTCGTGGGGAACGCCACCGGCCGGGACGGCCTCGGGGGCGCGAGCTTCGCCAGCGAGGACCTCGCCGAGGACGCCGAAACCGCCGACCGCCCGGCCGTCCAGGTGGGCGACCCCTACACGGAGAAACTCCTCATCGAAGCCAACGAGACGCTGGTCGACCGCGACCTCGTGGTCGCCGCCCGCGACCTCGGGGCCGCCGGGCTCGGCGGGGCGTCCTCGGAGATGGTCGCGCAGGGCGAACTCGGCGCGCGCATCACCCTTGATGCGGTCCACCAGCGCGAGCCGGAGATGAACGCCATGGAGATCCTGCTGGCGGAGTCCCAGGAGCGCATGTGCTACGAGGTCGCCCCAGCCGACGTCGACGCCGTCCGCGAGGTCGCCACGCGATACGACCTGGGCTGCTCGGTCATCGGCGAGGTCACCACGGGCAACTACGTCTGCGAGTTCGACGGCGAGACCGTCGTCGACGCGCCCGCGACGGTTCTCGCGGACGGAGCGCCGGCAACCGACCAGCCGTCGACGGCACCCCACGCGCCAGCCACGGACCGGCCGGATCCGACGCTCGGGACGGCCATCGACGCCGTGCTCTCGGCCCCCAACACCGCGAGCAACGAGTGGGTGTACCGCCAGTACGACCACGAGGTCGGCGCGCGAACCGTCCAGCGCCCCGGGGAGGACGCCGCCGGGCTGGCGCTGCACGAGGCCGACGACGGGACGACGGTCGCGCTGTCCGCGGGCGCGAATCCGGGGTGGACGGCCTGCCAGCCGTACGCCGGCGCGTACGCCACCGCCGTCGAGAACGCCACGAACCTCGCGGCGGCCGGTGCCGAGCCGCTGGCGGCCGTCGACTGCCTCAACGGCGGCAACCCCGAGGACCCCGACGTGTACGGCGGCTTCGAGGCGATGGTTGCGGGGCTGGCGGACGGCTGTCGTGCGATCGACACGCCGGTCGTCGGCGGCAACGTCAGCCTGTACAACGACTCCGCGACCGGCCCCATCGCGCCGACGCCGACGCTCGCCGTGGTCGGCTACCGCAACCAGTACCCCGTCCCCGGCAGTGGCCTCGCCGGCGACGGGGATCTCGTGCTCGTCGGCGGGCACGCCGACGGCCTCGGCGGATCGGTCTACCTCCAGGCGCTGGGTGGCACCGACCAGTTCCCGGCCGCCGACGCAGCCGGCGTGGACGCCGTCCGCGAGGCCGCCACGCGAGCGGACACGCTGGCCGTCCACGACATTAGCGACGGTGGACTGGCGGTCACGCTCGCCGAGATGGTGACTGCGGACGCCGGCGCGACCGTCGCCGTGCCCGGGTTGGCGGCGCTGTTCTCGGAATGCCCTGGTCGTGCGGTCGTCGAAACACGGGACGCCGACGCGCTCCAAGCGGCCCTTGATGTGTCCGTCGTGCGCCTCGGGTCGGCGACCACGGACGGCACGCTGTCGGTGACCATCGACGACGAGACTGTGACGCGGGACGCCGCCACGATCCGGGATCACCGCGGCGTCATCGCCCGCGAGCTGGACTGACCGGCGATTACACGACGACGGGGACGGCGTACGCGACCGCCAGCCCAACCAAAAGCACGATGAGCCCGTTCGTGACCTGTCCAATCGAGAACTCCTGCATGGGCGCGGTGACGCGGCCCCCGTCGTCGCCGTGATCGTCGGACATACGCGGCGGTTCTCGGCGCCCGCACTTGGCAGTATCGAAGCGCAGTGACTGCCTACCGGACGATGTGCACGTCGTAGCGGTCGTCCGCGGAGACGCCTTGCCCCACGGAGGTGAGGCCGCCGACCACGTGGCCGGCGTTGTCGCTGCCGACGAACACGACCGTCGCGCCGGCATCAACCGCGAGCTCGCGGACGGTGCGACTGACACGCCCTCGGGGCGCGTATGCGTCCAGTACCTCGTACTCCACCGGCACGCCCGGCGCGATCTCGTGGACGTCCGCCGCGATCGCGGCCGCAACCGTCCCGACATCGAACGACTCGTCAGCGCCCAGCCAGCCCCGGTCGCGGGCCATCGCGGGATCGCGTTGCACGGCGGTGACAGCCACCACGGCCGCGTCGGCGGCGTCGGCGAACGTGACGGCACGCCGGAGCGCGGCCTCCGCGAGCGGCGAGCTGTCGAACGCGACGACGTATGTCATGGGTTCGCCTGGGCGTTTGGGCCCCGTCAGCGTTTCGAGATCCACACGCCACGCCAGGGGAGCGCGCGGATCGGACACCTTATCCGGGTCTCGGGTGTACGCCGTCGTACCCGACCGATGACACTCACCAAGCGCGTCATCCCCTGCATCGACGTGGACCTCGACGACGACGGGGAGCCCGCAGTGTACACCGGCGTCAACTTCGAGGAGCTGGCGTACACGGGCGACCCCGTCGAGATGGCGAAGCGGTACAACGAAGCGGGCGCCGACGAGTTCGTGTTCCTCGACATCACGGCCAGCGCCGAGGGCCGGGAGACGATGCTCGACACCGTTTCGGCGGTCGCCGACGAGGTGTTCATCCCGCTGACCGTCGGCGGCGGCATCCGGGACACCGACGACATCCGGGAGACGCTGCGCGCGGGCGCCGACAAGGTCTCGATCAACTCGGGCGCGATCGCCGACCCGTCGCTGGTGGACCGCGGCGCGAAGGCCTTCGGCAGCCAGTGCATCGTCATCAGCGTCGACGCCCGGCGGCGCTTCGACGAACAGGGCCAACACTACACGCAGGTCGACGGCGAGTCGTGCTGGTTCGAGTGCACGGTCCACGGCGGCCGCGAAGGCACCGGCATGGACGCCATCGAGTGGGTCCAGGAGGCACAGCGACGCGGCGCGGGCGAGTTGTTCGTGAACTCCATCGACGCCGACGGCACACAGGACGGCTACGACGTTCCGCTCACGGCAGCGGTCTGTGACGCCGTTTCGACGCCCGTGATCGCGTCCTCGGGGTGTGGCGCGCCCGGCGACATGGCCGACGCCTACGACGCCGGCGCTGACGCGGCGCTGGCGGCGTCGATCTTCCACTTCGACGAGTACAGCATCGCGGAGACGAAAGAGACGCTCGCTGACGCCGGCTATCCGATCCGCGCCCCGGACGCGTGAGCCGGCTCAGACCGCGGCTTCGAAGGTGTCCGCGAACGACTGGAGTTTCTGGCTTGTGTGGCCGGCCGCCGCCTGCAGGGCGTCGACTGGGTCCACGTCGCCGTCGGTTTTGATCGTGAGCAGCGGCTCCGTCTGGCCGCCGGACTGCTCGGGGTTCATGTCGTAGGACGCCGCGGTGACGCCGTCGGTCTCCAGCAGCGTGCCCTTCAGCACGTTCATGAACGTGTGGTTCTCCCCGGCGACTTCGATGGTCAGCTCCGCGTCGTCCTTCTCAATAACCCGCAGATCCATGGCTCCGGTTTCGCCCGTCCGGCGTTTCAACGTTTCGAACGGCCGACCCGTCGGGGTGCGCCCGCTGGTTTATTACGTCCCAACACGGAGACGTGATGTATGCACGTGCCGTCGGACGCCGCCGCGGTCGTCGCCCTGACGGCGGTCGGTGGTGTGCTCGCTGTCAGTGTCGTCCCGCGCTTTCGCCGCGCGCGGTGGCTCGCCGGGACTGCCGTCAGCGGGGTGCTCGCCGGGCTCGTCGTGGCGGGGAGCAGCGGCCTCCTGGACCTGTGGCGGGCCGTCGGATACGCCGCCGTCGTGGTGTTGCTTGCGACCGGCACCGCCGTGTTCACCCGTGGACCGGGCCGCGACGCCGTCCAGGCGGTTCGGTCGCGGCTCCTGTTCGGCGTGCCCTGGGGGACGCTGCTGGTTGCCGGGATCGTGGCCGGGTTCTACACGCTCGTCCAGCGCGGCCCGGACGGCACACTGCTTGTGGTGCCGTTCATCTCGTGGTCGTACGCCTACCCGCTGGGCGTGCTCACGTCGCCGATCGCCCACGCCAACCTCGGCCACGTCACCGGCAACCTCATCGGCACGCTGGCGCTCGCGCCGGTCGCCGAGTACGCGTTCTCGCATTACCCGACTGCCCGCGGCACCGCCGCGTTCGGGTCGTGGCGAACAAACCCCTACGTCCGTGCCGGCGTGGTGTTCCCCGCCGGCGTGCTCGCGGTGGCGCTTCTCACCAGCGTGTTCTCCTGGGGCGCGGCCGTCGGGTTCTCCGGGGTCGTGTTCGCGTTCGCGGGGTTCGCGCTCCTCAAATACCCCCTGGCGACGGTGGTGGCCGTCGCCGCCCGGGACGCCATCTCGGTGTTCTGGCGGACGCTGTTGGAGCCCGTGACGTTCGCGTCGGCGTCCCAGTCGTTCGGGCCGCCGTGGTGGGCGGGCGTCGCGGTCCAAGGTCACCTCTTCGGGTTCCTTCTGGGCGCGCTGGCGGCGGTCGCGGTGCTCGTGCACCGCGATGACCACCCCAACCCGGCCCGCGTCTGGCTGGGCGCGGTCGTGATCGCCACGTCGCTGTCGCTGTGGGCGGTGTGGTGGTACGGCCGGAGCGCCGAGTACGTGCTGTTCCGCGCCGGCGGGCTGTTGCTCGTGGTGGTGCTTGCGGTCGTGTTTGCGGTCGTCGCGGGCACGCACAGCGGCGTTACGCTCCCCGGACGGGGCGGCGAAACCACCGCGACGGCGCGCAAACTCGCGGCGGCGGCGCTGATCATCCCCGTGGTGACGATGGCGTTCGTCGCGGTGCCCGTGAACCTCACCACCGTCCAGGACGCGAACGTCGCACAGTCGGCGGTCTCGGTCAACGGCTACGAAGTCACGTACGCCGAGAACGCGACCAACAAGCGGGTTGCGGCGGTCGACATCCCGTACTCGGGGGCCGCGACGAACGTCTCCGCCAGCGGCGTCATCGTCGCCAACCCGGACCGCGGCATGTGGACCGAACGCGTTGGCACCGACGAGCTCGCGTTCCGTGGTGACGCGGCCATCACTGTCGGCGGGCTGAACTGGCGGGAAACCGTCGGCGTGCACCGCGAGGGGTGGGTCGCCACCGGCGGCCAGCCGGTCTACAACGTCTACCTGCGACCGCCGGACGGCGGATCGTTGCGGCCGGTGTTCGCGTCGGCGAACCGCACCGCAGCCCCGGTGTTGGACGGCCGCCACGTCCGGCTGAACGCCGACGCCGGGCAGTTCTCGCTGACGGTGCTGCGAAACGAAACGGCGCTTGCCACCACCGGCGTGCCGGCGGCCAACGCCACCGCCACGGCGGGCGGCCTGACGTTCGAACATACGGCCGGCCGGCTGCTCGCGCACACCGGCAACACGACCGTCACGGTCGCGCACAGCGAATCCTACGACTGACGACCCCAATCCACGCGGAACAGTTCCACGTCGAGGACGGCGCGGTCCTGGGTGTGGAAGGAGAACTGAGCGGGCACCGCAAACTCGGCGGCGAACGCGTGGGTGACGGTTCCACCCCGGTCGCCGGCGAACGACTCCACGAACGCCTTGCTGCCGGCGTTGTGCACGGAGTACGACACCGCCGCGACCTCCGAGGCGGCCGCCAGGAACGCCCGGTCGGCGTGCTCGGCACCGTCCTGCGCGCCGAACGGCGGGTTCATCACGACGGTGTCGACGGCTGCCAGCGGCGGCCGCGTGGCGTCGGCCACCGTCCACTCGACGCCCACACCCGGCTCGACGCGGGGTTCGTTGGCCCGGCCGACGGCCACCGCGTCGGGGTCACGCTCGACCGCCAGAACGCGGTGGGGACTGCGGGTCGCCGCCGCGATCCCGAGCATCCCCGTGCCGGCTCCGAGATCGGCGACCGTGCGACCGGCGAGGTCGTCATGGAGGTCGGCGAGCGCGATGAGCTGGGCGGCCAGCTCGGTCGGTGTGGCGTACTGTTCGAGCCCCGGGTCCGGATCCCGGAACCCCTCGACTGCGCCGAGTCGCCTGGCGAGCGCGCGCTTCACGCTCCACCCGTGGTGGGCGGCGGCGAAGAACCCTGCGCCCGCACGGCGCTACCAGGTGCCGTGGAAGGTGTCGAACGAGAGGTCCTCCAGTGGCTTGTTCCCGACGGCGATCTCGTACTCGCCGGGGGTCAACATCGGCTTGTGGAACTGCGGGCCGTCGTCGGTGGTGATTCGCGGGCAGCCCGTGTTCACGAACGCGTCCATGTCGAAGTTCATCAGCCTGTCGGGGGTCACCTCGTCCATCGTGATGAGGTAGGCGTTGTCGTTGTTCTCCACGATCTCCTCGGCCTGATCGAACCGGCCCTGGCCGATCTTCGTGCAGAAGATCACGCCCCACTGCTCGGCGTCCATCGCCTTGTGGACGGACGCGTAGCGCTCCTTGAGGAACTGCTCGGCGTCCGCGATCGACACCGCGTTGTTGACCGGATCCGCGATGACGACGTTCTTCTCGGGGTGTTCCATCGCCAGGCCGAGCGGATGGAACTTCCCGCCGCCGACGTACAACACCTGGTCGGCGTCGATGTCCGCGCTGGCGTAGTTGCAGCCAAGCACCTGGCCCTCGTTGGTGAGGCGGTCGTCGCCGCGGCGCGTGTGCACCGTGTACCCGCGCTCCTCCAGCCACGTGCGCATCTCCTCGAACTGGTTCATGTGCTGGGCGGTGGTCACCAGCCCAACGTCGCCGTCGTGGAGCTCGTCGCGGGCCTCCTGCATGATGGGCTCGACGTCGACGTTCGAGAACAGCGGCACGTAGATGATCGAATCCGACTCCTTCATCGGGGAGTGCCCGAAGTGCACGAACACGTCGGTGCGCCGCATCAGATACGTGTCGAGGTCGCAGGCCCCATAACAGGGCTGCCCGGACAGCATGATGCGGGTGTCGTCCAGGCGCGCCCGCAGGTCGTCGGCGACCGCTGGCCCGCGGCGCTTCAACCCCTCGGGGAACTGCAGGCCGACTTTCTCGGCGTCTTTCCGCTCGACCTCGTCGACGATGCGGTCGAGCTCGTAATCCCACGTCCGGTCGTGGCGCAGCGAGAGTCCAGTGTTCCGGAGATCGCCCGCCGACCGTGCCTCCTCGTTGCTCATTAGCTGCGGTATGGGGGCTTGCTCGTTTAACCCCCGTGGTTCGCGGTACGGGGGCGGCGTTCGGGGGTTCCGGCAGTTTGAAACGATGCCAGCACCAACCTCGGCGTATGAGTGTTGAGACCGACGCCGCCGGCCCCAGCGCGGACCACGCTGCGGACGACCTCGCGCGCCAGCTCGGCGACGCGATCGCCGACCTCCCCGAGTACCGCCGCCTCATGGAGACCAAGCGCGCCGTCGAGACCACCGATGAAGTGCAGTCTCGGATCGAGGAGTTCGAGCAACTCCGCCAGGAGTTCATGCTCGCCCGCCAGTCCGGGGACGCCGACGAGGCCGCCCTCAACCGCGTCCAGGAGGCCCAACAGCACCTCCACGACCACCCCGTGATGGCGGACTACCTCGACGCCCAGGACGCCCTGGAAGCACGGTTTGAGGGACTCAACGACCTCATCAGCGACCCCCTGGACGTGGATTTCGTCGGGGAGTCCGGTGCCTGCTGTCAGGACTGACGGCGCCGTCAGTCAACGGCGTTGGCGGCGAGGTTCCGCGTCGCGCGGCGCAACCGCTCGCTCGCTGACTGCTCGGTGACGCCGAGCTGCTCGGAGACCGCCGACAGCGACGCCGACCGCGGCACGTCGAGGTAGCCCACGTCCAAGGCGACCCGGACGGCCTCTCGTTGGGCGTCGGTCAGCGGGTCTTGATGGGTGGCGTCGGCCTCGGGGACGCCGCTGTAGATGCAGTGCAGCGTGAACGCCACCCCCTGGCTGGTGCAGATCTCGCGAAACGACGCCAGTGCGTCCCGGTCGGGGAACCGAACGCGAACGAACCACACGCCGTTCTGTGACTCGACGTGCAGCTGTGCGGCACCGAGATCCAGCCACTCGGTGTACATCTGGACCTCCGACGCGTCGGCGTTCTGGTAGCTGTACAGTCGCCGATCGGCCAGCTGATCCAGCAGCGTTACCGAGGTCGTGGTCGAGTCAGCCCGCATCGCGTCGTCGAACGCGGACAGGTCATCGCCGATCGCCCACGCGACCGTTTTGACCGTGTCCCCACCATCAGCCACGTCGACGGATTCGACGTCAAACGTCACGTTGGGGACGCTGGTGGTCGCCTCGTAGAGGATCATGCGGGGCGACGACATCGACAGTTCAGCGATGACGCTCATCACATCGTACACGTGTCCACGTGCTGTTAAGTGCCCTGGCCGAACCACCGAACGCTTAGGACGCGGGCCACCAACGGCCGGTATGGTGCACTCCGACTGGGGCGACTGGCTGCCCGCAGCCGTCGCCGCCGCCGATCCCGACGGCATCGCGGTCTGGTATCTCGGCTGCAACGGCGTGATCCTGAAGGCCAGCGACGGCACGACGCTGTTCGTCGACCCCTACCTGGGGACCGGCGACCCGCCGCGAACGGTGCGCATGATCCCCGTGCCGTTCGATCCCCGTGACGTCTCCGACGCCGACGCAGTGCTCGCCACCCACGAGCACACCGACCACGTCCACGGCCCGAGCCAGGCCCCGCTGCTCGCCGACACGGGCTGCTCGCTGTACGCCCCCGAGGCCTCGATCGCGGTCGCCCGCGACGACGAACGCTGGCAGGACGACTACGCCGTCACCACCGATCAGTACCGGCGCGTCGCCGTCGGTGACACCTACGACATCGGCTCGTTCACCGTCCACGTCACGCCCGCACACGACCCCGACGCGGTCCAGCCGGTGTCGTACGTCTTCGAGCACGACGCCGGCACGGTGTTCCACGGCGGCGACACCAAACCCGCCGACGCCCTCGCGGAGATCGGGGCGGCCCACGACATCGACGTGGGGATTCTGGCGTTCGGATCGACGGGCGAGATCCCCGACAAACAGACCCGCGAACCGTCGGTCACGACGTGGTACAACACGGAGACGGAGGTCGTCGCGTGCGCGAACGCCCTCCAACTCGACCGGCTGGTCCCCACGCACTGGGACATGTGGAAAGGACTGACCGCGGACCCGACGGCGCTGCACGCACACACCCGCAGCATGGCGTCACCACAGCGCCTCGACGTCGTCGAAATCGGCGACCGCATCGACGTCTCGTAGGCCCCCACCTCGCGCATACACCTACCCCCCGGCAATTTAAGGGCCTCTCCGCGTAGATTGCTGTATGAACGACGCACTCCAGGGTGATGCCCGTGAGTGACGAAACAGTCGTCGAAACGAACGGTGTGACCGTCAGCAAGTTCTTCAACGCCGAGGACTTCCCGGTGCCGGCCGTCGCCTTCGACGTGTCTTCGACCCGTGACGGCGGGGTGACGCTGACGATCACCGACGAGATCCCCGAGGAGTTCGGCATCGACCAGATCGGGTTCCACCCCGAATACGGCAGCGAACACTGGACGGCGACGGGCGACGGCGTCGTGCGCTTCGAGCGCGAGATCGACGCCGGCGAGTCGTTCACCACCGTCTACGGCGTCCGCATGGAGGACGACCAAGACGAGACGCCGTTCCTTTCGGCCCCGGAGATCGACGTCGACGGCCCCGACATCGAGGACGCCATCCCGCCGGAGTCCAGCGACGTGGTGCGGGAGCTGGCGGGCGGCGACCGCGACACGGTCCCCGGGCTCGAAGACGAGGACACCACCGACCACGAGTTCGGATCCGTCGAAGCGGACGTCGGCGACGCCGATGTCGACACGCCGGTCACCGACGACGCCGAAATCCTCGGCGACGACGCCGGGCTCACCGACATCGGTGGGACCGAGCCCGAGGACGCCGACGACACGAGCCCCGACACTGACGGCCAGCCCGCGGACAACACCACAGGGACGGGCGCCGCACTCGAAGCGACGGCGACCGCCAACGGCGACGACACCGCCGACGCCGACCCGCCAACCGACACGGTGGCCGCCGACACCAGCGCCGCCGACGACGCTGCGGGTGTGGACGCTGCGCCCCGTGACGGCTCGGAGATCGTGGCCGCGCTCGCGGACGCGATCCGCAACGACGCCGTCGCCGACGACGACCTCGCAACCATCCAGGACGCGATGGGTGGGGTACCCGAATCGACGCGCGTGGAGCTCACACACCTGCAGTCCCGGGTCTCCGAGATCGAAGCGTACACCGACGCCCTGGAGTCGTTCATCGACGACAACGGCACGGCACAGGACGTGCTCAACGACCTCGAAGACGACGTGGCCGACCTGGAAACCGAGCTATCGACGGTGCGCGACGACGTGGCTGGCGTCGAGCAGTCCGTCGACGCTGCCGCCGACGACCGGGCGGCGCTGCACGAGCGCGTCGACGACGTCGAAGCCACGGTCGGGGCTGTCGACGACCTCGAATCGTCGCTGGACCGGCTGCGCGGCGACGTGGACGCCCTCGACGAGCGCCTCGCGGACACCGAGGACGACGTGCTGGCGCTGGCCGACGTCTCCGGCGACGTGGACGCCCTCGAAGCCGACGTCGCCGAGCTCTCCGAGCACGTCGACGCCATCGACGACTGGCGCGACCAGCTGTCGGACGTGTTCAGCGCCTGAGCGCTCGGGATCACAACGGTTTTCGGCGCGCACTGGCTGCACCCAACAATGACACCCCCGCCGGTTCGCATCGCCGTCCCGCGGAAAGGACGGCCATTGGAGGCGGTTCTCGACCGCGTCGGCGAGCTCGCCGACGCGGCGTCGGTCGCCGACGACATCGCCACGACGCTGCGCTACGAGAAGGGGCTCACGAAAGGCGACCACCACGACGCTCGTGGTGTCTACGAGCGGCTCGCCGCGTACAGCACTCCCGACGAGCCGACGGCCCCCGACTACACGCTGTTGCGGGACTCCCGTGTGGGGAAACCACGCCGGATCGTGTTCGACTCGCTCACCGTGACCGTGGCGGGGACGCGCGTCGAACTCATCGGGCGCGAGGAGCCGTTTCGCGCGCTCCGCACGCACGAGTTCGCCCTGGGGTTCGACAGCGCGGACCTCGTGCTCGAGGAGGTGGTGGGGCTCCGTCCCGAGCCGCTGACCTCGATCGCGGACGTGAACGAGCGCATCGATCCCGTCGACACGGACGTGCGCGTCGCCTCCGGGCTCGGCGACACGGTCTATCACACGCTGTTGGCGACGCCGGACGCCCACGGTTCGGCGGGCGTCGACCGGGCGTTTCTGGACGCCTACAGCGGCCCCGTCTGCATCAGCCCCCGCTACGAGCGCCTCGTCGAAGCCGTGCTCGGCACCGCCGTGACCGAGGGCCTGACGTTCACCTACCCCGATGCCGACCACGACGAGGAAGAAGCCGCGATCGCGGACGCCGGCGTCGGTGTCTACCTCACGGTCACGGGATCGACCGCCCGCGACCACGGCCTCACCGTCGGCGAGCAACTGTTCCCGAGCGAGACCGTGCTCATGGAGAACCAACACGAGGCCACCGGGGAGCGTGTTGCCAGCGTGCGACAGGCGCTCACCACCGCACCGACGGAGACCGCGATCCCACCACAGTAACGCCGACCCGCCGCTGCTCGCTTGCTACACCCGTTCGGCAGCGTTCACGGGGCAGTCCGCTGCCCCGATTCGACGCCGGTGTGTCGGCTCCGACCCGCCGAGCCGCGTCGGCTGCCGGACGTCATAGACGGTCACGTTCGTCACCCCCCGGTGCGGCGTTCCGGCCGCCGACCGCCGACACAGATAGGCCACCAACCCCGCCCGGACCGCGTGGCTGTCGCTGTCGGCAATGTTCACGACGTACTTGCGCCACCGCGCGCTCGGATACTGGGCTGACACGTCGGGGGGTTTCCCCCAGGAGAACGCGCCGCCAGCGAACGCCCCGATGCGCCCGCCGCCGGGCGTGGTGGCCGGCGCTTTCACCCAGTGATCGACGCTGAGTGGCTCCGGGGCGAACATGTACCACCGCGGTGGTGGCGCGTCCCCGGCGTCGAGTGGCCCGACGCTGACCGGCGTTTCCACACCCCCGACTGAGACGACCGTGTACGCCGCCTGTCCGACCAGCAACACCACGAACACGCCCGTTACGGCGGTTCGAGCGCGCGCTCGAACGGATCGAGGCAGTGACGGCACTGGAACCGACGGCGCCCTCTCACGCTGGTCGGCAATCCATCGAACGGGATGCACGGTGCGCTGTGGGCGGGCTGCAGCCGCCGCCTCCCAGACACAACCGGGAACGAACGGCACCAGTCCGACGACTGCGACGAGCGGGAACACGCCCAGCTGCATCGTCGCCGCCATCCCCAGGTGCATCCCCGCGAACGCCGCCGCCGCCGCCGCCCGCCACCACCCGGTCAACACGACCAGACACACCGACCCCGCAAGCAACACCAGCCACACTCGGTCGAACGCCACCAACAACCGCGGGGTTTCCGACAGCACGTGGCCGAGCCCGACGACGAACATCTCCAGACTGAACACCGTCCGTACGGCCGTCCCGGACACCCACGCGTCCCCGCGAAGCTTCAACACGGCGTTCGACGTGTAGACGATCACGAGCTGGCACAGCACCCCCACGGTCGCCACCGAGACGACGCGGTCCCGCCACGCCCCCCGATCCACGGCGTCCACGCTCCAGCGCTCCCCCAGGGGAAGCCCGAGCGCCCACACGAACAGCATCTGCAGGACGAGATCACCGCCGTTCAACACCAGCGGGTTTCGGGCGTGCATCGACACCACGAGCACTCCCGTTGCGAACGTCGCGGCTGTGCTCCGATACCCAACGAGCAACGCGACCGCGGCCACCGCCGTCACCGCGAACAGCGCCGCCTGTGCCCACGCCGCCCCCGAAAGCATATGCAAGGACGCGCGGCTGACGACCGGATACTGTGCGCGCATGACCGCCCGCGGGAGCACGCCACTGTCGGTGTAGAACGCCGTCAACGACTGCAGCCGCAACGCCAGGTCAACCAGCACGACCACCGCGAGTCCGACACGGAACGCGGCCAACGATCGCGTGTCGACGCCGAGACGCGACGCGACCGCTGCTCGGAAACGCATACACCCGACTGGCCCCCGACCGCTGATAAACGTTGCCTGGCACGTGTCCCCACGACCACGGCAGGGCGCCGCCACGGCTCCCACCACATCCTCGCCTTCCGTGGTATTCTTGAGCACGCACGCCCTTCTCACGCTGATGAACACCGCTCCCGACACCGGGACCGAACGCGCGACGTACACGTGGTCGGCGGGCCGGTACCCCTCACTGGCCCCGAACCTGCTGCCCGCGATCGCACGCCTCGTGAGCGCCTGCGGCGTCGACCCCGGGAACACGGTCCTGGACGTCGGCTGTGGCACCGGGAACGCCGCCCTCACCGCCCGCCGCGCCGGCGCAACCGTCACCGGGCTTGACGTCACGCGGTCGATGCTCGAACTCGCCCGTGACACCACACAGCTCACGGATTACAACGACATCTCCTGGGTCGCCGGGGACGCGAGTACGCTCCCGTTCCCCGACGACGCCTTCGACATCGTGCTCTCTAGTTTCGGCCACGTGTTCTCCCCGGCCGCAGCCGAGGCCGGCCGCGAGATGCTGCGCGTCGCCCAGCCCGGCGGCCGCGTCGCGTTCACCGCGTGGTCCCCCGACGGCCTGGTGGGGGCGCTCACCGACGTGCTCGATGACTACGTCGGACACGACGACCACGACCCCTGGGCGCACCTCCGGTGGGGGAACCCGGAGTTCGTCCGCGACCACCTGGGTGACGCCTGCGAGCTCACCTTCGAGCGCCGCATCGCGCGCTTCCGGTACGTCTCCCCCGAGCACTTCTGGCGGAACTTCGCCGAGGAGGCCGGCCCGCTCTCGCCGGCGCTGCGCGCGCTCGACGACCCCGGTGCGCGGAGCGCCCTCCGCGAAGACGCGCTTGCCACGCTGGATGAGTGGTTCGCGGACAACACGGTTCGCGTCGAGTACCTCCTCGCCCGCGGCGTCGTCGACGGCGCCGCCTGACCCAGCCACGGCAGCCACCGTTGGAGGCGACGGGCTGCTTGGCCCCGGTATATATCATGGGGCACCCCGTCGGTGTGTGCATGGACAACGTGATCGTCGACATGCTGGCGGGCAACCAGCGCCATGCCGCCGAGTTCCAGTCCCGGTTCGACGACGTCCAGAACGCACAACACCCCGACGCAGTCACTGTCTGCTGTGCCGACTCACGGGTGCTTCAGGACGAACTGTGGGCGAACACGGACCCAGGTAGTATCTTCACCTGCGCAAACATCGGCAACCGAGTGATCCAACGAACCCCCGACGGAGACGTCGTCTCCGGCGACGTGCTCTACCCCATCGAGCACACTGGAACGGAGACAGCCGTCGTGGTGGGTCACACCGGCTGTGGCGCGGTCACAGCGGCGTACCGGGATCTCATCGGTGACACCGGGGCGGAGCCGCCGGGGATCGTGCACTCGCTGACCCCCATCCGCACGCGACTGGCGGCCGGAGTGGATCTGCTCCCGGCGGACCTCTCAGAGTCCGCAGCGATCAACCGACTCGTCGAATACAACGTCGACCAGCAGGTCCAGTTCCTTCTGGAAAGCGACCGCGTCGACGACGCCGTCTCGGTCGTCGGCGCGGTGTACGACTTCCAGGACGTGTACCCGGGCTCCCGTGGCGAAGCACACGTGATCAACGTCGACGGCGAAACCGACCCATCAACGCTCCGCGAGCAAGCGCCCGAAATCGCGTCACGGATCACTCGGCTCTGGAGTTACTAACCGCGGCGGACTGCGCTCTTCGGGCGAGAATCCGAAACCGGTGATCCGCCACAGTACGGTGGGAACGGACCTCTACAACAGGGAGTACGACACGTCTGTCGTCATCTGGGTTCCTCCACGATCTGATGGCGGATACACACGTGGCGTCTGCTGAGATTCGCTCGGAGTTCGGAGACGACGTTGCGAACATCGCGGACGCCACTAGCTTCGACGAGACCATCGACGATCATCTCGATATCGATGGACGATGTTTCGAGGTGGGACGTGGTGCGGTGATGGTCAAAGCTGCGGACATCCTCGATAACAGTGATTACTACGAGCTGAGTGGCTCGGCGGAGCTACGAAAGACCCTACGCAAGAAACTGGATTCTTTCATCCGATACTCTGAGCAGTATATGCGCGCCGAAGACAGACATCAGGAACTCGATGCTACGCCCCCGATAGTTAACGAACGGATGAATATAGAACCCGACAACTGAATGCTCCCACATCCGTGACGTCGGATCTGAGAGTGGGCGTTTGGAGAGCCGTCTGAGTGGGGGTCCGTTCACTGGATCGGGCAAAAAGACGCATCAATAGCCGATTAAGCTGTTGTGGCCACAACGCCGACCCCCAACGACTCTCTATCGCTGAATACGGTTTATCAAACTCCTCCGTGGGTGGTAGTCAGCGAATAGATGTGGTTGAGATACACCTCCCGTACTCGATCCCCCCAGTTGTGCGTGTACGTGTCGATGATGTCGTCGGCCACGTCGCCGCGGAGGTATTTCACGACGCCGCGATCACCAGTCCGGTTCCGGAGATGCGTCGTGAAGAAATGCCGGAAGTAATGTGGCGTTACGTTCTCGGCGGCGTCCCCACCTTTGTGATACCACCCGCGGGGTTCGGCGTGTCGCCGCACCATCCCTCGGACCATCTCCGGCGTCAGACGCTTGCCCCATGCGTCCTGCGTGCTCACGAACACCGGGTCGGCAGGCGATGGGGTGTCCGGTCGAATCGCCAACCACCGGACGAGTTCGGTTTTCAACTCCCGGTCAAGGGGGACGAGCGTGGCACGCTTGCGCTTGTTCGACGCCGAGCGCTGCTCGCCGTTGACCGTTTCGCCACGGCTCATCGCCGGATCAACGTACAGCGTGTCGGGGTGGCTGCCGAGCTGACCGCGTGTCCCCGCCTCATAGGCGGAGGAGACAGCCGGCGCGTCCAGGTTGACGTCCCGGAGGTCGAGGTTGCAGAGCTCGCCGACTCGAAGCCCGGTTTTCAGCAGTCCAACGATCACGGCGCGCTCCAACGGGTGGGTGATGTCCGCGATGAACTCCCGCATCGCCGCAACCGAGATATCCCTCCGAGTGGGGTTCGTGTCGATGGCCTCGTCCATCTCCTGGCTGACCAACGCCATCGGATTCCCGTCAACGACGCCGACCTGCTGCATGTAACTGTAGAACCGGTTCACGTACGACGCGTACGTCGCGACCGTGCTTTCGGCGTACTGCTCGCGGAGGTGATGCACCCAGGTCAAACAGTCCCGGCGGCCGGCGTCGACCGGCTGCGCGCCGGCGTTCGAAAGGAACGCTTCGAACGACCGGAGGACGCGTGCGTACGCGTCCCGGGTTCGCTTTGCTTTGCCGTGATACTGCATGTCCTCGAGGAAGTAGCCGATAGGATCGTCACGCGCATCAGCATCGGTCTCCCTCGCCAAGGAATCACGTGGCTCACTCATCAGCCTGGGAAACGTAGCCACCACGTCGCGGGTCGAACCGAATCACACCATCGTCTGCGAGGGACTGCACCGCGGTGTCGATCCGGTCCTCGAAGTCCCCCGCCAGTTGAGCGACTAACTCATCCCAGGACACGGCATCCCCTTCGTCGACCATCGATTGAACCCGGTCTTCGAGGGCATCACCCCTAGGGGTTGCGTCGCTAGAACCACCGTCTGGGCTGTCGTCCAGGAACCCCCGTCGTCCGGCCTGCACCATCGTTCGGAGGAACTCGCTTTGCGTCATATCTAACCGCTCGGCGTGATCCTGCCACGTGGCTTTCTGGTCCGCTGGTACGTACGTCTTCACGACGGCGCGATCAGTGTCTCCCATACAGGGCCAACAGCCACGGCTCACTTCAATGTTCCTCATACAGAGATAAGTGTTTTTATCGGTTCTTCGAGCCTGGTTCAGGTCGCCAAGAAAGGCCTAGACAGGATGATTTCTTTCAATTTGATTCCATAGAAGAGGATTCCCGCTGGAACGTGGAGTACCACACAAAAAGATAAAGACGCCACCGGATGAGCGGAGGTTGCACGCCGGTGTATAACCATGTATCGAGTGGGCGGTCTTGAACTCGTACACAGCCGAAAACCTGGCACTCGGCGATCGATTCACTGACGCCGGCACAGTGGCGACCCCGGCACACTCAGTAGGCGACCGTCGATAGCTGCGTGGTCTAGCGCAGCCGTATACGTGTCGCGCCCTCAGACCAGCCCACAAAACAGCCAACCTGAAGGGGACACCACGTTCTATCCGAACGGAGCCCGGCGTAACATCAGCGATGTTCAAATCGTGAGTTCCTCGTGATGCAATGTTGGACCAATTCCCGGTGCCGAAGACTTCGCCACAGAGTATTGACGATCCGATGGCATCTGAACGCAGGTATCGAAGAGCCGGTGGCGCACCGCTTTGCGCCGACCAGCAAGGCCGCCACAGCTCGGCTCAGAATGTGTTTGCCCAAGCTCGGCAGGCGGTGGGTCAGTGAGTACCGGACTACTGTCTGGATACCCTGTGGAGTCCGCGGCTCGTGGCCACAGTTACATCGGCCGAAACATATGTATAATCGCGTTAACTTTTGGTATCGCTCACGGTGGACCAATGTATCACGCTGTTTCACTGGTCGGTGGCCGGAGTGATCGCGTTACGCACACAGCTGGTTGATCATCTTGCCGATGTTCCTCATAGTACGGGTGGAGCTTACCGTGGCGCTCACGTGGGGAATCAACACTGCACAGCGTATCAAGATCTCCCGTTCGACGACGTTGCTCAGGTCAACGCAGAACACTGTCGGAGTTAGCCAGAGAATTTCCGGGACAGTCTCACCACGGCGTTCTTTGGTTCTATCCCTTTGAGTGGGGAACACGCGGATCACGCAGTCGTGTAGAGCTGTTGTACACCCCTGCAACAGCAAGACAACGATTGCCAAGCGGTGGCTATGTTCCGCCAACCGGTGTTCACGTCCAACATCTGCGCATCGTAAGTTCCTCATCGCGTAGTTTCCACTGTGATCCGTGCGAAACCGTGAACCGACGGTCCTCAAATCCGGTGTGTGGCGTCTGTCTGCGGAAGCGAGCTGCTTGGAACACACGATTCCGGGTATTGGAATGAAGACAGTCGTAAATTCGAGAGTGATATACGAAAAGCACGGCCTGTACTGGATTCGAGGGTTTGAGCGTATTAGGTGGATTCGACCACCGGTAAGCGTGCAGGATTGAGTGCAATCAAATGGCTAAGCCGCGATAACTGGCTGCTGTACCTGTCACTTGATAGTGGTGGTGCCGGCGGCGTAGTGATTGGGTCCGATCTACCAGCCAGCGTCCCTAAGTTACGGTAACGGTTGTTTCCCGGGATGGGACGGTTCAGTTCGCCCCGGACCGGATTGACAGACCGATGTAGTAGGCGACGCCAACAACGATCCCACTCAATGTGGCCTCAGAGAGGGCCGCGATCGGGTTCCGACCGAGGGCGATGTAGCCCACTAGCGTCAGCAGCGATGAGCCGACAGCGACGGTAGCAGCGGCTGTCCGCGTGGAAACGCTGCCTAGTCCGAATCCAATAGTAACGTCTCCCATTATTTACGTTATATATTCGGGAGCGGTATTTCAATTATTTCACCTGGCTTATCGGGCTCACACACATCAAGCCCAGAGGACTTACAGATTGTCGCACTGATGTCGTTACCGCACCCATCGGTTGTAGCCTCGGCGACTTTACAAATGGCTTCGACGATCGTAACACATGCAATGCCTCCGGCAACACTTATCCCGAGGACCCCGCAGACCACCTTACCAAACGCTCCACAGAGCTTTTTGCAGATGACTTGTGTGGCGAAATAGCAGCCATCGCAGCCACTGAAGTTTAGCTCATCCGGAAGGTCCGGGAGGTCATCTGGGGATGGCAGATCGAGTTGCGCGTTCGGGTCTTCTGCATCCTGTACGTGGCTGAGGTCATCGATCAACGCCTCGACAGCCTGTTTGCTCGGTTCCTCGGTTGTCTTCGTGAACGAGCCATCGATTCCGCCGGAACGGTCAGTCGCAATGGCTGGGTCGGTCCCGGATGAATCGTCGCCCAGCAGGTCGTCTCGTTCGAGCTTTTTGAATGCGCCATCGTCGTGGGAATGGTCGACGTCGAGCTGTGCAATGGCGATCTCCTGGGATTCGGGGTGGCGTCCGAGAATGATCCCCGCACGACTGTTTTCTGCCGCGTCCTGAAGCTCATACGAGGCAACTTCACGGTTGAAGTCTTCGGTCTCAGTAACAGCCACGGTGAGGGTAGTGTCGCCCCAGGCGAATGAGTAGCCGAGGTCCACGGCCTTTTGCCGGAGCTGCGTGAACCCACGTGGCCCGTTGTGAGGTGTGGTCTGTACGCACCCCAGAAATGTAGGTTAGCCTAGAATCCGGAAGTGTTTTGCCTGCTAGATTCGCACTCGTTGATAACCACCAACTGAGCGGCTGGCGGAGCACCGGTCGAACCCGGCACCACGACCCCGGAATCCACTCTCAGAATGATATGTGCTATGTACACACTCGGCTGCACGAGCGAGTCATACCGTCCAGCGGCGAGTGATGTAGTCAAACCACGGTCGCGCGCGCACCGATGCGGTAGCAGTCTTATCCCGCTGCAGCCCAACGTTCACATACGAGTGGCACAGACCCAATCATCCACACCCGGCTCCCGGTGGACCGACCAATGAGTGGCGCGGACCAGTACCTACTGGCGATCTACATCGAATCCCATCGCGACGACAGCCCCGTGCCGACGGGACAGCTTGCCGACCGCCTAGAGAAGGCCGCACCGTCGGTGACGGAGATGCTCAAGCAACTCGACGAGAACGGGCTCGTCACCTACACGCCGTATAAGGGTGCACGCCTCACTGATGCGGGTCGTGAGCGCGCCACGGAGCTCCACGAATCCTACGTGACGCTGTCGTGGTTCTTCCGAAGCGTGCTCGACTTGGAGACCCACGAATCCGAGGCAATGGAGTTGGCGAGCATCATCGACCCGACGGTGACCGATCGGCTGGCCGCAACGCTACCCGATGACGACCGCTAGAGCCGCGCTCGCTACGTCGAGGCCTGGATGTTGAACGTCTTCTGGAGGAACTGGCGTGACGCCATCGAGCACACGAAATACCATACGATCCACGTCGCCATGGGTCCGAGCAGTGCGTGCTGCCAGGCAACGTGTCCGGCGAGCGGGACCACCATTCCGTGCTCGCTCGCGCCGAGGTGTCCGCCACGAACCTCCCAGCGGAGCCACAGGAACACCGGGATCGTCAACAGCATGATCCACACCATCGGCCGGAACTGCAGCTTGAACAGCCCGAGCTGATCGCCAGCGGCGTCCATCTGCTCGCTTTGGATGCGTTCGAGTGCTTCGTCGTCACCGCGCTCTTTGGCTGCCTCCCGGCGTTCTTTCAGGGCCGCCATCCGGTCTTTGTACGCCTGGAGCGTCTCGTGGTCCATGAGCCGGGACTGGAGGTACGTGGAGTAGACGCCGGTGGTGACAGCCAACAACAACACGACGATGTGGAACGGCAACAGGTTCATCACCGGGGCCAGGAGCTGGTTGTCGACCGATGCGATCGTGGTCTGGATGGAGCTGTTCCAGTATCCCGCGAACAGCCCGATCGCGCCGACGGCTGCCGCCTTGTCGTAGATCGTCCAGGACGCGGATTCGATCGCCGGCGCGTCGGTGTGTTCGGTCGACTCGGCGTCAGTGTGTGCCGCCAGCTCGGCCGCCAGTTCGTCGGGGTCCGCAACCACGAACCCCGTGTCGGTGCTCGTGAGCACGCCCGCGGAGATCAGTCGCCCCCACTGACTGCTGGAGACGGCGTCGCTGACGTCGTCCCACTGGAGGTCCCCGGTTCGGGCGTCGCTTTCTTCGAGGACGGCGCTCGCTGCCTCTCGCATCGCTGCTGTTTGAAGGAGTGATGCTAGCTGGGTGTCAGGCATACTGATGTCTCACGATTTCGGTCGGTCATTATGACCCTTCTGCTTGCCGGAGATCCGGGCCCCAGCGGGGAGTCACGGGGGCGTGTCAGCACGGGCCAGCGTGTCCACGGTCACGTTGAGGAGAGTTCGGTAGAACGGCTTCGGGTCGGCGTCCCGGACGCGCCGGGCGAACGACTCGACCCAGTTCCGTGGGTGCTCGGTGAGGAACTGTTCGAGTGTTTCGGCGCCCTCGTGCTCGCGCAGGTAGGCCGCGAACTCGAGTTCGGTTGCGAGGTGATCCGGCGGTGCCGACTCCGAGGCGGCGGGCTGGAGGCCGTACTCGCTGTACCAGCGGGCGACCGCCTGCGTCGACGGCCCGTACACCGGGCCGAGGTCCGCGTCGCGTTCGCCGTCACGGTAGACGCTTTCGTACGGCGGTGATTGGGACGGTCCGGGCCCGACGAACAGTCGCGTGTACTCGGCCCGAAGCGACTGTGCGTCGACTGTCGTGTCGGTCTCGGCGGCGAGCGCCGCCTGCAGGTCGTCATCGGGCTGTCGCCAGCAGGCCGCAAGCGCCGCAAAGCGGGCTGCGGTCGGCGGACCGTCGTCCGTGTCGTCGAACGCGTCGGCGACCGCGACTGCGCTGTCGTTGTTCCGGGTGGCTGGTGTCATTGTGTTCGATCACCGCCGTCAGTGGCGTACGCCGCATCGGGTGCCGCGCGCTGCAGGGGGAGATAGCGGAGGCCGGCCATCACGATCAACGCGCCGATCGAGATCACGCCGACTGTGACCGCGATCTCGACCGCGGTCGGCGTGTACGTGCCGGCGGTCGCCCAGGCGTCGGTCGTGAGGCCGGCGTACTCGCCGCCGGTTGCGATCCCCGGGGCGGCGTTGATGTTCACGCGCTGGTAGCCGGTGAACACCAGCCGGATCCCCTCGAAGAGCGTGCCGAACACCGCCAGCACGCTCGCGGTGAAGATGACTGACGCGCGCCTGCGAAGCGACGGCGTGGCCAACAACAGCAGTGGCACCGCGCCGCCGAGACCGGTCCACAGCCAGAAGTAGACGGTGTCCCCGATGAGGAAGTTGCTGGTGATCGCCCAGAACCCGAAGTGGTGTGCCCACGCGTGCGGGAGGCGCTCGGCGGCGAGCAGGTACACCACGTGGAACGCCAGGAAGATCCCCAGCAGTTTGCCCAGGCTGGTGAGCTCCCCGCGGTCGGCGGTGAACGCCGTGAATCGGTCCGCGAGGATCGACACCACGAGCAGTAGTCCAAGCCCCGAGACCAGCGCTTTCGCGATGAACACGGGCGCGACGAGCGGGCTGAACCAGTCGCCGCGGCCGACCTGTGTGGCGAAGATCCAGCCGGTCACGGAGTGCAACGCGACTGCCGCGGGCAGCGCACAGACCGCGGTCCAGAACATGAGCGTGCGGTCGCGGTCGCGGCCGGCGGCCGAGTCGGACACCCACAGCGACAGCCGCGACCCTCGGGCGGCGAGATCGCGGCGCGTCAACAGCCACAGGTACCAGACGTTGAGTGCGCCGTACAGCATCACGATGCCGAAGTCCCAGACCATCGGCGACCGGAAGTCCGGGGAGGTGACGAACTGGTAGATGCGGTCCGGACGCCCGATGTCCGGCAGGATCAACAGCCCCGCGACGATGATGCAGCCCAGGCTCACGAGCACGCCCAGCCGAGCGAACCCCTCGTAGCGCTGGGAGTGGAAGAACTTCGGCGCACTGGACAGGATCAGCCCGCCGGCCGACAGCCCCACGAACAGCACGAACAGCATGATATACAGCCCCCACGAGAACACGTTGCGCATCCCGGTTTCGATGAGGCCGTGCTGGAGTTGGTACGCCCACGCGCCGAGGCCGATCACCAGGAGGAGCGCGAGCACGCCGAGCCAGCCGCGCCCGAGTGTCCCGAACGACGACAGCACGGGGCGGCGTGCGGTCGTGTCGGCGTCCGCCATCAGTCGTCACCTCCCGCGGTCTCCGCCGGCACGTGCGGCGTTGGCCCCTGCTCTGATGTTGGGGCACCGTTCCGCCGCCGCGTCGCCTGTGCCGCTTCATCGTCTCCAAGTTCGGTTTCAAGCTTATCGCTTGTCCATGGCCGACCTGGTGTCATCTTCCCCTGTACGTAATACGTACTTGGGTCGGTGCCTTTCTCATTGAGCAGCTGTTCGGTATTGTATTCCGAGATGTACTTCGAGACGGTGCTGTCGTCGTCGTCCAGGTCACCGAAGATGCGGGCGTCCGCCGGACAGTTCACGACGCAGGCGGGGTCGAGGCCGTCCTCGACGCGGTGGCTGCAGAACGTGCATTTCTCGACGACGCCCTGTGGTCGTTCGGCCACGTCTCCCGTGCCGCCTTCGGGGCGGTGCTCGGGCTCGTCCCAGTTGAACACACGGGCGTTGTACGGGCAGGCCGCCATGCAGTACCGACACCCCATGCATTTGTCGTAATCGATCTCCACGATGCCGTCGTCCCGGGTGTACGTGGCGTTCACCGGGCAGACCTTCACACAGGGCGCGTTCTCGCAGTGTTGGCACGCCGTCGGCTGGTAATTCATGTCCAGGTCGCCACTTTCGCCGTCCTCCGGATAGGTCCCCGACGGTGTATCGACGTGCTCTCCACCAACCGTCAGCACGCGGTTCCAGAACTGCCCCATCGGGACGTTGTTTTCCTGTTTGCACGTCATGGCACAGGTCTGGCAGCCGATACACCGTTCTTGATCGATCACGAGACCATAGTTCGTCATAATCACTCACCTCCCGCTGAGTCCGGCGTCGATCCACGCGGATTAGCTTCGGTGTATTTGCTGGTGTCAAGGTCTTCCGGGGCCGGTTCGACTTCAACGGCCGTGTCGTAGAAGGCGAAATTCCCGGTTGCGTTGCAAATATCCATATGGGTGAGGTTGTTGTGATGGCCCTTGATGTAGTCTCGTTCCCACCAACCTTGATCAGTGTTGACAATCTCTGGTCGGATCGCGTCGTTGTATTTCGCCCTCACAATCATTTGCCCACGATCGTTGAACACCCGAACGTAATCACCGTCCTCGATTCCCCGCCGCTTGGCCGTTTTTGGATTGATGTCCAGTTGTGGCTGCTCGTTTATTTCTCGAACCCAGGGTTGGTACTCATACTGTGAGTGGATCCGCCACTTCGAGTGTTTTTGCATGAACATGAGTGGGTATTCATCCCGGTAGTCCCCATCGTCGTCCGTTCGGCTCTCAATTGGGTCCGGTACTTCAAGTGAGACTTCTCCATCGATGTCGTCGCCGTCTTCGGTTGGAGCGTCTTCGTCGTATATTTCGAGCCGTCCAGTAGGAGTATCGAATTCCCCCTTGTACAGCACCGGGTCGTCGTCAATATGGACAGTCCCCTGTTCAACTAACCTGTCATAGTCAATTCGGTCGTCGTTTGCAACGATCCGTTTGATGGCCTCTGTTTTGTCATGAACGAACTCGTCGCCGTAGCCAAGTCGTTTTGCCAATTGAACGATTATCCAGTAGTCATCTTTCGCTTCCCAGAGTGGCTCGTGTACCGGCTGCCGGTAGTTTACGTGTGGATGGTTCGAACCACTGATGATGTCCTCTCTGGTGAACCAGTGGTTGGCTGGGAGAACGATGTCTGCATGTTGAACAGTTGGTGTGTGGTGCATGTCCGCAACCGCGATGAGATCCAGATTATCCGCCGCGTCAAGCCACCGCTTCCGGTTAGGCATCTGGTTGGCCAGGAAATTCGACGCCTGGCTATACATCATCTTGATCTGGTAGGGGTCACCGGACTCCATTGCCGTGATGATGTCCGACTGTTTTAGCGAGGTGGTTCCTGGCGCGCTATCACCAACTTCAAAGAAGTCTCCCGGGTTGTATCCACTTCCACTCGGATGTGAGGCATGGATCGTCCCGTGACGCCCGTAGTCACCCGTAAGGCTGAGCAGCGTAGCGTATGCCTGACCGAACACGTGTCCATACTTGTACCGGTCCGGGCCGTATCCGGATGCAATCCCGCCAGGACCACGTGTGGCGAGCCATTGGACTGCGGTCCGGATATCCGTCGCTTGGAGCCCCGCACGTTCGGCGACCGCTTCAGCCGGGTACTCGGCGGCTTTCCGTTCCAGCGCTGTTAAACCAGTGTGCGTATTCACACCGTTAGTCGTGTATCGTCCGAAGAGCGCGTAGTTACCGTATGTTTCCGGGAGTAGCGGGACGGGTTCGTTGGTTTCTGCATCGATTGCGACTGGTGTCTCGGCGTCGCCGTCAGGGAAGACGTCTGCAGTTTTGACTAAGTCACCCGTGTTTTCGTTGACCAATGCGGGACCTAGCGTTCGCTTGCGGAGGAACGACGAATCATACAGTTCCTGGTCAAGAACAGTATGTATCATCGACATCGCCACGTGGGCGTCCTTGCCCGGTCGGATCGGCAGCCAAAGATCCGCTTTCGAGGCTGTGCCAGTGTACACTGGATCGACAACAACGAGCTTTGCCCCGCTCTCGATGGCGTCTAGCAGTATCGATGCGTCCTGCTGGAGGTTGCTGGCGAAGATGTCCGACCCCCAGACGATGACCGTGTTCGCGTTCTGCCAGTCCTCCCCGAAGTTCGTTTCGGCGTTAAAAAGCCCGGATCCAGTAACTCTTCGAAATCCCAGACCCGTGTTGATATCGATCGACCAGCTCTTCTGAGTCCCACCAAACAGGTCCGAGAGCTGTGACTGCATGGGGCCACTAAGCCCGCTGTCCCCGGATCCCGTCTCGAAGTAGACGCTTTTGGGGCTATACTGGTCACGGATGGTCGTCATCTTCTGGGCGATCTTTTCCAGTGCCTCGTCCCAGCTGATTCGCTCGAACTCCGCCTCATTGCCCCGCTTCGTTGGCTGTGGGTCTTTTAGCGACCAGCTGGAACGCTGCATTGGGTATTTCAGGCGTGTCGAATTGTAAACGCGCTGTGTGTGTGACAGCCCTAGCAGACAACCACGTTTGTACCGCTCATCCGCTGGGATGTTCGGCTGTACTTTCTTTATCTGGCCGTCTCGTACGAACGCTCGAAGAGTGCATTTCCCCCGGCAGTTCGGCGAGCAGGCGGTTTTGACGACCTGGTCCTCGCCGAGGAAGCTCGTGACGGCGTCCCCAGCCGTGTCGGAGTCGTCGTCCTCCTGGAGCGTCGACAGCAGACCGCCGCCGCCGCTCAGCCCGACTGCGGCGACCGCGCCCGACTTGAGGACGTCTCGCCGGGTGGCGTTGAGGTCGGTGTCACTCATCGAAGTCCTCCGGTTCCGTGGGGCGGTCGTCGCACCCGAACTCCGCGGTCACTCTGTCGTGGTAGCGCTCGTGGAACGTGGCCTCGGAGAGGTCGCCGTTGGCGACGCGGATCGCGTCCGCGGCCATCTCCTTGCCGAGTTGCGCGTCGTAGCCACAGTCCGCGAGCATCGAGTCGGCCGTTTCCTCCCAGTCCGGAATCGGCTCGTGTGCGTCCGGCGTGTTGGGGGCCATACAGCTAGCCGTAGCGTTCCGGCGGGCATGGTGGTGGTGCTAAATAATTGCGGCCTTTATGTGTGGCAGTCGGGGCGGCGTCACGGCGCGGAGCCGGCTGACTGTTGGGCTTCGGTGAACGCGCTCGTGGCGAGCTTGGACTCGACGGCGCTCAGTCGCTGTGAAACCGCCGACTTGGAGATGCCAAGCGCCGTCGCGAGATCCGACAGGTCGGCACCCCGCGGCGTGGCGTAGTAGCCTTTGGCGACCGCCGCCGCCGCGGCCTCGCGCTGTTTGTCGGTGAGCTTGAAGAGATCGAGGGTCACATGCGTGTGTGAGTCGCCCGACTGGTCGTCGGCGGCGAGCCGCGTCAGGTGGGTCAGCGAGACGGTGTTCGCGACCGCCTTGAGATCCGCCACGAGGTCCGTGAGCGTCGTGCGGTCGGCGAGATACGTTTCGACGGTGATGGTGTCGGCGGCGACGGCCGTGATCTGGGGGACACAGCCGTGGTCGCTGAACACGCAACACAGGCAGCTCTCGGTGGTCTGGGTTGCGACGTGCATCACGTCGGATCGGTCGGCGTCCGGGCACGCCGGCGCGACAGTGACGTCGGCGTGGCAGTCGTCGCCGGTGTACTGGTGGCGGACGGCAGTGACCTCGCCGTCGATCTCTTCGAGTGGACATGCGGCCGCATCGGAGAGCGCCACGTCGAGCACGACGCGCAGACGGCGCCGTGATCTGTCGGTGTTCGGCTGGCTGGCTGTGCGCTCTGACATACCGCGTGTTTGCGGGCGGCCGGTAAAGTACCGCGCGGCTGTTCCTATAAGGCTGGAACGACGCCGCGGCCAGCAACTCGGCGCGCACAGACCCACCGGCGCGAACAGCGCAGCGTTCTTGGGCGCTGGGCCGGACCGGTCCCGTATGCAGGTACTCGCCGTCGTGGGACCGTCGGATTCGGGGAAGACGACCGTTGTGGCGCGCCTGGCCGAGCGACTCGCCGCCCGGGGACCGGTCGCCACGGTCAAACACCTCACCCACGAGCCCGACATCGACACCGAGGGAAAGGACACGGCGCGCCATCGGGCCGGCGGCGCGTCCCGGACGATCGGGCTCACCGACGACGGCTCGTGGTTCGGAACCGGTGACAGCCGCGACCTCTCGGCTGTCCTCGGGAGTTTCGCGCCCACACACGACTACGCCCTGGTGGAGGGGTTCAGCGACAGCGCCCTCCCGAAGGTCGTGCTCGGCGGCCGGGACGCGGCCGCGCCAGTGGCCGTGACCGCGGCGAGCGCCGACGCGCTGGACCTGGACGCGGCTGTGGCCGCGATCACGGATCCGGCGGCGGCCTACGAGCCCCACGAGCAGTAGCGTCGGCCGGCGGCGGGCGCGCTCCAAGGGCGTGGGATTCGGCGGGACGGTTTTCAGCGACCAGTGTGGACCGACACCCATGGTGATGGGCAGCGCGGCCGGGGGGCGGGCGGGGATCGTTCTCGCTGGGGGTCGCTCCACCCGCTTCGGGGATCGCGAGAAGGCGTTGGCCACGCTCGGGGGCCGCCCACTGCTCTGGCACGTCGTTGCGCGCCTCGGGACGGTGGTCGACAGTGTGGTGGTGAACTGCCGGCGCGACCAGCGCGCGGCGTTCCGGGCGGCGGTCACGACCACGGACACGGACGTGGCCTTCGCGGTCGATCCGGATCCCGGGCAGGGTCCGGCGGCGGGACTTTCGACGGCGCTGAACGCGGTTGGGGAGCCGGTCGTGGCGGTCACGGCGTGTGACATGCCGTTCATCGACCCCGCGTTTTTCGCGTGGCTGTGTGACCGGCGCGCCGACGCGGGCTGCGCCGGTGCAGTGCCCGTCGTTGATGGACACCCACAAGTCACGCACAGCGTGCTGGCCGCAGCCCCCACGCGGGTGGCTGTCGACGCCGCGGCGGCGGCCGGGAACCGGAGCCTGAGTGGCGTGGTCGCTCGCCTGCCGGTCACGCACGTTCCGGCGGCGCAGACACGCCACCGGACGGCGCGCCACAGCTTCATGGACGTGGATACGCCGGCCGAACTGGCTGCGGCCCGGGAGCGCCACCGCGCCCCACGCGCCGTCGATCGCGCGCACGACCCCGGTGAGACCGGTGTTTCGAACGCGGGTGACTGAGATGCGTGCCACAGCGCCGGACAGCTTTTTATGGTCACACGACTGAACGCTCCAGTAGGAGCGATGGCTGGGGATCTCTTCGCGGGCCTGGATGGCGGGCTTGATGCGCTACAGCGGCGCGCGAGCCGGATCGTCGAGGTGTTGCGCGGAACCGCCGTCGACGTTCCACCGTACGACCCACAGGCCCACGGCCCGCTGGTCGAGTTTGACGGGGTGGCGGACTACGAGGAGGTCGACCGGTACTGGGTCAACGCCCCCTATGCGTTCGTGTTCATCGGCTTCGACGCCGAATCCGACACCCACTACTATCACGTCGTGGAGCCACACCTGGATGACTTCGAGCAGACGGTGTTGGACCAGCTCTACGACGACATCCGGGACGCGCTCATCTACGATGCCACCACCGATCCCGACGACCGCGAGGCGGTCCTGATCGCGCAGATGCAACGCCTCCTCTCGGAGTACAGCATCGACGTGACGCCGAACGCGTTCCACCGGCTGTTTTACTACTTACACCGCACCTTCGAGGGGTTCGAGAAGCTCGACCCCGTGATGCAGGACCCCCACATCGAGGACGTGTCGTGCGACGGCTACGGGCTGCCGCTGTTCGTCTACCACACCGACTACACGGACATCGAGACCAACATCACCTACGAGCAACAGGAGTTGGACAGCTTCGTCGTGCGCCTCGCCCAGCAGTCCGGCCGCCACATCTCCATCGGCGATCCGGTCACCGAAACCACCCTGCCGGACGGATCGCGCGCCGAGCTCGCGCTCGGCGAGGAGGTCACCCCGAGGGGGTCGGCGTTCACCATCCGGAAGTACAGCGAGGAGCCGTTCACGCCCGCAACCCTGGTCGACTACGACACGTTCAGCCTCGACCAGATGGCGTACCTCTGGCTGGCCATCGAATCCAACAAGAGCCTGCTTTTCGCGGGCGGTACGGCCTCGGGGAAGACCACGTCGATGAACGCCGTGTCGATGTTCGTGCCGCCGCGGGCGAAGATCCTCACCATCGAGGACACCCGCGAGCTTGCGCTGTACCACGACAACTGGCTGTCGTCGGTGACCCGGGGGGCGGACGGCGGCGGCGGAGACACCATCACGATGTACGACCTGCTGCGGTCGGCGCTCCGCCACCGCCCCGAGTACATCATCGTCGGCGAGGTGCGCGGCGAGGAAGCGATGACGCTGTTCCAGGCGATGAACACGGGCCACACGACGTATTCGACGATGCACGCCGACAGCGTGCAGACGGTCATCAACCGCCTCGAAAACGACCCCATCAACGTCCCGCGGGCGATGATCCAGAGCCTGGATATCCTGTGCGTGCAGACGCTCACGCACGTCGGTGACGAGCGCGTTCGCCGCAGCAGCGTGATCGCGGAGATCGAGGGGATCGACCAGCGCACCGGCGACCTCGACTACTCCACGGCGTTCGAATGGGACCCCACGCGCGACGACTTCGAGCAGCGCGACTCGAACGTCCTCGACGAGATCCAGGACGAGCGCGGGTGGTCGCGAAGCGACCTGCTCCGGGAGCTCAGGAACCGCAAGCGCGTCCTCCAGTATCTCGTCGAGCAGGACGTGACCGACTACCGCCGGTTCACGGCCCTGATCAACGAGTACTACGCGCAGCCCGAGCGCGTGGTCGCCCGCGTCACCGACGCGCTCGATTCGGACGTCGCGGCCGCCGCGCCGGGGGTCGTGGAGTGATCACGGTGGCGGTGTGGCTGCTGCCGCTGGCCGCGGTGCTGGCAGTCGACTGCGTGGTCGGCGCGGCCGCCATCACCGGCGCGAACCGCGTCGATCGCGTGCTCTCCCGGGTGGGGCGTGCGGCGTTCGGTGGGCTGGCCCGAGACCGCGAGCGCGCCAACCCCGAGCAGGTCGCGGCGCTCCAGGGGGCCCACGTCGCCCAGACGTACCGGACGTACGCCGCCCGCACGTACCTGTTCGCGACGCTCGCCGCGCTCACTGCCAGCATCCTGGGCGTGTATCTCGTTGCCGGCGTGCTCGTGTTCCTGGGCGGAGCCTCCGCCGGGGTCCGCAGCCAGTTCCCGGGGCCCGTGCGCGGCCTGTTCGTCGATAGCGTCGCCGCGTTCTCGCCGGGCGTGCTGTTCGGTGCGTTCGTCCTGTCGGGCGCAACGGTCGGCGTCGTCGCGGCCTACGGGACGTACACGGCACGCTGGCTGCGGCCGCGGTATGCGGCCGGCGAGCGCGCGCGCCGCATCGACGCGTCGATGGAGCGCACCGTGGCGTTCATGTACGCGCTGTCGCGCAGCGGCATGCCGCTGTCCGAGGTGTTGCGGATCCTGGCGCGCAACCAGCCCGTGTACGGGGCGGCGGCCGAGGAGATGGCGGTCGCGGTCACGGACATCGACAACTACGGCGCGGACATCATCACGGCCCTCGAACGGGTGGGGACTCGCACGCCGAGCGACGACCTCGCGGAGTTCACCGAGAACCTCGGAAGCATCCTCCAGTCCGGCAGCGACCTGCCGGCGTTCCTCAAACAGGAGTACGAGTATTACGCCGAGGAGGCCGAGGCCACCCAGTCGCAGTTCCTCGAGTTGCTGGCGACGCTGGCAGAGGCGTACGTGACGGTGCTGGTCGCCGGGCCGCTGTTCTTGATCACGATTCTGGTGGTGATCGGGCTCACGCTCGGCGGAACGCTCGGGTTCCTTCGACTGACCGCGTTCGTGCTGGTGCCCGGCGCGACGGCCGGGTTCGCGGTCTACCTGGACTCGATCACGGACGCGACGGTGGGCGGTCCCGGCGACGAGCAGTCCGTGGGCGGCGAGCAGTCCCGGTTCCAGTCGATCCCGTCGCCGTCGGCGGCGCTGTGTCCCGACGGCGGCGCTGACGCGGCCGTGGCACCGCTCGGATCGTCGCCGGAGAACCGCGCTCGGTTCGCGATCTCCGAGCGCCTGCGGCCGGTGTTGTACCGCCTCCGGAACCCCCTCACGGTCGTCCTGGAGACGCCGACGCTGCTGTTCTGGGTGAGCTGTCCGATCGCGGCCGTGTACCTCGGCAGCCAGTGGTGGGCACCACTGAGTGCGGGCGTGTTCGCGCCGGCCGCGTACGACGACGCGCTCGTGCATGCGACCGTGTTCGTCGTCGGGACATTCGCCGTGGCATACGAGACGGCACGACGACGGCGGAAAGCGATCGAAGCGGAGGTGCCGGACTTCCTGGATCGGTTCGCGTCCACGAACGAGGCGGGGATGGCCGCCGTCGAGAGCTTCGGGCGCACCGTTGATGGGGATCTGGGCGCGCTCACGCAGGAACTCGAACGCACGTGGGCGGACATCCAGTGGGGGGCCCGCATCGAGCACGCGCTCACGCGGTTCCGGGACCGCGTGAACACGCCGGCCGTCTCGCGGGTCGTGGCGCTGACGACGAACGCGATGGCCGCCAGCGGCAACCTCGGGCCGGTGCTCAGGATCGCCGCCAACGAAGCCACCGCCAGCCGGCGCTTGGAGCGGGACCGCCGCAACGAACTGCTCACGTACGTCGTCGTGATCTACGTGTCGTTTTTCGTGTTCATCGCGATCATCGTCGCCCTCGACACCATCTTCATTCCGAACATCCCCACCGGCGCGGCGACGCAGGCCGGGAGTGGCGCGAGCAGCGCCGTCGATAGCGGTGCGTTCTCGCAGTCGGCCGGCCAGCTCACGGCCGCCAAGAAGGCCGCCTACAGCACGGTGTTTTTCCACACCAGCCTGGTGCAGGCGGTCTGCTCGGGGCTCGTGGCCGGCCAGATGGGGGCCGGATCGGTGAAAGCGGGCGCGAAACACGCCACCGTGATGCTGGTGGTTGCGTACACGACGTTTCTACTCCTGGGATGACAGACACACCACACGCCGCCGACCGCGACGTACAGCACACGTACAACCGGATCGCCAGCCACTTCGCGAAGACCCGCGAATACCCGTGGCCGGAGGTCGAGTCGTTCCTGGACGAGGAGTGTGCGGCGCCGGCGGTGGCGCTCGACCTCGGCTGCGGGAACGGACGCCACGCCGAGTTGCTCGCCGCGCAGGCCGCCGACGTGGTCTGCGTGGACGCCAGCACGGGGCTGCTCTCGGAGGCCCGCGACCGCGCGGCGGCCAACGACTTCGACGCGACACTGGTCGCCGGCGACGCCGCCTGCGTTCCCGTTGCGTCGGGCACGGTGGACATCGCGGTGTACGTTGCGACGCTACACCACCTCCGAGACCGGGACGCTCGCGTGGCCAGCCTCACCGAACTCGCGCGCGTGCTGGCCCCCGACGGCACCGCGTTGGTGTCCGCCTGGAGCACCGCCCACGACCGCTTCGACGCCACCACCGGCTTCGACACGACCGTGGACTGGACGCTCCCCGGCGGTGAGACGGTGCCGCGGTTCTACCACGTCTACGACCCCGACGAGTTCGACGCCGACCTCGCCGCCAGCGACCTCCGTGTGGTGTCCTCAACCGTCTCCAGTGGCAACTGTTACGCGGTCGTTGCGCCGGCGTGACGCTGGCGGCGAAGGGAAACACCCATAAACGACGGCTGGAAAGCAGTGGGTGCGCGCCGGTAGTCTAGTGGTAGGACCTGAGCCTTCCAAGCTCATGGCCCGGGTTCAAATCCCGGTCGGCGCATTCCTCGCGGTCGTCAGTTGCCGACGCGGTTGTACAGCTCGATGGCGTCCACAACGTCGTCGTTGCGGTCCATGTCGGTCTCCAACTCGACGTGGGCGGTGGCGGCGATCATGTCGACGGCGCGCTGGCGTTTCGCTGCCGTGTCGAATTTGTCCGCCAGCGGTTCACCGACGCTGACCTCAAGCGACCAGTACTGGTTGGGGTAGGCGGTGCGCATGTTGTACGGGGAGTCGTGGTACGCCAGCCGGACGGCGTACGCCGACAGCGACGACGCGACGTCCGAGTAGGCGTCGGGCACTCGCTTGTCGGGCAGCGTGATCTCGATGATGTCGCGCTGGGGGTGGCCGTATCCCGGCCGGGGGCGCTGCTCGTTGTTGTACGCGCCCGCGGACATCGTCTTCCCGAAGTTCGAGGGGCCGAGCCACCAGACGACCGCGCCGTCGAGGTGGTACGGCACGGGGCTGGTGTTCTTGAACAGCAACACCTGGTACCAGAACCAGCTGTCGCCGTGGATCTCCGTGGACAGCTCCATGGGCGCGGTGGCCGTGAACCCGTCGCCGCCGAGGGGATCGCCGGTCACCGGGTGGGTGTTGTTCTGGAGCGTGTCGAGGAGCGCGCTGTCGTAGTTGTCGAGATACGTGAAGTCGTCGCTCCACGCCGGATCGGTTTTGGCCTGCAGGTAGACGCGGTCGCGTTCTTCGACTTCGGCGTCCGCCTCGCCGCGGGCGTCCGTCGGCCACTGGGTCTGACAGAACACGCCGGGGTCGTTTGTCGCCGCGACCGGGCCGCCGGTTTCGTCCCAGGCAGCGGCTCGGCCGCTGCCCTGGAAGGTGGGTGGCTCCGTCTCGTCGGGCAACAGCATGAGCCGCGGCAGCAGTTGTGCGATGGCGTGATCCGGGACCTCGGTGTCCGCGCTGCGGAACGACTGCGCCCAGTCGAGGGCCTGGCTGCCGAGCGCGCCGAACGGCAGCGAGCCGTCCCGGACGGTGTTCCGGATGGCGTCCAAGTCCACGTTGAACGCCGCGGCCTTCTCGGCGTCCGTCCAGTTCACCGTGGCGCGCTCGACGCTGGCGACGCCGCCGCCAGCGCCGTTCTCGCCGGGCATGAAATCCAGGAACACGTCCGGAATGTGGCGCTCCTGGTAGGACGGCAGGAACTCCGCGAGCGTCGTGTCCGCGGTGAGCGCGGCGTCTTCGCCGTCGGTGACCGTGATCGTGGTGTCTGCGGACGCGGTGTCGCCGTCCGCACCGGTGACCGTGAGCGACACCGTCACAGAGCCGGCCGCAGCGAACGTGACCGTCGGCGTGGGGCCGGTGACGTCGTCCTGGTCGGGAAGCGTCCACTCGTAGCCGTCGATGTCGCCGGTCGACGCCGAGGCGTCGAGTGTGACCGACTCGCCGACCGACGGTGACGACGGACGCACCGTGATGGCCGCCGCGAGGGAACCGTCACCACCGCCGTCGTCGACGGGGCGAAGCTGGTTCCACGGCCCCCACTCGTCGCTGCCCGGTTCGTCGCCTTTCGTCCACCACTTGGCCGCCCAGACGTAGCCGTCGAAGGTGACCTCGTCGCCCTCGGTGTACGCCGTGTCGGGATCCCACGCGGGTGGGCTGTCGGATGTCGCCGTTGCCGATGCGCTCGCGCCCAGCAGCGCGCCGACCGTGAGCGCGCCGCGCTGGATGTAGGTGCGTCGGTTCATGGTGTGTGTTGATTGATCGTTTCGAGTAGCGTGCCGTCGTAGTCCTGCGAGAGCTCCCAGATCATCACGCCGCCGAGGTCTTCGGCGACCGCCAACTCGACCTTCGCAGCGATCGAAGTCGGGTCGTCGTAGCTGATGAACACGCCCTCGCTGTCGTTCCAGAGGTAGGGTACCCCGCCCTGCTCGTTGCGCTGTTTGGTCCAGGCGTCGGCGCCCTCGTAGTTCGCGGCGAGGTCGCCGTAGTCGAACGCCCCCGTGTTGGCGTCGTCGGGGCCGCGGAGGTCGTTCCACGTGCCCGGCGGGATCACGTCGTTCTGGTACTTGGGGTCGCCTTGCTGCCACTCCGACAGCGAGAACGTGTCCCAGATGCCGTTCTCAACGTTGCAGCCGCGGCCGTAGAACGGCATCCCCAACACGAGCGTGCCGGGATCGTCGACGGGGTCACCGTGGTCCTCCCACTCCATCCAGTCCACCCAGTAGCCTTGCTCCTTCCAGATCGTGAGTGTCGTTTCCAGGGTGTACTGTTGGGCGTCCCCGGACGGCGGGTAGTCCGGGGGCGTCCCGTAGATCGGCGCGTTCAGCCCGGCGGTGCCGTGCCAGACGCCCGTGAAGTCGTACGCCATCATGTAGATGTCGTCGACCACGGCGGCGACCTCGCGGTGGTTGATCAGCGCGGCGTTCCAGTCCGACCCGCCGTTGGCGACCGAGAGATCGTACGTGCGGCCGTCCTCGACCTCGGCGTCGTTGAGCCGGTCCCGGACGGTCTCCAGGAGCGCGACGTGGTTCGCGGGTCCCTGGGCGCTGCCACACTCGCATTTCCCGCGGCGCGGCCCCGGGTGTTCCCAGTCGACGTCGATGCCGTCGAAGTCGTAGGTGCGCATGAGGTCGACGGCGGTGGTGGCGAAGCGCTCCCTGCTGGCCTGGTCGGCGGCGGCGTCCTCGAAGCCCGGGGACAACCCCCAGCCGCCGATCGAGAGCTTCAGCCTGGTGTCGGCGGCCCGGTCCTCCTTGAGGCTGGCGAACGACGCCAGCAGCGACTCGTGGTCCACGTCGCTGTCGGGGAGCACCACGGTGCCGTCGGGCTGCACGTCCAGGAAGGCGTACAGCACGTCGGTGACCTGGTCGAAGGGCACGTCGGCCGGGTAGAAGTCGTAGTCGTCGGTGCCCTTCCAGCTGGGGTAGTAGCCGACGACTTTGAACTCGTCGTCGCCGGGCGACGTGGTGGCGGTGATCTGCTGTGTCGCCGTGTCTGTGGTGCCGTCGCCGGTGGTGACGGTGAGCTCGATGGTGTACTCGCCGGCGGCGTCGTAGGTGTGGGAGGCCGTGACGCCGGCTGCAGTGGTGCCGTCGCCGAACGCCCACTCGTAGCTGTCGACGCTCCCGGTGGTGTCGCTGGCGTCGACGGTCACGGCGGTCCCCGGCTCCACCGTGGTGTCGGTGACCGTGAACGCGGCCGTGGGGCCGCCCGGCGACCCGTCGACGGGGCGGCGTTGGGTCCACGGCCCCCACTCGTCGGCACCGGGTTTGTCGCCTTTCGTCCACCATTTGGCTTCCCAGACGTAGCCGTCGAAGGTCGCCTTATCGCCGTCCGTATAGACGGTGTCGGGATCCCACTCGGGCGGGGTGTCGGCGGCCGATGTTGGTGTGCTCGCCGCGAGCAGCGATGCGATGACTGCCGATGACGTGCGGAGGTAGCTGCGTCTATCGTGGGGCATGCATTGGGGGGTGCGCGCGGAGCCGGTGGCGGCCACCACGGCGGTGGGTCGCCGCCAGCGCGTCCGTGTTCGGGGGGCGATGCATCGTATCGCTACTGCCAGGCGTCCCGGACGGTGTCCAGGAGGACTTCGTTTTTGTCGCCGGAGAACGTCCAGAACATCATCCCGCCGATGTCGTGCTGGGCGGCGTAGGCGGTTTTGGCCTCGACCGACCGGGGGCTGTCGTAGCTCACGAGCACGTTCTTCGACGGCGAGTACAACCACGGCACCTTCGCGGTGTCGTCCCAGAACGTCTCGTAGTCGCTGCTCGGGGCGAGGTTCTGGGTGATGTCCCAGTACTCCTTGATGCCGTTGTCCTGTCCCCACGTTCCGTCCGGCGTGCCGTCGAAGGGCTGGTAGAGGCCGTTGTTGTCGCTGCTGGCGACGTTCCCGAAGCTGCGCCCGTAGAACGGCAGGCCAAGCGACAGCTGGGCGGGGTCGAAGGCCGTATCCAGCCAGAAGGACATCGACGCGTCCACGTAGAACTCGTCGGCGTTCGGCGACGGATCGGCTTCGGTGCCGTACAGCGGTGCTTGGTGGTTGGTGTAGTCGTTGAACGCGCCGTGGTAGTCGTAGGTCATGACGTTCAGGAAGTCAAGCGCCTCGGCGTTGGCCGCGTGGTCCAGCCCGGTGTTCTTCTCCGGGTCGGCGGACAGCGCGGTTGTTAGCTGGTAGCGCTTGCCGTCCTCGTCCTCGGCGACGTCGAGCTTCTCGCGGACGGTCTGGAGGAGTTCCGTGTACCGCTGTTTGTCGCCGTCGCGAACGACGTTGCCGGAGTTCCCGCCGCCGCCGGGGTACTCCCAGTCGATGTCCAGGCCGTCGAAGTTGTGGGTGCGCATGATCTCGATGGCGGTGTCCGCGAACCGCTCGCGGCTGGCCTGCGACTGGGCGGCGTTCGAGAAGTACGTCGAATCGTTCCAGCCGCCGATGGAGAACAGGAACGCCGTGTCGGGGTCGTCGACGAGGTCGTCGAAGCCAGTGTGGTCGTGCCAGGATTTCGGTTCGAGCACGCGCATCGCGGCGTTCTCCTGGATGTAGTCCACGGCCCCGTCCTCGCGGACGGTGAGGAACGCGTAGTTGACGTGTGTGACCTTATCCAGGGGGATGTCGCCCGGGAAGTAGTCGCGGTCCCACTGTGCCCACTGCATGTAGTAGCCGACGACGCGCCCGTCAGCGGGCGCACCGCCGTCGGCGACCAGCAGCGTCGCCGATGTCGTGTCGGTGGTGCCGTCGCCGGTGGTGACGGTGAGCTCGATGGTGTACTCGCCGGCGGCGTCGTAGGTATGAGACGCCGTGACGCCGGACGCGGTGGTGCCGTCGCCGAACGCCCACTCGTAGCTGTCGACGTCGCCGACGGTGTTGCTGGCGTCGACGGTCACGGTGGTTTCGGGCTCGATCACTGATTCGCTGGTGGTGAACGACGCGGTCGGTCCGCCGGGATCGGTGGGGCTGTCGTCGACGGGGCGAAGCTGGTTCCACGGCCCCCACTCGTCGGCACCGGGTTTGTCGCCTTTCGTCCACCATTTGGCTTCCCAGACGTAGCCGTCGAAGGTCGCCTTATCGCCGTCAGTGTAGACGGTGTCGGGGTCCCATTCGGGTGGGGTGTCGGCGGCCGATGTTGGTGTGCTCGCCGCGAGCAGCGATGCGATGACTGCTGATGACGTGCGGAGGTAGCTGCGTCTATCGTGGGGCATGTGTGAGGCGTGTCGGCCACGCCCGCAGGGGCGGGTCCTGTGCTGCGTGGCCGCGTGTCATCGCTACGCGGGGTCCGCCCTAATCAGTTTTTGTCACACAGTGACTTATAATAAATAATACGTTCGGGCGTTGGGTATAATGCCCGGCTTGACCCAACGAGGGCCGTCGATGCCGACCGGCTGACGGCTGGTGTTACTCCGAGACGCCGACGACCTGCTTGCCGATGTTGTCCCCGGAGAACAGCCCGAGGAACGCGTCCGGCGCGTTTTCGAGCCCGGAGACGACCGTCTCACGGTGCTCGATGTCGCCGGCCGCGACCCACTGCCCGAGCTGTTCGCTGGCTTCGCCGAACCGGGTGGCGAAGTCCCCAACGAGCAGCCCCTGGACTTTCGCGCGGGGCGCGATGAGCTGGGGGAGCTTCCGCGGTCCCGTCGGCACGTCCTCGTTGTTGTAGTGTGCGATCTGCCCACAGACGGCGACGCGCGCGTCGACGTTCAGCTTCGTGAACACCGCGTCGCTGATCGGGCCGCCGACGTTGTCGAAGTAGACGTCGACCCCGTCGGGGGCGGCGTCATCGAGGGCGGCGCTGTAGTCGTCGACCTGCTTGTAGTTGATCCCGGCGTCGAAGCCAAGGTCCTCGGTGAGCCAGTCGACTTTCTCCTCGGAGCCGGCGAACCCGACCACGCGGCAGCCGTTGTGCTTCGCGATCTGGCCGACCACGGAGCCGACTGCGCCCGCCGCGCCGGAGACGACCACCGTGTCCCCGGGCTTCGGGGCGCCGACCTCAAGCAGGCCGAAGTAGGCGGTGCGGCCGGGCATCCCGAGCACGCCGAGGTACGCCGGCAGATCCGCGACCGACGGGTCGACCGGCGCGACGTTGGCGGCGTCGAGGAGGCTGTAGTCCGCCCAGGTGCCGTTGCCGGACACCAGGTCGCCGGCCTCGTAGGCGTCGCTCTCGCTTTCCACGACTTCCCCAACGACGCCGCCGCTGAGGGGTTCGCCGACCGTCCACGGGTCCGCGTACGAATCGGAGTCCCGCATCCGACCGCGCATGTACGGGTCGACGGAGAGATACCGAACGCGCACCAGCAGTTCGCCGTGGCGGGGCTCGGGAACGTCGCGCTCGCGGAGTTCGAAGCTGTCCATGTCGGGTTCGCCTTCGGGTCGCTCGGCGAACACCCACTCGCGGGAAGTGTCTCGCATACAATCATCAACAACCCCCAGGGGGAGGGTAGTTACGCTTCCAGCAGCGCCTTCCGGTGTGCGCGAGCGCGCACCGAGAACAGGCACACCTGGCAGGCACCCGTAGGTATTCACCGCAGCACCGTCATGCATCCGTATGGACGTACTCGTTGCTGGCGCGCACGGACGTGTCGGCCAACACCTCACGGAACGACTCGCTGACGACGGCCACCACGTCCGCGGAATGATTCGGGACCCCGCACAGACCGACACCATCGACGGGCTGGGTGCCACCCCCGTCGTCGCGGATCTGACCGACGACGTGGCGGACGCGGTCGCGGGCTGCGACGGCGTGGTGTTTGCGGCCGGGTCCCGCGGGGAGGCGCTCGACGCGGTCGACCGGGACGGCGCGATTCGGCTGCTGTCGGCGGCCGAAGACGCCGCCGTCGACCGCTTCGTGATGCTCAGCTCGATGGGTGCAGACGATCCCGCAAGCGGCCCGGACGACCTCCGATCGTACCTGGCGGCGAAAGCCGACGCCGACGCCCGCCTCCGGGAGAGCCCCGTAGCGCACACGATCGTGCGCCCGGGCAGCCTGACCACCGACGCGGGCACCGGGCGTGTGACGGTCGCGGACACACTGGACCCGGCGGCCGGCTCGATCCCCTGTGCCGACGTGGCGCAGACGCTGGCGGCGGCGCTCACCGCGCCGGCGGCCCGCGACACGACGTTCGAAGTGCTGGCCGGCGACACCCCTGTCGCGGAGGCGGTTGCGTCCGTGGGCGATTGAGCACCGCGCCGACGGGCGCTCAGCCGGTCGCTTCGGCTTTGGCGTCCTCCCAGACGGAGACGAGCCGGTCCAAGTCGGGCACGCCGGTGTAGAACCGCGACTTGTCGATGATGTCCTGGAGGTCGTCGATCCGCAACACCGTCCGCTGTCGCCGGTTGAGCCGGTCGATCGAGGACTGATGGGGCACCACGTTGGTTCCGCCGATCGTCGGCCACATCAGGTTCTTCGCGGTGATGCCGTGTTGCATGTACGCCAAGTAGTTGGTGGACACGCTGGGGTGGCTGCCTTTCAGCATCGTCGTGGTCTCCACCCAGATCACGCCGCCCTCGTCGGGAACCCTGGCTTCGTACTCGAAGCGCCCGCCGCGCCGGAGGCTGCCGTTGATCCAGTTCCCGGAGACGAACGCGATGTCGATGTCGCCGGCCGCCAGCGCCGTGTTCAGCGACCCCACGTCGGCGTAGACGCCGGCCGCGTTCTCGAACAGCGCGACCGTCGCCTCCCGGATCCGCTCGACCTCGGCGTCGGTGTGGGTCGCGTACGGGTCGATGCCCTCCCGCAGCATCACGATCTGCACCCCCCAGAACGGGAGGTCGTAGACGCCGACGTCGTACTCGTCGGCCCACGCCGCGTCGTAGCTGCGGGCGTCCGACTCGCTGACGACGTCGGTGTTGAGCGCGAACGACGCCCACCCGAACCGCTGGGGGACGCCGTACAGCTGGCCGTCGGCGTCGAAGTTGTAGTCCTCGTCGAGGAACGCGAACTCGTAGCCGTTCTCGCGCTGGAACAGGTCGGTGTACTTGTCGAACGTGTACGGTTTCCACGCCTCGTAGTCGAGGGGGCGAATCAGGCCGGCTTCAGCTAGGTCCGGGAGCCACGCCATGTCGAACGTGGCGTGATCGAACTCCCGCCAGGCCCCGTCGTCTAAGCGGTTGAACGCGTCCAGGTTGGACGTGAACAGGTCGACCCCGGTCTGGCAGTCGAACTTCTTCTCGAAGGGACGCTGGACGTTGGCGGCCTCGTAGCCGCTCCACGTGAGGTGGCGGATCGTCTCGCCGGACGACTGGGTGTTGTCGGCGCTGTACAGCCTGTCGTCGGGTGCGGCCGGCACCGCTGCCAGCTCCGCGTCCCGCCACGCGCCGTCGTCGCCGGTGCTCGCGTCCCCGCCGTCGTCGAGTCCGCCCATGCAGCCGGCAAGCGCCGTCGTGGCGGCCGCACTGAGCGCGGCCGTTTTGACGTACTGGCGCCGGGAGAGATCAGTGTGGTCTGTCATGTGTCGTGGTGTGTCGCGTCTCGTGAGTGGTCAGTGCTGGCGGATCGAACGAACGCGCCAGTGGTGTTCTCCGCGCCGCCGTCGGCCACGGCGTGGTCCTCCCGAACGGTGAAATCCGAGAGCAACTCGTAGAGGTCCGTGGACTGATCGGAGAGGTCTTGGATCCGGTTGGTGACCTCCGTGAGGGAGGCCGTCTGTTCTTCGGCCGCGGCGGCGGCGTCCTCGGCTCTGGCGGTGGTGTCGTCGCTGATCGAGCCGACCTCGTCGACCATCGTCACGACCTCCTCGGTGGTCGTTGCCTGTTCGTCGGTCGCGGTGTTGATCGTCTGCACGCCACCGTTGGCCTCCTCGATGCGTTCGACGATCGTGTCGATCGTCTCGACGGTGTCCGTGACTGTCGACTTCCCCTCCGAGAGCCGGTCGCCCATCTCCTGCATGTCCGTGACCGCGTCGGTGGTCGAGTCCTGAACGTCGGCGATCAGCGACTCGATCTCCTGGGTGGCTTCGGTCGTCTCCTTGGACAGGGATTTGATCTCGTCGGCGACGACCGCGAACCCTTCGCCGGCCTCGCCCGCGCGGGCTGCCTCGATCGACGCGTTGAGCGCGAGCATGCTGGTCTGCTCGGCGATGTCGTCGATGAGCGTGACGATCTCCCCGATCTCGGTCATCTCGTCGTCCAGGGCTTCCATCTCGGCGATGGTGCGTTTGGCCTGCTCGTCGACGGCGTTCATCTCCTCGATGGCGTCCTGGGACCGGGCCCGACCCGACTGGCCGACGGAGACGGCGTCGTTGGATTTGGCCGCGACCTCGTCCGAGGAGGACGCGATCTCCTCGATGGTGGCAGAGAGGTCCGTCATTTCGTCGGACACGTCCTGCACGATGCCGTTCTGCTGGCGGGCGTCCGCGGACATCTCCTGGACGGACTCGCTGACCTGGCCGCTGGCGCGCTTGACCTCCTCGGCGCTCGTGGTGATGTGGTCGCTTGACTCGGCGACGTCCTTCGAGAAGCGCTGGATCCGGTGTATCGTGCCTTCCAGCTCCTCCAAGAGGCTGTTGAGGGCAGTCGCGATGGCCGCCATGGACTCGTGGTCGGTGTCCGTCTCAAGGCGCTGCGTGAGGTCGCCATCGGCGGCGTGTTCGACGGTTTCCCGGATGTCTTGGGCCTGTGATTCGAGGGCTGCCGCGAGCGCTTCGGCTTCTTCGCGGGACTGTTCGGCTTCCTTGCGGGACTGCTCGGCGGTCTCCTGGGCGTCTTCGAGGTCCGCGATCGCGGTTTCGAGATCCCAGTGCATCGTCTCCAGGGATTCGCCCAGGCGGCCGGGGACCGATTTGTCGAGCGCGTCCGCGTCGAAGTCTTGCTCGGCGAGGGCGTCGGCCTGCCCCGCCACGGTCTGGAGGTACTCTTGGATGTCGCGGAACGATCGCTTGAGATCCCCGACTTCGTCGATGCGAGTCGTCTCTTCGATCGCGGTGTCGATGTCCCCGGCCGCGATCGCCTCCGCGCGGTCGGACATGTCCGTGAGCGCGGTCAGCGCGTCACGACCGATCACGAGCACGAGCGCGCCGAGGCCGGCGACCGCGGTGACGATGAGCACGACGATGTTACGCTGTACGTCGCCTTCGAGCGCGTACGCGTTCGACGTGGGGGCGTGCTTGAGGAGCACCCAGTCGGTGCCTTCGACTTTCGCGTGGCCCACGAGCAACCCGTCCCGGGTTTCGATGCCGCTGTTCGTGGTGAGTCCCGTTGCGATGACTGGTGCGTCCCGGCCGGCACCGTACGCGCTGCTGATCGCCGACTCGTCGGCCGCGATCTGGACCGTTCCCTTGATGTCGACGACCTGCGTGTAGCTGCCGTCGATGTTCCGGCTGAACGCCTCGCCGCGGGTCTCGACGCTGTGGAAGACGAACACGGCGTTGTCGGAGCCGGGCTGCTTGCTGGCGAACGCCATGACGGGGGTGCCGCGGTAGTTGAACACGCTCGATGTGATGACGTCACCGCCCCCGTAGAAGCTGAGGCCTTCGCCGCGCCAGGGGATGGAGTACGACGTGTACGTGTCGCCCTCGACGGCGGCGTCGGTCGAGGCCCGGATGGTGTCCGTCGAGAGGTTCACGTAGTGGAGCGCTGCGGCGGTCTCTGTGAGCCCCGAGATCCGCGTGGAGAGGACCTCTGATTTGTCGGCTTGGGGGGCGGACTGGATTGCGTTGTCCTGTGAGAGGTACTGCGTTGCCGATCGCTGGCGACCGATCCATTCTTCGAGTGCTTCGGCTTCCTGTTCGGTGCTTGTGAGCAGTTCCGTGTCGCGTTGCTCGGTGACTTGTGTGGAGACTGCTTGTGTCGTGAATACGCCGACGCCGACGAGGACGAGCATGATGGTGACGATGACCACTGCCGCTTTTCGCAGCAGACTCGTCCGTATCGCTGTCGGAACGTACGTGCCCAGCGCCATAGTTGTGTTATGTGTTCACACACGTAAAGGCCCTTCTCCGGGATCAGCAGAACCTGTCCGCTACCGCCGACTGAAGCCGTAAAAAGCCGTTGCCGTGGTCAGTGCTCGGCGTGGTCTGCCCCACTGACGAACCACTGTGTCGGGGTGCACCTGGCTGGTAGCCCGCCGTCCGTGCGCTTTCGGCGAGACACTCACCGGATGGTAACGTGGTTTCGTACGGTATGCCATATGTTTACATACCTCATGCCCCATGTATGTACTGTCGGCACCCCAACTGGAGGTCACGCACAATGTCCACCGAATCCAACGACACATCCGAGACGGCGTTCGAGTTCAGCCTTCCCGAGCAGTGGGCGCTTCACAGTGCTGTCCGCAGCCACACCAAAGACGCCCTCGACGAGAGCAGCAGACTCCCGTACCCGGCGGTCGAACTCGCCATCCTCGGGCGCATCGAGGACGGCGAGTTCACGTTCACGGCCTTCGAGTGCAGGCGACTCGCTGCCCTCCTCTCGCAGTACGCCACACACGACCAGACGCCACGGATCGACCACGACCCCGCGCGCGCCATCGCCGGGCAGCTGCGCGACCACTGCCAGCCGCCGCGCCACCGGTGATCACGACTGCGCGTCGTCGCCGCTGCACGCGAAAATCTCTTCCCGATCAGCCAGAAACGACGACACACCATCGAACGCGTCGATCTCCGAGAGGTGGGCGTACGCCCCGCGGTGGTCGTGCAGCAACTCGAGTTCCGCCAGCCGGCGCTGCACCGGCGTGATCACGTCGGCGAGACGCTTGTGGCCGGGGTTGTGATCCACCGTGTCGCCGGCCGGCTCGAACGCAACGCGCTCGGTCGCCGTGATGTAGACCGTGCCGTCGCGGTGGCTGCCCCGCACCGCGTAGGTGAACGGGTTGCTGCCCAACGGGCGTCGGTACACCGCCCGGAGCCGGTAGTCCGTCGCGCCGTCAACGCTGACGTGGCCGTTGAAACGGAGCCGCAACACCGCCTCCGTCAGCTCGTACTCGAATCGCAGCTTCGCCACGGCGGCGTCCTCCCCGAAATACGTCTTCACGCGGTTCGCGCTGTACAGCTGCTCGCCCCCGCGCTGGTACGGGCGCGACACTGCAGCCGCCGCCGCGCCGATCCGGTGGCGAGTCAACCCCCCTTGAGTCACGACCCCGGATATGCGTGACGGGGATAAAAGTTTGGCGTCGAAACGGAGGCCGCCCACCCTCGGTGGTGGCTGGTGCAGAAGGCGCAAACCCGTCGGGAAACAACGCCACCATATGGACGACATCAACCCCGCAACCGCGGCCCGGATCGACACCTACGAGACGGACACTGCTGCCGACATCGAGGCCGCGCTCGCTCGCGCTGCGGACGCCGCCGACGACTGGCGGGACCGCCCGATCCGGGAGCGCGAGCGCCACGTCGCGGCCGCAGGGGACGTGCTCCGGGAGAACACACAGACGTACGCCGAGTTGATCACCGCTGAGATGGGGAAGCCGATCACGCAGGCCCGCGCGGAGATCGAGAAGTGTGCGGCGGTCTGTGACCACTACGCGACGCACGCCAGCGCGTACCTCCAGCCCGACGGCCACCCGAGCCCCCCCGGCGCGGACGTGCAGACCGTCTACGAGCCCCTCGGGCCGGTGCTGGCGGTGATGCCGTGGAACTTCCCGTTCTGGCAGGTGTTCCGGTTCGCCGCGCCGGCGCTCGCGGCGGGCAACGTCGCGCTCCTGAAACACGCCTCGAACGTGCCCGGGTGTGCGGAAGCCATCGCGGACGTCTTCGAGGCGGCGGGGCTGCCGGCGGGCGTGTTCCAGACGCTGCTCGTCGGCGCGGACGCCGTCGAGGACGTGATTCGGGACGACCGGGTGCGCGCCGCGACGCTCACCGGGAGCGAGCCCGCAGGCAGCGCGGTCGCCGCGACCGCCGGCGAGACACTCAAGAAGACCGTGCTCGAACTCGGGGGCAGTGACCCGTTCGTGGTGCTCGACGACGCCGACGTGGCGGCGGCCGCGGCCAGCGGCGCGTGGGCGCGCACCCTCAACAGCGGGCAGTCCTGCATCGCGGCCAAACGGTTCATCGTTCACACGGACGTCTACGAGGCGTTCCGCGACGCGTTCGTCTCCGAGATCGACTCACTCACCGTGGGCGATCCGACGCGCGAGGAGACCGATGTCGGCCCGCAGGCCAGCGCCGCTGGGCTGGACACCACCCACGAGCAGGTGCGGGCGTCCGTCGACGCGGGCGCGACCGTGGTGACCGGCGGCCAGCCCAGTGACCGCGAGGGCGCGTTCTACGAGCCGACGGTGCTCACCGACGTGCCGGCGGGCTGTCCCGCCGACACCGAGGAGCTGTTCGGGCCGGTGGCGGCGGTCTTCGAGGTGCCCGACGAGGCGGCGGCGATCGCGAAGGCCAACGCCACGGCGTTCGGACTCGGGGCCAGCGTGTGGACGGCCGACCGGGATCGCGGCCGCCGGGTCGCCCGCGCCATGGACGCCGGCTGCGCGTACGTGAACCAGCCGGTGACCTCCGACCCCCGAGTTCCGTTCGGCGGGATCGGACGCTCCGGGTACGGCCGCGAGCTGGCCGGTGCGGGCATCCGGGCGTTCGTCAACCGGAAGACGCTGTGGGTGGAGTGAGTCGCCGGTCCGGGCCCGGCGCGCAAATGGCCACAACAATCATGAACACGACGTGGCCCCGTGAGTCATGCTCTCATTCGTGCGCCGTCAGGCGTTTTCAGGCGTGAGACTCCTGGGTGTGGTTTTATATACGAGACGCGTTTGACCGGAGAGTAATGTCGATACGATCGTTTGCGCATCGAATGCTGCGGCGGGCGCTGCCCGGGTTCGTTCGCCGGAGCTATCTCGCGAAGTTCGGTGTCGCGCTTCTCGCGGTGGTCGTCTGTATCAGCGCCGCGGGCGGCGTGATGTATCTGAACACCTCCGAACACCTCCAACAGAGATCGCGGACCGAACTCAAGAAGGCCGCCGAGCTCAGCTCGTCGGCGGTGGATAACTGGCACGACGAACGCACGAACAACGCCAGGATGCTCGCTCAGTACGGCGTCTTTGACAACGACAACGCCACCGAGGTCCAGCAGTTCTTCACCGACGAGCAACACCACCTGCCAAGCGACGTGCGTGACATCCACTACGTGAGCCTGACCGACGCCCGGATCATCACGAGCACCGACGCGGGCCTTCGAAACGCGTCCTTTGGCTCCGAGGCGGCCCCGTGGAGCCGCCAGCAGCTCACCCCCGGCGACGACGGCGTGTTCGTCTCCCAGCCGTACGTGAACGACGGGATCACGGAGGTCGCGTACGTCGCACGCGTCTCCAGCACCCCGGGCCGGCGCACCGCGGTCGTGATGACGGCGAGTCTGGCGGCGATCTCGTCGAGCTTCTGGGATCCGACGCCCCACAGCTTCACGCAGCTCGTCGACGGCACCGGCTCGGTGATCGCCGACGACAGCAAGCGCGCCACCCGGCAACCGTACGTCGAAAACGCCACGTCGCCGATCGTCGGGGCGAGGGCTGTGGGCTTCCAGCCGGCGGCACAGGGGGTCAAGGAGATGGACCAGGCCCACGAGACCGCGTACGCACCCGTCGACGGCACCCCGTGGGTGGTGACCCTGCACGTGCCGACCAGCGAAGCCTACGGCCTCGCGTCGAACATGGCGGAGAACGTGTTGCTGATCTTGGGGATCGCGCTTGCCGGCCTGGTGTTCATCGCGCTCACGCTCGGTCGCGGCACCGTGCGCGCGCTGAACGACCTGGAGGCGAAGGCCGCCGCCCTGGAGCGCGGCGAGTACGACACGGACCTGGACGTCGCCCGTGTGGACGAGTTGGGGCGGCTGTTCGAGGCGTTCGCTAGCCTCCGGGACACCGTTCAGGCGCGGATTCGGGACGCCAACGAGCAACAGGCGGACGCGGAGGCGGCGCGGTCGGAAGCCGAGGCCGCACAGGCCGACGCGGAAGCCGCGCAGGCCGAGGCGGAGGCCGCACGCGAGGAGTCCGAGGCGCAGGCGCGCCGCCTGGAGACGACCGCCGAGGCGTTCTCGGAGACGATGCGTGCGTACGCCGCCGGCGACCTGACGGTGCGCCTGGATGCGGACGTCGAGCAGGCGGCGATGGCGGACATCGCGGCGGCGTTCAACGAGATGGCGGCGGACATGGAGGCGACGATCGCGGACGTGGTGGCGTTCGCCGACGAGGTCGCGACCGCCAGCACCGACGCCTCCGACAGCGCGGCAGCCGTCGAGCAGACCGGCCGCGACGTCTCCGACGCCGTCGGGCGGATCCGCGACCGGGCGGCCGACCAGCGCGACCAACTGGAAGCCGTGGCCAGCGAAACCGACGAGATGTCGGCCACCATCGAGGAAGTCGCGGCGAGCGCCGACCAGGTCGCGGAAACCTCCCAGCGCGCGGCCGCGCTGGGCGACGACGGCCAGGCGGCGGCACAGGACGCGGTCGCGCAACTCGAAGAGATCGAGGACGAGACGCAGGCGGCGGCGACCGCGGTCGACGACTTGGAGGCGAAGATGAGCGAGATCGAGACGATCGTAGCGGCGATCACGGACATCGCCGAGCAGACGAACATGCTGGCGCTGAACGCCAACATTGAGGCCGCCCGCGCCGACCAGGACGGTGACGGCTTCGCCGTGGTCGCCGACGAGGTCAAGGACCTCGCCGACGAGTCGAAGTCGTCGGCCGCCGAAATCGAGGCGCTCGTCGCGGAGGTGCGCGCACAGACCGAGACCAGCGTGGCGGCGATGGACCGCATCCAGGAGCGGGTTTCCGACGGCGTCGAAACCGTCTCGGAGACTGAACGGTCGCTGTCGGAGATCGCCGGCCGGATCGCGGAGGCGGACACGGGCGTCCAGGAGATCTCGAACGCGATGGACGACCAGGCGGCGTCGGTGTCGGACGTCACGACCGCAGTGGGTGACGTGGCGGCGCTGGGCGAGGAGACGGCGACGGAGGCCGAATCGACAGCCGACGCGGCGGCCGAGCAGGCAACGACGCTCTCTGACGTGGCGGCCCAAACGGAGACGTTGGCCGAGCACGCGGTCGCCCTGCGCGAGCACGCCGCCCAGTTCGAAGTGGCCGCCGACAACGAGCGCGCGGAGTGACTCGGCGGGACGCTCAGGCAGCCGCCTACAGCTCGATGCGTTCGACGAGCGCGTCGCCCTCGCCCGTCGAGTTCAACGCGACGATGCGCACGTCGTCTTCGATGCCCGAGCGGTGGAGTTTCTCCTTCAGGAGGTTGTCCACCTGGTAGACGCCGGCGGCGTTCTGCATCTCGATCTCCACGAGCACCGGCGCGTCGTCGCCCTCCTGGAGGGCGACCCGGCTGATCGCCTGACTGGACAGCGTGTTGATGCCGCGGCCGCCGCGCTCGTAGGGCAACCGCGACCGGCCGTGCTCCATGTCGAGGCCGTCGGCCACCCGGATGACACCGGCCTCGGTCGTCAACGGGGTTTCTTCGGTGTGGTGACAGAGGATCGCGTGCAGCACCTCGCCTTTCACGCGGACGGCGTCGGCGGGGTCGTAGAACTCCGGCAGGATGCGGTCCAGGATGTCCGCGGCCAGCGGGATCGAGTAGTAGGCGTGGTCGTCGCGGTGGACGACGTGCCCGATGTCGTGGAGCGTGGCCGCCAGCGCCACGATCACCGGCTCGTCGGCTTCCGACAGCCCCTGGTCGGTGGCCCCGTTGAACGGGACGCCGCCGCGCTTCAGGAGGGCGTACAGCCGCAGCGCGCGGTTGCGCACGATCTCGATGTGTTTCGCGCCGTGGTCGTTGTACCCCTTCCGGGTGACCGGGTTGACGTTCTGGGCGGTGAGGTACGCCGTCACCGCCTCGTCGTCGAGCACGTACTCCAGAACATCGTTCAGGCGACCGTCCGGGAACGCGTGGGACTGCGCCGGATCGTACGCTCGCGTCGGATTCGATTGGTCGGGCTGTGTCATCTCCGGCAACGTTGGATGGCTGCCAGGAAAAAGCCGGCGGGGAAATCGGGTGCAGACGCCGGGGGCCGGAGCCACCGACATCCCACGCAAGGAGAACACCACCAGCCGGGGTGGGTTGCGCGCATCCGGGGCCGAATCGGCCCGTGACCACCCGCCTGGAGCGAGCATAAAGCCTATAGTCAAGAGATGGGTATCCGTAGGTAGAGATGCTCACCAGCACCCCACTGTTCATTGGTGGCTTTCCCGGCGGGATGGAGTTAGCGGTCGTCCTGCTCATCGCCATTCTGCTGTTCGGGGCGAACAAGATCCCGAAGCTCGCCCGCTCCAGCGGCGAGGCGATCGGCGAGTTCCAGAAGGGCCGCGAGGAAGTCGAACAGGAGCTCCAGGAGATCAAATCCGAGTCCGCGCCCGACGCGAGCGCGGACGCCACCGCTGACACGACCAGCGACACGACCACGGACGCGACCAGCAGCGCCGACGACACGGCGACCAACTAACGCAACTGATTTTCGCCGTGGGACCCACGCCGGACGTGTGGGCGTGTGGCCAAGCGGACACGGCGAGAGGTTCCTAACCTCTAGATCGCGGGTTCGAGTCCCGCCACGCCCGTGCAGCGAGGAGCGAAGCGACGGGCCAACCGGCATGACCGGATTCGAAGCACGCGGGACGCGCACCGCGGGGTCACGTCCCGCCACGCCCGGTTCTTCGAGTACGCGCTGACCGGTGCCGAAGTCGAGTTCCGGAGCCGCGCTTAGGTCGCTCGGAACGCGGTGGCGGGGTCGGTGCGTGCGGCGCGCCATGCCGGATACAGGCCGGCGACCGCACCGAGAAGCGCCCCGGCGGCGACGGCACCGCTGCCCCACTCCACGAGCACCACGGTAGGCACCCCGGCAGAGGCGGTGACGGCGGCTGTAGCGAGCGCGCCACCCACAACGCCGCCGACACCCCCGAGGCCGCCGCAGAGCGCGGCCTCCACGACGAACAGGTGCGCGATGTCAGCGGGCTGCGCGCCCGCGGCCCGCATGACCGCGATCTCGGGGGCGCGCTCGACGGCCGCCACGAGCATGACGGCGGCGATCGCGACCGCGCCCACGCCGGCCCCGAGGACGGCCACCATGGCTGCGAGCACGCCGCCAGGGACACCCCAGACACGGGCGAGTGGAACGTCGGCGGGCGACCCCGCGCCGAGCCAGTGGACGGCGAGTGTGGTGTCGAAGCCCGCCGCCACCCCTACGAGCGTGAGCGCCGTGCCCGTGCTGGCTGCGACGCCGAGCGCCGCCAGCCCCGATCGGCGCGGGTGGCCGCGGATCGCGCGCAGCCCCATGCGAACGCTCTCGAACTGGTTCATGCCGTGTCACCGTCGGGATGCCGGATGGCGCCGTCGTGGAGCGCGAGCCGACGGTCCGCGTGGTCGGCGACGCACGCGGTGTGCGTCGCGACGAGCACCGTGGTGTCGGCGTCCTGTTGGTCGGTGATCGCGGCCACGATCTCGCGGCCAGCGTCGGCGTCGAGCGCCGCGGCGGGCTCGTCGACGAGCACCACCGCGGGGTCGGCGACCAGTGCGCGCGCGAGTGCCACCCGGTGGCGGTGGACGCCCGACAGCGCCGCGGCTGGCCGGGTGGCGTGGCTGGCCGGGAGGCCGGCCCGCTCTAGGGCGGTGGTGGCGCGTCGCCTGCGCTGTCGGCCCGGCACCCCCTGGAACAACAGCGGGAGGGCGGCGTTTTCGACGGCACTGCGCCGCGGCAACACGGTGGTGCCCGGGAACACCACGCCGATGGTTTCGGCGCGGAAGTCGGTCCGTGCTGTCGGGTCAAGCTGGGTGACATCGGTGCCGTCGACGACCACGCGGCCGCTCGTGGGGGCGGCCAGGCAGCCCAGGACCGCCAGCAGTGTGGATGCGCCACAGCCCCGCGGCCCGACGACGGCGGTGTACGAGCCACGCGGGAGGCGGAGGGACACGTCGCGGAGGGCGTGGACTGGCTGGCCGCCACGCTGGTAGGTCTTGCGGACGGCGTCGAGTGCGACCGCTGGGGCGACCTCGCTCATCGGTGGTCACCCGGGCTGCGGTCGGCGCTGGCGTGGGTGCGTCGGGGCACGATCGGGGCGTGATTACGCGTCCGGCTTCGGGAGCGCGCGCTTGGGGCGGGGCGGCACCAGGAAGTTCCCGCGGTTGGTGACCGAGAGGTACTGTCGGATGCCGTTGTTCGCCGTGCGGCCGACGGCGCTGTCCGCGGTGACATCAGCGCCGTTCATCGCCTCGCGCGTGCGGACGAAGTCGCTGATCGCTGACTGCAGCGCGAGGAAGTGCACGCCGGCCTGTCCGCCGTCAGTGGAGTCGAAATCGCGGCGGAGGATGATCGGGCGGCCGTCCTCGCGGACGGCCTGGAGCTTCTGGCCGTGGCCGACCATGCCGTCCTCGCGGGCGGACTCCGCCGGCGCCGGTGAGCCGTCCAGTCCGGGGGCAGCACCGAGGTTCTCGCCCGTGCCTTCGATGCGGTCGTCGGCGGCGTGGGCGGGACAGAACATCTTGGCCTCGCGGTCCTCGCGGTCGTCCTGGCCGTACCACTGCTGGAGGTTGAGCGTGATGTGGGAGACGTGCTGGGTGGTGCCGCCCGCGAACGGACCGTCGTCGATCGTGACGCGGTCTTCGGTGGCCTGACTCCCTTCGAAGTCGGATTTGAACCCCATGTAGAGGGGGGCGTCCTCGGAAACGGGGGCGTCGTCGGGAACGCCGCCGGTGTCCTGGTTGTCCGCGGGGAGTCCAGCACCGACGAACCCGGTCCGGCGGTCGACCACGTCGAACACCGACGTGAGCGTGGCGTCGATCGGCTCGTCGTTCGCGGCGTCGCGGTCGCCGCGGAGCGCCGCCTCGGCTTCGAGCACCGCGTCGGCACGGTCGCTTGCGAGATGGAGGATCGCGTCGGGCTCGTCGAGCGTGGGGGATTCGAGTTCCGAGAGCGCGCGCGGGCGGGGCAGATCAACCCCCGTCGGAGTGGCGTCCAGCGCGTCGAAGTACGCCGGCGAGTAGCCGATGGTGAACAACAGCCCTTCGTTCGACCACTCGTAGGCGCGTTCGAGCGCGGTGAGTGCAGCCGTGACTGCCCTGCGGTCGGCGTCGGTGGTGGCCGCTGGGCCGGCAGGAAGTGACAAGTGCAGCAGGACGTGGTGGCGGGGTGGCAACACGTTCCCGGCGTCGTCGCGTGCGGCGTGGTCGTTCCACGCGTGCTGTCGCGTGGGGAGCGTGGTCGGGTCGGCAACGCCGCCGGGGATCGGGTCGTCGGTGCGTCCGAGGCACGCCGACAGCGCGCTCGCGCCGCCGATGGCGACGGCGGCTTTCAGGAACTCGCGCCGCGGGACGCCACGCTGGTCGGAGTTCATACGTCCCGTAGGGGCTGGCGGAGTTAATGGATTCTGGTCGCCGGGGTGGCACGGCGGCGTTAGGCTGTCGGGGTGGTCGATCGGACCGCCTCGAAGCCGCGGTCGAGATCCGCGATGAGGTCCTCGATGGCTTCGATGCCGACGGACACGCGGATCAGCGAATCCGTGATGCCCATGGCTTCGCGGTCGGGCTTCGGGATGGGTTCGTGGGTCATGCCGGCGGGGAGTTCCACCAGTGATTCGACGCCGCCGACGCTGACCGCGAGGTTGAACTCGTCGAGCGCGTCGAGGAAGCGCTTGGCGTCGGCGAGGTCGCCGTCGAGTTCGAACGAGAGGATGCCACCGTAGCCGGACTGCTGGGCGTCCGCGAGGTCGTGTTGCGGGTGGGAGTCGAGGCCGGGGTAGTGAACCGCGGTCACGCGGTCGTGGTCGGCGAGGTATTCGGCGATGGCGAGGGCGTTGGCCTCGTGGTCGCGCATCCGCGGGGCGAGGGTTTTGATGCCGCGCAACACGAGGTAGGCGTCGAACGGCGCGAGCATGTTCCCGAGGCCGACCTGCTGGAGGAACTCGATGCTGTCGGCGAGCGCGTCGTTGTTGGTGACGAGTGCGCCGCCGACGGCGTCGCTGTGGCCGTTGAGGTATTTCGTCGTGGAGTGGGCAACGACGTCCGCGCCGAGCGCCAGGGGCTGTTGGAAGTAGGGGCTGAGGAAGGTGTTGTCGACACCGAACAGGACGCCGGCGTCGTCGGTGATGTCGGCGATGGCGGCGATGTCACAGAGCTTGATGCGTGGGTTTGTGGGGGTCTCCATCCAGACGAAGGCGGTTTCGGGACGGATCGCGTCGGCGACGGCGTCCGGGTCGGTGGCGTCCACGAACGAGACGGCGACACCGAGGTTCCCCTCGAAGAGGGTTTCGAGCATGCGCCGTGTGCCGGCGTAGAGGTCGTCGAAGGCGACGACGTGATCGCCGGGTTCGACGGCGGCGAAGGCGGCGGTGGCGATGGCGGCGGTGCCGGAGCCAAACGCGAAGCCGTGGTCGCCGCCTTCGAGGGCTGCGAGGCGCCGTTCGAGGGCGTGTCTGGTCGGATTGTTGAGGCGCGAGTACAGGAACTGCCCGTCGTCGGGGTCGACGCCCTCCAGGCTGAGGTCGGTGTCCAACTCCTGGACGGCGTACGTCGAGGCGAGGTGGATGGGCGAGACGACATCGCCGTGGCGCGTCTCGCGCGGTGATTCGCCGTGGCTGACGGCGAGGGTTTCGAACGCAGGTGTGTCGTCCATACGGGGTGGTTCGGACTACACAGCAAAAACGTTTCGAACAGTTGATAATTATCCGGCGGCGATGTATTACCCCCAAGAATATCAGGTGGGAAGCAACCCGCACCGCGGTGCGTCACCCGGCCGAGCGGGCTGGCTTACTCCTCGACGACGACGGTTCCGATCATGCCAGATGCGACGTGTGGCATGCAGACGTAGGTGTACTCGCCGGCCGTCTCGAACGTGTGTTCGAGGGTCTCACCGGCGTCGACAACCGCGAACTGGTTCCCGTCTTTGTCCATGGTTCCGAACCCGGATGCGCCATCGGGGATCGAGATCTTGTCGTGCATGTCCGGCCACGCGCTCACGTTGTGACTGGACTCCTCGAACTCCCACGTGACCGTGTCCCCGACGGAGACGGTGAGCTCCGACGGTTCGAACTTGAACCCGCCATCGGGTGCGACCGCGATCGTGTTCCCACCGCTCTGGCTGGCCTCCTCGCCGCCGCCGGCCTCGTTTCCGGTGGCCTCCTCGCCGCTCTCGGAGTCGCTCTCATCGTCGCCGGTGTCGCCGCCACCGGAACAGCCAGCGAGAAGGGTCGCAGTCACCGCTGCGCCGGTAGACTTCAGCATTGTTCGACGGTCAAGTCGGGTGTCACGAGACATCACTACCGACTCAGGACTGGGCACGTTTAAGAAGCGCCACTTCTGCGTGATCCTGGGAGTGGGGCACAGATACAAACCCCGTTTATCCGTGCCGCCCGGCGACCGGCGGCCCGCCGCGGGACGGACGCCGATCACGCAACTGCCCGACCGGACAGCCGGACGACAGAAACCCCACAGAACGTCCCTCGAACCGGCACCTTCATATACCAACTGTGCGTCTCGGTCGCTTCTCGCCCAGTTTTCTACCACACTAAATCGTGGTTTTTCGACAGTTCCAGCTGGTTTCCGGCCCCATCACGACGTTATCACTCGCGAGAAGCTGGCCCCGACGTTTTTACCAGCGGCTTTTGCTTACTCTGATAGAGGACACCGTGCCCACGCCACGCCCCACGAGACGACAACTGCTTGCGGGTGCCAGCACAGCGACCGTCGCCGCGGTCACCGGCTGCCTGGGACGGCGCGGCGGTGGTGAGTCGACCGGTGGCGGTGGCGCACCCACCGAGCAAGCGCGGGCCACCGACGACGCCCCAGCCACCGTCGGAATGGTGTACGCGCTGGGCGGCCTGGACGACCGGTCGTTCAACGACGCGGCGAACCGGGGTGCTCAGCGCGCCCGGCTCGACCACGGGATCGCGTACACGAACCACGAACCCGACAGCATCGCCGAACTCGGGGAGACGCAGGCGACGCTCGCCGCGTCGTCGAACCCGGCGTACGATCTGGTCTGCTGTGTCGGGTTCCGGCAAGCCGACGGGCTCGAGAGCGCCGCCGCGGCTGCCCCCGACCAGCAGTTCATGATCGTCGACACCGCCGTCGACGCGTCGAACGTCGCGAGCTACGTCTTCGAAGAGCAGATCGGCTCGTTCCAGGCGGGCCGCCTCGCGGCCCTCCTGACGACACGGGACATCGACGCCGGCGGCGGTGCCACGAACCCGGACGCACGCACGGTGGGGTTCGTCGGCGGGGTCGACGAGCCGCTCACGCACGGGTTCCACGCCGGATTCCAGGCGGGAGTGACACACACCGCCACCGACATCGACGTGCTCGCGGCGTACATCGGCGACTTCGAGGACGTCGAGGCGGCGCGGACCGCCGCCGCAGCCATGTACGACGCCGGCGCTGACATCGTCTACCACGCCGCCGGCGGTGCCGGCGTGGGCGTGTTGCAGGCCGCCCAGGCCAACGGCCGGTACGCCATCGGCGTCGACTCCGACCAGTCGCGCAGCAATCCACGGTACGCCGACGTCGTCCTCGCGAGCATGGTCAAACGCATCGACACAGCGGTCTACGACGCCATCGAAGCGACCATCGACGGCGACCTGCCGGCGGGCGACGTGGTGTCGCTCGGCCTGGCGACCAACGGGGTCAGCGTCCAATACGGCACCCAGTTGGGGCCGGCGATCCCCGACGCCGTCACGGACGCACTCGAGGAGACACGCGAGGCGCTCGTCGCGGGAGACATCACGGTGCCGACCGAGCGCCCGCAGTCCGCCGGCGGTGGTGGCGTATGAGCGACGGCATCACTGGCGCACTCCGGAACGCCGCCAGTGTCGTCGCGCCTGACGCCATCAGACGCCGGTTCGGCGCGAAGTTCGCCGTCGCGTTCATCGTCGTGTTGGTGGTCATCGCGGGGGCCGGCGTGTTCGCGTTCCAGTCGACGGAGACGACCGTCGAGCACCAGACCACCCGTCAGCTGGCCGAATCCAATCAGCTGGAGGCCGACGCCATCGGGGCCTGGATGGAGCAACAACGGACGCACGCGCGGTCGGTGTCACAGGACGAGGCGCTGCGCGACGACCGCCGCGCGGCCCCCTACATCCTGCTCAAAGACCAGTTGCTGCCCGCGGACGTGGTGAGCATGCATCTCGTTAACGAGACGCGGGGAACGGTGGTCGCGAGCACGGAGCTGGCCATCGAGGGCCGGTCGCTCGCAGAACTCGACGCGCCCTGGACGACCGCAGCCGTCCCCGAGGGCCCGGGCAACGACAGTGCGGTGTGGGCGACCGAGCAGTCGTACCGCTCCCCCGTGCTCAACGACGAGCCGGTGATGGCGTTCGCCAGCTCGGTGCCGAAACGCGAGGGCGCACACCTCGTGGTGGTGACCCGCATTCAGCCCCAGGTCGACCGGCTCTCGGACGCGAACTCGACGCGCCGCACCACGATCCTGAACACCGGCGACGAGCCCGTACTGGATTCCAACAGTCGATTCGATGCCGGCGCGCTGACCGACAGCATCGCGGCAGTTCGGAACGACACCACGGCGGCCACAACGACGGTGTCGAACGGCCGCGTGTACGCGCTTTCGGCGACGCCACACACCGACTGGGTGACCGTGACGAGCGTCGACACCGGGGAGGCGTTCGCGGTCAGAGACACCGTCGGCCAGACGGTGACCGTGCTGGTGGTGCTTGCAGTCATCTCGCTGGCGATCGTCGGGGTTGCGCTCGGCCGCCACACGGTCACGCCGCTGAAGCGGCTCCGGAACCGCGCCCAGGACATCGAATCCGGGACCTTCGACGTCGACCTCTCGACGCGGCGCATCGACGAAGTCGGACGCCTCTACGGGAGCTTCGACGACATGCGTGTGTCACTCCAGGACCGCATCCAGGAGGCCGAAGCCGCCGTCGAGGAAGCCAACGCAGCGAAAGCCGAAGCCGAGGAGCTGCGCACCGACGCCGAGGACGCCCAGGCGGAGGCCGAGCGCGCGAAGGCAACGGCGGAAGCCGCCAGCGAACGCCTCCAGGAGCGGGCGGCCGACTACAGCGAGGTCATGCGGGCGGTCGCGGACGGCGACCTCACCGAGCGCCTCGACGAGGACGCCGACGAGGAGGCGATGCGGGCGGTCGCCACCGAGTTCAACGCGATGCTCGACGGCCTGGAGGCCACCATCGCCCAGGTCGCGGGGTTCGCCGACGAGGTCGCCGACGAAACCCTGCAGGTCGCCACCGGCGCCGAGGAGATCGAGACGACCAGCCAGACCGTCAGCGAACGCATCCAGGAGATCGCCGACGGCGCCATCCAGCAACACGACGACCTCGAACGCGCGGCCGGCGAGATGGACGAGCTGTCCGCCAGCATCCAGGAGGTCGCGGCGTCCTCCGCGACAGTCGCCGAGACGGCTGCCGACGCCGTCGAGCGCGGCGAAGCCGGCCGCGACGCCGCGGAGTCAGCCATCGACGACATGGCCGAGATCGAGTCACTGTCCGCCGACGCCGTCGATCAGATCCTCGCGCTCCAGGAGCGCATGTCGGACATCGGTGACATCATCGAGTTCATCACGGACATCGCCGAGCAGACGAACATGCTGGCGTTGAACGCCAACATCGAGGCCGCCCGCGCCGACAAGGGCGGCGACGGCTTCGCCGTGGTTGCCAACGAGGTCAAGGATCTCGCCGAGGAGACCAAGCAAGCCGCCGCCGATATCGAATCCGAGATCCAGGCTGTGCAGGCCGAGACCGACGAGACGGTGGCGGACATCCGCGCCACCAGCGAGCACATCGACGACGGCGTGTCGACGGTCGAGCAGGCCGCAGCCGCCATCGAGGACACCGTCGGCGCGATCGAGGACGCCAACCACGGCATCCAGGAGATCTCGGACGCCACCGAGGACCAGGCCGACGCCACCCAAAGCGTGGTGCGGCGCGTCGACGACGTGGCCGACATCAGCCAGCACGTCACCGAGGACGCCGAGCAGGTGTCGGCCGCCGCCGAAGAGCAGTCCGCGTCGGTTGCGGAGATCGCGCGCAGTGCCGACGATCTCCGCGATCGCGCCGACGCACTGGCCACGACGGTCAACCAGTTCGAGACCCGCGCTGACGCCGACGAGCCCGATGCTGACGCCACGGTGGACGCGTCCGCCGACGACACCGGCGACTGAACCGCCGGGTCGCGGCACGCGGTGGCACGCGTGAGAGGAACACAACGGGCCGTTCGCCGGGTTGTGATCTGGACTTGGTGAGGGAAGCAACAGTGGGGGGCGCGAGCCGGAGACGGTGATAGCGCGCTGTCCCACCCGCCACCGAAAGGACGGCAAGCAGCTCAGATGGCGCGAACCCACACGGTCCTGTTGTACTCGCTTCCGTGTGGGCGTTGCCCCAAACGCGACGAACGCGTCTCACGGAACGTACCGTGCAGTGTTGGGAACTGAGGACAGCGAAGGAACGGGAGTGGACTCGTCGGGATTTGAACCCGAGGCCTTCCCCGTGCCAGGGGGATGATCTACCACTGATCTACGAGCCCGCGAACGCATCCATTCGTTGCCGGGGGTCGTTGATAAACCCCGCGATTCGAGCGCCTCGGCGGGATGGAAACGTTTTACCAGGCGGACCGTCTCCGACGGTGTAGGGAACGCACGGCCGTAGATCCGACACGCCCGCCGGTTGGTGGGCTTGGGACTGCGGTAGTGTCGCGGCACCAGCTGGTGCCGGCAGCGTCTCGTGTTGTTCCAATCCAGATCGTAAACAATGGCACGAATGCACACACGCCGTCGCGGGTCCAGCGGTTCGGATCGCCCGACGGCAGACGAACCGCCGGAGTGGAGTGACGTAGATGAGGACGCCATCGAGGAGCGCGTCGTGGAGCTCGCCGAGCAGGGCCACGACCCCTCCCAGATCGGCTTGAAGCTGCGCGACGAGGGCGTGCAGGGCACGCCGGTGCCGGACGTGAAGCTGGCGACCGGCAAGAAGGTCACCGAGATCCTCGAAGCTCACGACGCCGAGCCGGAGCTGCCCGAGGACTTCCGGAACCTCCTGGAGAAGGCGGTCCGGCTCCACGAGCACGTGGAAGCCAACGGCCAGGACCACCAGAACAAGCGCGCGCTGCAGAACACGCAGTCGAAGATCCGCCGCCTCGCTGACTACTACCGCGGGGACAAACTCGACGAGGAGTTCGCGTACTCCTACGAGACGGCGCGCGAGATCATCGAGGAGTAACGGCATGGCGACGACGGGACGCAGCAGCAACGACAGCGACGGCGTGCGGGACGTCGCTGGCGTGGTGTCCGGTGCGGAGTTCGTCCGCGTGACAGCGGCGCCGACCGGCGGGTGCGTTGTGGCCGCGGGACTGCTTGCCGGCGTCTGTGACGAGGTGGGCGTACCCTCTCAGGTGCGCGTGGTATCCGAGCCACCGTCGCACAGCGGCGCTGCTGACGGTGCGCAGGCAGCCACGCCGACTGCGTCCCACGTGACCGTGGGCTGTGAGGCGGTGGCTGCCGACGCCTCCGTGACCGGCGTTGCGGACGCGTTCGCGCTCGCTCGCGAGGTCGGGACCCACCCGGATCCCGTCGTCACCGCTGCGGGCGCGGTCGCGGACGGCGTCGAGCCGCCCGCCGACGTGCGGGCGGCAGCCGAGGCGTGGACGCGCCGCCCGGGCGTCGGCGTTCCGACGGCCGACCTGGCCGCCGGGCTGGCGCATTCGACGCTCGTACACGCGTCGTTTTCCGGCGACGAGCAGGCAGCCGGGGCGTTCCTCGCCGAGCTCGGGCTCCCACCGGAGCCCGACGCGGCGGCGCGCCGACGGCTCGCGTCGGCGGTGGCCTTGGACGCCACCGCTGATGCGCCGCCGTGCGCCGCTGACGCGGTCCACGACGCGCTGCGTCCGCGCGCCACCCCGGACGGGATGATGGCGACCGTCGAGGGGTACGCCGACGTGTTGAACGCGGTAGCGTGGGCAGCGCCCGGACACGGGGTCGCCCTGGGGCTCGGCGTTGCCGACCGCACCGCAGTGCTGGCGGCGTGGCAGGCACACGCAGCGCCGTCGCATGCGGCCGTCCGTGCGGCGTCGCTGGCGCGCCACCGCGGCGTCGTGGTTGCGGACGTCCCCACGGCCAGCCCGACCGTTGCACGGCTGCTCCGCGACTATCGGGCCACGGAGCCGGCAGTGCTTGCGGTGGGCACGGAGACCGCTGCGCTCGCGACGACCGATGCCGACGCGCACGCCGTACTGCCGGGCAGTGTCGGGACCCGTCGGCGCGCCGTCACCACGCTCGGGGACAGCAGCGACGCGGACGCAGTGATCGAGACCGTGCGGGGTGGACTGTGACGCGCACGGCGACGATCCGCACCGCCGTCGACACCCCGGCGTTGGTCGCTGCCTGCGTGCGCCCCGACAACACCGCGGAGATGACCACCACGGTCGACGACACCGGCGACACCGTCGTGACGCGCATCGAGCGCGCGGACACCGCAGGCATGCAGTCCACCGTCGACGACTACGTCGTGAACCTCACCGTTGCGGCGACGGTTGCACAGACAGCAAACCAACACACCACACATCAATCATGAGCGAACGTTCAGTTTCCAAGCAGGACCAGGAGAAGCGGTGGTACACCGTGCTCGCGCCCGAGGAGTTCGACCGCGCGGAGCTCGGTGAGACCCTGGCAGAGGAGCCAGATCAAGTATACGACCGAACCATTCAGGCCGCACTGTCGGACATCCGGGACGGCGGTGACAACAACATCAAGCTGACCTTCCAGATCGACGACGTGGGCAGCGACAGCGCGTCCACGCAGTTCGTGCAGGCCGAGCTGACGCGGGACTACCAGCGCAGCCTCGTGCGCCGCGGGTCGTCGAAGGTCGCAGTGACGGTCACGGTGTTGACGACCGACGACTACCGCGTGCGCATCCAGCCGGTGGCGTACACCACCAAGCAGGCCGACCAGAGCCAGCAGCACGCGATCCGGCGGACGATGATCGACCTCGTGGAGGAGGCCGGCGAGGAGCGCACCTTCGAGGCGCTTTTGAACTCCATCATCGAGGGACGGCTGTCGTCGGCGATCTACGACGAGGCGAACACGATCTACCCGCTTCGCCGCGTGGAAGTCGAGAAGGCGACCCTGGAAGCCCACCCCGAGGAGGTCCACGAGGAAGAGGAGACGGCAGTGGACTTCAGCGGCGAGTAACTCGCGGTCGCCGATCACACACACCTGGTTTTTTCGCGCGTCGACGCGTCGCCCAAGCGTTCAGTCGTCGACGACGAGTTTCCCGCGCATGCCGGCACCCTCGTGGGGGATGCAGAAGTAGTAGTACTCACCGGGGACAGTGAGCGTGACCTCGTAGGTGGCGCCGGGTGAGATGTTGCCGCCGCCCTCGACGTTGTCCTGCCAGGCGCGCCTGGCGTCCGGCTCAGTGTCGAAGCCGCCGGACGCGAAGTACGACGCCCCCTCGGGCAGTCCGCTCCCATAGGCGGTGACGGTGTGGTTCCGGGAGCCCGTGTTCGCCCACGTGACCGTGTCACCGGCGGTCAGCTGGTGGGTGGCCATGTCTTCGCCCTCGACGGGCTCCTGCGGGACGAACCCGTTCGACACCATGCCGATGTCGTAGTCGGACTTCGAGACCGATGGGCCGATGCAGCCAGCCAACACGCCCACTGAAAGGGTGGTTCCGCCGGCGAGAAACGCCCGACGATGCATGTCACATGGTTGGGCTGTGGCGTATTTATTTGCCGCGGTCGCGGGTGGGTCGCGGATGTAAACACGTAAGGACGGGCCACGTGTTTGGCGAGTCGTATGCAACCGCGCTTCGTCGGTCGGTTAGGGGTGGCCGACGCCGTGACCACGGCGAACGCGGCGCTGGGGTTTCTCGCGGTCGTCACGGCACCCAGCAACCCCCGGCTCGCCGCCCGGATCGTGCTGGTGGCGGCGATCGCCGACGGCCTCGATGGGGTGGTGGCGCGCCGCCTCGGCTCGACGCCGGCGGGCAAACACCTCGATTCGCTTGCCGACGTGGCGTCGTTCGGCGTTGCGCCGGCGTGCATCGTGGTCGCCGCCACGGGGAACACCTGGCAGGCGGGGGCACCGGTGGGGATCGGGGCGCTCGTCGTCGGGGCGGGGTTCGTCGCCAGCGCGGTCGTCAGGCTGGGCCTGTACACGGCCTACGACACCGGCCACGAGCACACGGAGGGCGTGCAGACAACGCTTGCCGCCACGCTGTTGGCGGCGGGCGTGCTCGCGGGCGTCGAGCAGCCGACGGTCATCGTTGGGGCTGCGGGGGTGCTGGCTGTGTTGATGGTGTCGACGATCGAGTACCCAGATCTGTTGGTTCGGGACGCGCTCGCGATGGGCGTCGTGCAGGCGGGCGCGGTGGTTGCGCCGGCGGCGCTGGCGGGCGCGTTCCCGAAGGCGTTGTTCGGGTGGGCGGGCGCGTACCTGGTGTTCGCACCGCGGTTCTACTGGCGAGCGGCGTAGCCAGCGCCCCCGAAGGGAAACGCTCATAGGCGCGCTGGCGGAACGCACGTGTATGAGCGACGGGGACGAGGAACCCGCGGAGACGACCGAGGAGGCCGGTGAGGCGGCGGACACGACTGCCGTTGATCCGGACACGCTTGAGTCCCGGCTGGACGACGCCGAGGCGGCGCTTGAGGCGGCCAGCACCGAGTCCGACCTCGACGACATCGAGGCCAGCCTTGACGCTGTCGCGGCCGACATCGAGGCCGCCGAGCTCCCCGAACCGGACGACGACGGCGAGGAGAGCCGCGAAGCGGCGCTCACCGATCACCTCGCCGAGGTTCGCGACGGTGTCGACGACCAGCGCGGCCCGTACGCCAGCGACGCCGCCGAGACCGTCGACGCCGCGCAGTCCACGATCGCGGAGACGCGGTGGACCGACCAGGGCGAAGACGACCTCGCGGCCGTCGTCGCCCAGTTCCGTGAGGCGGCCGGCGACGCCCTGGGGGAGACGTTCGACGAGACCGGTGATCTCGGTGCCGACCTTGCGGCGGTCAGTGAGCGGATCTCGGCGGCGGGGTTGGACGCCGACGCGGACGCGGACACCATCGAATCCCTGGTCGCGGCCACCGACAGCCTGGACGAGGGCGTCGCGGACGCCCAGGAGTGGGACGACCTCTCAGTCCGCCAGAAGCTCCGCGCGGAGGGGTACTATGAGGTGATGGGTGACAAGCACAAGGACTTCCCGCCGGAGTGGACCGCCCTCAAGCAGTGGGAGCAACGCGGGAACGTCGAGATGATCCTGCTGTGCATGGAGCATTTGGACGACTCGGAGTTCATGCAGCGCCACTGTCTGGACGCGCTGTTGCACGTCGCGAAGCCGGCGGCACTCGACGCGGTCGGGCAACTGGCTGCCCGCCGGGACCCGAAAGCCATCGAGGTCGTGGGGAAGATCGGCGTCGAAGACGGCCTCGAACACATCGAGGAGTACGTGGCTGAGGACGGCAGCCCGAACCTCCGGACGACCGCGCTGAAGGCGGTCGGAGAGATCGGCAGTCGTGAGTCCACACAGGTCGTCGCCGACCAGCTCGTCGCCGAGCGGGCCGACGTTCGCAGCCAGGCCGCCCGCGCGCTCGGACTGATCGGTGACACGCGCGCGATCGCGCCCCTCGTGGACATCCTGGAGAGCGACGACTCCGAGACGGTGCGGGCGTCGGCGGCCTGGGCGCTCGTCCAGATCGGCACCGAGGCCGCGCTGGAGGCGGCCGCCGAGTACGCCGACGACCGGGCGTACGTCGTCGAGCAGGAAGCCACGAAGGCCGTGACCGCGCTTGACCATCGTGACGCTGCCGACGCTTCGACGGGGAGCGCGTAAGTTCAAGTAGGGGAGCGCGGCCAGCAGGGCGTGTGTTCGCTCGATTGGCCGTGGCCGCGCTGCTCGCATCGACGACCATTGTGGGAGTGGCACCGAACCCGGCCAGCGACGGCGACGCCGGCGAGTTCGTGGTCGTCTCCTTCGGGACGCCCACGAACACGACCGGGTGGACGATCACCGACAGCCACCACCGCGCCGCGTTCCCGAACCGGACGCTCTCCGGAACCGTGGCGGTCTCAACCGCGCCGGCCACGACGAGGTCCCGGACTCCCCATCCGGTCGTCGAGGTGACCGGGGCGTTGTCGCTGTCGAACGCCGGCGACCGGGTCACGATCCGCACGCGACACAACCGGACCGTCGACGCGCTGTCGTACGGGCGTGCGCCCACGGCGGAGCGCTGGGACGGCGACACGTGGACGCCGCTGGGGGCGACGGATTTCCCGCCGGTCACCGCGACGAACGTCTCGCTGTCGGCGTTCGTGCTCCCCGACGACCCCGGGCAGCCGGTGGCCGCGATCGCCGACGCCGACCGGCGGCTCTACCTGGCCGGCTACACGATCACGTCGACGCGCGTCACGGACGCGCTGGTGGCCGCCGCGAACGCCGGCGTGGACGTGCGGGTGCTCGTCGGCGGCAGCGTCGCCGGTGGCGTGCCCCGCGCCGAGATCACCCAGGCAGACCGGCTCAGTGCAGCGGGCGTAGACGTGCGCGTGCTTGGGGGTGAGCGCGCCCGCTATCGGTTCCACCACGCCAAGTACGTGGTCGCCGACGACCGCGCGGTCGTGCTCTCGGAGAACTGGAAGCCGTCCGGGAGCGGCGGCCACGCCAACCGCGGGTGGGGCGTGTCGGTGGCCGACGCTCGGCTGGCCGCCCACCTCGCGGCCGTGTTCCGCGCCGACACCGGGTGGCCGGACGCACAGCCGTGGGCGGCGGCTCGGGACACCCTCACCGCCCGGAACCGGTCCGTGGCCTCCGGCGAGTTCGCCACCCGGTTCCCGCCGGTCACGACCCAGGCTGACCGCGCGGTGGTGCATGTTGCACCGGACAACGCCCGCCAGGGCGTGCACGCGCTGCTCGACAACGCCACCGAGTCGGTGGTCGTCGAGCAGCCGCGCCTGGATCCACACGGCGAGTTCACGACCGCGCTCGTTGACGCGGCCAAGCGTGGGGTCCGGGTGCGCGTGCTGCTGTCGGGGCGGTGGTACAACGAAGCTCAGAACCGCAACACGACCCGGCGGCTGAACGCTGTTGCTGACGCCCACGAGCTGGATCTGGCGGCGGCGATCGTCGAGCCGCGGTCGCGCTTCGAGAAGGTGCACGTGAAGGGCGCGGTCGTCGACGGCGAGCGCGCGGTCGTCGGCAGCCTGAACTGGAACACCCAGGCCGCCACGGAGAACCGGGAGGTGGTCGTGGTGATCGACGATCCCGCCGTCGCAACGTACTACGGGCGGGCGTTTCGTGCCGACTGGCGGGGCGGCGCGTGGCGGCTCCCGGTCGGCGTCGCGGTGGCGTGTTGTGTCGCCGTCACTGCCGGCCTGCTCGCGGCGGCCGCCCGCGTCGAATTCGAGGCGGGTTAGCGCTGTGGGGCGCTCCGGAGGTCGGCGTCGAGTTCGGCGTCGGCCATCTTCTCGATGAGCGCGTCCAGCACCGCATCACGCATCCCGGGGACGAACCGGATCGAGCCGACGACCAGGTGGCCGCCGCCGGAGACGCCGGCCCCGGGGAGTTCGGCGTTGAGTTCTTCGACCATCGTGGGGATGTCCAGGCGCACCCCGTCCGACCGGAGCACCGCGAAGTCCGGGCCGTAGCCGATGGTGATCACCGGCTCCCCGGTTTCCTCGACCTTGCGGTCGTGGATCTCGCCGGTTGTTTTCCCCGGCGCGGGGTACGTAAAGCGGTGGGCGTGGTTCTCCACGTCGATCCGGTAGAGGTTCGCGCCGCTGGCGACGCGCTCGTGTTCGACGTGGCTCCGCGTTGCGTCCAGTTGCTCGGCGACGGCTTCGCTGGCGAGCCGGTCGAGGAACGGCACGAGTTCGCGGTGGCGCTGCGCGTCGCCGTCCACGTTCAGGATGTCCGCGATGACCTGGGTGCCGTGGTCGTACCGGAGCATGTACGCCTCGTAATCGAGGGCCTCGCTCATCTGCTGGAGGAACGACTCGTCGTAGCCGGCGTCCCGGGCGAGGTCCAAGTAGTCGGTCATGGCGTCGGCCTTCGAGCGGTCCGAGAGGCCGGCAACCGCGGGCACGTGTTCGAGGTCGCTCGTGATCCCGGGGTAGATCATGCGTGCGAGTTCCACACACAGCATCCCGGTGGTGATGCGGTAGTCCTCGCCGTGCAGGTAGGGGTTGACGTGCTCGTCGACCAGCGGGTCGACGGCCCCCGGATCGGGGTGGTGGTGGTCGACGACGACGATCGGGATGTCGTAGTTGTCCAGGGTCTTGTAGGCGGGCGTGTCCTCTTCGGTGCTGCCGTTGTCAAGCATCAACAACAGCGGGAGCTTCTGGCCGTGGCGGGCGCGATCCTCCAGCGCGAAGTTGAGGTCGCGGGTGGCGTCCTCCATCTCGTAGTAGGGGGCCTTGCTGGGGAGGCGCTTGAGGAGGTGGCGGGCGGCGTCCTCGTCCTGGTGGGTGTCCTCGATGAACTGCCGGAGGGCGTACTGCACCGGGAGGCTGGCGCACATGCCGTCGCCGTCTGCGTGGTGGCGCATCCGGATGGGACGCCCCTCCAAGACCGCGCGGCGGAGTGTCCGCGCGACCGACCGGAGGTCCGGCAGGAGCTGTTCGAGCGCCGGCCAGTCGACGAGCGCGTCGACATCGACGGGGTCTGCTTGTTCGGCCAGCGCCGCGTCGAGGCGGCGCGCGACGTCGGCGCTGTCGCCGCCCGACAGCACCTCGAAGGCGTCCACTTCGAGTTGGGTGGTTCCCTCGCGGTCGTCGGCGTCGCCGCTGACGTGGACGATGTCGCCGACCTCGACGCCGGGGTGGGCGCGCACGCCGGCGTCCTCGAAGGCGGTGCAGGGGATGGCGCTGGTTTCGTCGCGCACCCGGAACACCGTGGGGCCGGCGGTCTGCTTGATCTGGACGACCTCGCCCTCGATGTGGACGGTGTCTCCGATCCGGGACCCGACGGCGTCGGCGGTGGTGCGCTCGTAGGCGTGGCTGCGCTGTTCGGTCCGGTACTCCTCGGGGTCGACGAACTCGAAGCTCAGGTCGCCGTTGTCGCGGACGGCCGACAGGTGCACGATCACGTCGTCGTCGACCGCCAGGTCGGGATCGCCGGAGTACGTCGATTCGTGGATCAGTCCGGAGACGTGCTCGGAGAGGTCGACGAACGCGCCGTACTCCACGACACCGTTGACGGTGGCGTGGTAGTATTCGCCGGCTTCGACCTCCTGGGTGGTGCAGGAGGCGTCGAGACGGACGACGGTTGGCGCAGCGGCCTCATCGCCCACAGTGGCGTCAGTCATCTTGTCTAGGGATTGGCGGCGGCAGTTTTAACTCCTGCGAGGTTCGGCCTCGGCTGTGCCGGCAGCGAGTCGGAACCCTCAACTTCAGCGGGCGCGGACACCACGGTATGTTGTTCGGTGGCCGGCCGTCCGTACTCGGCATCGCCGAGGACGCCCTGGAGTTCGCCCGGGAGGCGGCCCAGGACTCTCACCCCGACGAGTACCTCGGGCTGTTGCGGGCGACGCCCGCGTCGGCGTTCGATCTGGACGCCGACGACGGATACGTCGTGACCGACGTGCTCGTGATCCCGGGCACCGAAACCAACCCCGTGAGCGCCACGTTCGGGTCGACACAGGTGCCCAACGACATGCGCAACGTCGGCAGCATCCACTCCCACCCCAACGGCGTGCTCGCGCCGTCGGACGCCGACCGGTCGATGTTCGGGAAGGGGCAACTCCACATCATCCTCGGCCACCCCTACGGGCCGGACTGCTGGCGGGCGTTCGACAGCGAGGGCGAACCCCGCACGACGACGGTGCTCGACGTCGACTTGCCGGACCCCGAGTCGTTTTTCGATTTCACACAGGCCGACATCGACGAGGAGTTAGAATGACACGCGTCGTCGCGCAGGGGACGTTCGACCTGATTCACCCCGGCCACGTTCATTACCTGGAGGACGCGGCCGCGATGGGCGACGAACTGCACGTCATCCTCGCGCGCCGCGAGAACGTCACGCACAAGGACCCGCCGGTGTTGCCGAACCGCCAGCGCCGCGACGTGGTGGCCGCGCTCGACCCCGTCGACCACGCCCGGATCGGCCACCCCGAGGACATCTTCGCGCCGATCGAGGCCATCGACCCGGACGTGATCGCGCTGGGGTTCGACCAGCACCACGACGCGGCCGCCATCGAAGCCGAACTCGCCGACCGTGGCCTCGACTGCGCGGTCGAACGCGCGTCCCCCCGCGAGGCGCGCTACGACGACGAGGTGCTGTCCTCGGGGGACATCGCCGACCGGGTGCTCGCCCAGCGCGGCGACTCGGATCCGTGAACGGCCGGGCGGCGGGCGCTCACAGCCCGAGCTCGCGGCCGATGACGAGGTGCTGGATCTCGCTGGTGCCCTCGCCGATCTCCATCAGCTTGGCGTCCCGGAAGAACCGCTGGGGGGCGAAGTCCGTGGTGTAGCCGTAGCCGCCCAGCGTCTGGACGGCGTCCTCGGCGACCTCGCGGGCGGCCTCGCTGGCGTCGAGCTTGGCGAGCGCGGACTCACGGGTGACCGACTCGCCGGCGTCGTATTTGCTGGCGGCGCGGCGTGTCAGGAGCCGGGCCCGCTCGATCTTGCGGTGCATGTCGACCAGCGTGTTGCGGACGGCGTCGAACCGGGAGATCGGCTGGCCGAACTGCTCGCGGTCGGTGGCGTACTCGCTGGCAGCGGTGTACGCGCCCTGTGCGAGCCCGGTCGAGAGGGCGGCGATCGAGATGCGGCCGCCGTCGAGTGTTTTCTTGGTCTGCGTCCAGCCGTCGCCTTCCTCGCCGAGCAGGCGGTCGGCGGGGATGCGGCAGTTGTCGAAGGAGATCTCACAGGTGGGTGAGGCGTTCAGCCCCATCTTGTCCCATTCGGCCGTGACCTCGAAGCCGTCGTCGGCGGGGTCGACGATGAACGTGGAGATGCCGTCGTAGCCGGCGTCCGGGTCGGTGACCGCTTTGACGACGACGCTGCCGGCGACGGAGGCGTTCGTGATGAACTGCTTGGTGCCGTTGAGCACGTAGTCGTCGCCGTCGCGCGTGGCCGTGGTGGACATGTCGCTGGCGTCGCTGCCGCTGGTTGGTTCCGTGAGCGCCCACGCCCCCAGGTAGTCGCCTTCGGCCAGCGGGCGCAGCCACTCGCGTTTCTGTTCGGCGGTGCCGAACAGTTCGATGGGTTTCGCGCCCAGGGAGACGTGGGCGGCGTACGAGAGCCCGATCGAGCCCGAGACGCGGCCGAGCTCCTCGGTGACCGTGGCGTACATGAGCTGGTCGCCCCCGAGGCCGCCGTACTCGTCGCTGATCGGCACCCCGAGCATGTCGAGGTCCGCGAGCGCGTCGAAGACCTCCGTGGCGAAGCGATGCTCGGCTTCGATGTCGCCGGCGATCGGCTCGATCTCCGCCGCGCAGAACTCGCGGACGGTCTCCTGGATGAGCGCGTGCTCGTCGGGCAGCTCGTGGTTCATGCGTCAACGTTTGGCACAACCATGATAAACGCACCGAAAACATGTACTTGTTACAACGGCTGTGTGGGCGGTCCCAGTCGACCGGCCGGACACCCCCGGCGCCGTACCGACGAACCGCGATGGCGTTGGACATTTGACTCGGGCCGCCGAACCCCCAGTGTGCGCATCCGCCAGCTCGTTCGCGGCACCGTCCCATGGGAGTCACTGGAAGCTGTCGCCCACGAGCTCGGCGCACGCTACGACCAAGACACCGTGCGGGTCGTGTTCCTCGACGCCGACAACTGGTTGTCGACGCCGTGTGTCGTCAACGACCGCTGGTTCGTGAAAGTCATCTCCGAGCAGAACGCGCTCGTGCACGCGGTGTTCACCGGTGCGCGGAACCTGGGGATGTTCTCCAGCGGCACCGAGGGGTTCTTCGAGCGCTTCGACGGCCCGGTTGCGATGGCCGAACACGAACGCGACGCCACCCGCGATCTCCGGGCGCTCGGCGTGAACGCCCCGCGGCCGATCGAGGCCTTCGAGGTCGACGGCTTCGGCGTGCTCGTGTTGGATTACCTGCCGGCGTTCACGCCCCTGGACGAAGTGCCCGCGGCGGACGTGGCCGCCCACGCGCCGGCGGTCTTCGAGGCGCTGTCCACGATGCACGCCAACGGGGTCGCACACGGCGACCTGCGCGCCGAGAACGTGCTCGTGTCCGACGGCGAGCTCTACTTCATCGACGCCACCAACGTCGACACGGACGCCATCGCCGACGCCCGCGCGTACGACCTCGCGTGCGCGCTCGCCGCCCTGGAGCCGCTCATCGACGCCCAGACCGTGGTGCGGATCGCCCGCGAGTCGTACACCGTCGACGAGGCCGCGGCGGACGTCTCCACCACGATGGACGCGCTCTTGCGCGCCCAGGACTTCCTGGGGTTCGTCCAGCTTCGCCCCGACCACGACTTCGACACCGCGGCGCTGACCGGCCACATCGGGATGGCCGCAACGAACGCCCAGCGCGGCCTGTGACACCATGTGACAGTGTACGCGCTATCGTCCATAGAAGACCCATCTTTTTCACGCAGTACAACGCAGACTCTCCCGATGACGTACCAACATTACATCAACGGCGAATGGGTCGACGGCGACGGCACCGAGACCTTCGACAGCAGGAACCCCGCGAACGGCGAGACGCTGGGCACGTTCCAGCGTGGCACGACGACCGACGTCGAGGCGGCGATCGCGGCCGCCGACGACGCCGAGGACGAGTGGCAGTCGCTGTCCCGCATCGACCGCGCGGAGTACCTCTGGGACATCTACCACGAGCTCAAAGACCGCCACCAGGAGCTCGGTGAGGTCGTCACCAAGGAGTGTGGCAAGGAGATCAGCGAGGGGAAAGCCGACGTAACCGAAGCCTGGCAGATGGTCGAGTGGGCGGCCGGCGACGCCCGCCACCCGAAAGGCGACGTGGTCCCCTCCGAGATCCCCGAGAAGGACGCCTACATGCGACGCCAGCCGCGCGGCGTCGTCGGCTGCATCACGCCGTGGAACTTCCCGGTCGCCATCCCGTTCTGGCACATGGCCGTCGCGCTGGTCGAGGGCAACACCGTCGTCTGGAAGCCCGCCGAGCAGACGCCGTGGTGTGGCCAGATCATCGCCGAGATGTTCGCGGACGCCGGCATCCCCGACGGCGTGTTCAACATGGTGCAGGGCTTCGGCGACGCCGGCGCCCGCATCGTCGACCACGACGACATCGACACCGTGCTGTTCACCGGCTCCGCCGAGGTCGGCGAGGAGGTCGCACAGACGGTCGCCGACGACCCCGGCAAGCTCGCAGCCTGCGAGATGGGCGGCAAGAACGGCATCGTCGTCACCGAGAAGGCGGACCTCGACATCGCCGTTCACGCCGCGGTCATGAGCTCGTTCAAGACGACCGGCCAGCGCTGTGTGTCCAGCGAGCGCCTCATCGTCCACGAGGACCTCTACGACGAGTTCAAACAGCGGTTCGTCGAGATCGCGGAGTCGGTTGCAGTCGACGACCCCCTCGACGAGGAGACGTTCATGGGGCCGGCCATCGAGCCCGCCCACGTCGAGAAGATCCAGACGTACAACGACATCGCCCGCGAGGAAGCCGAGAACGTGCTCGTCGACCGCACCGAGCTCGGCGACGACGAGATCCCCGACGGCCACGAGGACGGCAACTGGGTGGGGCCGTTCGTCTACGAGGTGGACTACGATCCGGACCTGCGCTCGATCACCGAGGAGGTCTTCGGCCCGCACGTCGCGCTCATCGAGTACTCCGGTGACATCGAGCGCGCCGTCGAGATCCACAACGACACGCCCTACGGGCTCGCTGGCGCGGTCATCAGCGAGGACTACCGCCAGATCAACTACTACCGCGACAACGCCGAAGTCGGGCTGGCGTACGGCAACCTGCCGTGCATCGGCGCGGAAGTCCAGTTGCCGTTCGGCGGCATGAAGAAATCCGGGAACGGCTACCCCAGCGCGCGCGAGGTCATCGAAGCGGTCACTGAGCGCACCGCGTGGACGCTGAACAACTCCAAGGACATCGAGATGGCGCAGGGGCTCTCAGCGGACATCAACACCGACGAGTAAGCCGTCGTCGCGTCGGAACACACGTTTTTTACGAAGAGGCGGATGGTGGCGAGTGGCCACGAGTCCCGGAATCGTGGCCACGCGCCGATAGCAGCGGTGGTGGGGTGGGTGCGGACGCGGAGCGATGTTGTGATGCCGTCACGACGAGAAAAGCGTCGTTTCCGGCAGTACACAGTACTGGCTCCGACTACTTAAACTCACGTGTCGGTGGGTGCGTGTGCCGGGTCTCGGCCTGCCCGCCCGCCACACCGGCTATGCGTCGGCAAGCTTGCGCTGCAAGCGGTCCAGTTCGTCGTCGAGGTTGCGCTTGAAGAACTGCTCGACGCCGGGCACGGAGCCATCGACGACGAACCGGTTCGTGAGCGTCGATCCGGCGTCGGCCGGCTCGATCTCGTGTTCGCCGGTCACGTCGAACATGCCCGACTTGCCGATGAACTTCACGAACGTCGGCGGTCGTACGTCCACGTCGCGTGTCTCCACGTCGATGGTGCGCCGGACGACGGGGATCGGCAACTCGACGTGCCACGTCGTCGTGTCGCCGGTGGTCGTGTAGCTATCGACGACGCTGATGGCGTCGGCGCGCTTCTCCGGGTCGGAGATAAACGCCCAGACGTCCTCAGGGGGCACCGCCAATTCGAACGTGCGCTCGACCCGAACGGTCATACGCGGATTTTCGGTGCCGTCAGGAAAAAGCCGCCGATTACCGGACTACGCGGGCTCGACCCGCCACGTCGTCGATTTCGACCGGCTCCACTTCTCGATGTCGACTTCCTCCGATTTCTCCGCCAGCTCCGGGAGCCGAACACCGACCTGCTTCGAGGAGAGCCCGAGATGGTCCGCGATGTTCTTCGACCGGAAATACCGTTCACCCCGGTCGACGCTCTCCCGAAGGTAGTCGAGGATGCGGCGTTCCTCGTCGGTGTAGTCGCTCATCACTTGCTGTTGTGGCTTCGTCGGCTTAATGGTTTTCCGGCTACCCCCAGAGCTGGATCGCGCCGACGGACAACGCCGCAAGCACCATCGCCGCGCCGAACCCGATTGCTGTCTGAAACTGCCCGGACGATACGAAGGCGTACGCGGCGGCTGCAGCCGTCAGCAAGCCGAACACGATGCCCACGCCAACACCCTTGTCGGTTTCGTCGGCGGACTGCATAGTCACACGCCAGGGTTGCCGGTGGCGGCCCTTAACTGATTCTACTCGGCGGCCGGGGGGCGTCGGTCACGTGAGTGTGGTGTGTGCGGACTGCTCGTTCAACGCGAGGTTCGCGGCGATCTCGGCGTTGCGCATCGAGTACTGTGCGGACTGCTGGAGGCTCACCAGCACCTCCCGGGCTTCGAGCAGGTCGGCGTTGTTCATCTCCGGGAGGTCAGCCAGGATGTCGGCCTCGCGGTCCTCGATCGCGCTGAACTGCTCGCGCACCGCCACTGTGGCGTCGTAGTCGCGGTTGACCGCCGCCGAAACGGCGCTGGCGGCGACGTCGTCGACGGCGTCGGTGAACTCGCGGATGCGGCGCATCGTCGCCTGATCGACGTCCAAGGTGTGGCCGTCCGTCGCCATGACGATCTCCGCGATGTCTTCGGCGTTGTCCGCAACGAGTTCGAGGTTCTTCGCGACGCTCCGGTAGCCGACGAGCGGGAACCCCTCGTCGAGTCCGACCGTGCGCGCCAGCCCGGGGTCGTGGTAGGCGGTGAAGATGAGCCGCAACAACAGCACGAAGATCTTGTTGGCCTGTCGCTCCCGGTTGAGCGCGCGCTGTGCGAGATCCGGGTTGCCGTGGGCGAGCGCCTTCACGGCCTCCCCGCGCATCGTCGACCCGGTGTTTTCGAGGCGCTCCAGGAGGTTGTTGAGGTCGAAGTCAGCCGGATCGACCGAACACCGGATGGTGATCCTGGCGGGGGTTTCTTCGACCACCCCCAACCCCATGAGCTGGGTTTCGGCGCTGTAGACCGCGTTGATGTGCGCCGAGTCGAGGGCGGCTTCGCTCTCGACGTGGATGATGCGCCGCCCGAGCACGTACTGACCGACGATGGCGCGCTCGACGGCGTCGGCGTCGAAGTCCGTGGCGTGGATCGTGGCTTCCGTCTCCCCCTGGCGGGCCGACGCCGGGGTGACAGTCAGCGAGCCACGTCCCCCCTCGCGGACGGTCACCTCGTCGCCTTTCACGACGTCCTGGCTGCGCGCCCATTCGGCGGGCAGCGTCATCGCGAGCGTCGACGGGCCGAGTTGCTGAACTTTCCGTGTCCCCATGCCGTACGCAAGTTCGTGCGCGCCCTTAGTTTCGACCCACGGCCGGCTGCATCCCCACAGACACTGTGATCCGGCGTGCTTTTCCGTGACCCAGTCGTATAGATGCACATGGGTTTTGGTAGCTACGATGAGTCCGAGCAGAAGGATCAGAGCGTAGATACGGACGAAGACAAGGGCGTCAGCGTCCACGAGAACGACCACGATGGGGAGGTGTCGTTCGACTCCGAGGCCGACAGCGAGGAACTCATCGACCAGCTCAAATCGATCAAAGACGAGTAACCGCCGTCCTCACACCACGTTCACGAGGCGCTTCTCGAAGCGGCCGGTTCTGACCCGCTGCCAGCCTCGCAGCGACGCGTCGGTGTCCTCGCTGCCGGTATCGACGCGCAACACGCCGGTCTGATCGAGCTTCTGCGGTGAAGCGACGACGCGGACCTCGCTGCGGTCGATGATCGCCGGGGAGATCTGATCGTTGCCGCGCCCGAACACGAACCCCTGGCCGCCGATCGGGGAGACGTACACGACGTTGTCGGTGCCAAGCGCCGCGGTGATCTCGCTGGCGCTGCCGTCGCGCACAACGAGCGCGCCGTCACGGTACACGTCCACACCGAGCGGCGATCCGGAGACGCCGAGCGCGTCGGCGATCTCGGCGAGCGTGCCGCCGGGCCCCAGGACGTACGTCACCCCGTCGCGGACGCTGTCGGCGACGCCAGCGGCCAGCGCGCCGGTGGTGCCGGCGTAGGCTTGCTTGGCGGGCTGGAGGGCGTCGGCCCCCTCCGTGACAGGGGTTGCAACGACCCCACGGAGCGTCGTCTGCACCTCGCCGTCGCGGTACGCGCCCTCGTCGATGTCGCTGACCTCCCTGGTGGTGGTGTCTTCGAAGGTCGCCGCAACCCGGCCAGCAGCGGCCGGTTGGACCGCGAACACGGCGGAGTACACCTTCACGCCGGCCGGCACGCCGAGGACGGGCACCGACGCGTCGTGGGCTGTGACGGCGGTCGCGACGTCGGTTGCCGTCCCGTCGCCGCCCACGAACAGGATCACGTCCACACCGTGGTCGATGAACGCCTCGACGGCCGCCCGCGTGTCGGCCGCCGTCGACGCCGGCGTGGTCGGGTGACCCACCACGGTGGGCGTGAACCCGGCGGCCGCGGCGACGCCCCCGCCCATCGGCTCGTCGTAGGTCACAACCGACACGTCGCCGGCGGCGTCACGCAGCGCGTCAAGCGCCGTGCGCGCTCGCTGGGGGGCTCGTTGGTCCGCGCCGCGCTTGCGGGCCTCCGCGACGTTCCCATCGGTGCCTTTGAGGCCGACTCGGCCGCCCATCCCGGCGATCGGGTTCACGACGACGCCGACAGTGCGCATGCGTGACACTGCGACAGCGACCACAAAAAGCCACGCGGTCGCGGCGGCTGGCGTGCGCGAGCGCCCCGCGACGCTCCGCCGCCCACAGGCTCACCGACCCCCGAAGACAACACCCAGCAGCCGTGCCTCAACCCGAATGCAGCGGTCCGCGAACGCCGTGACCAGCGGCTGGGCCGCGTAGACGGCCCCGAACCCGAGCACGGACGCAGCGATGCCGCCGGCGATGTCGACGGGGTAGTGGACGCCGACGTAGACGCGGCTGTAGCCCACGAGCGCCGCGACCGCCACACCGACAACCACGGCCCGCCACCGGTCTTGGAGAGACGCCAGCGGCCACGCGAACGCGAACATGACCGTCGTGTGTTGGCTCGGGAAGGAGTTCTCCGGCGGGCCGGCCAGCAGCGTCTCGTAGCCGGCGGCGTACGGTGCGGGGTGACTGTAGAGTGTGCCCATGCCGTACGAGATCGCGAGCGCGACGACGATTGTGGCGAACACGAACACCGATTTTTGCTTCCCGTCGTGGGTCGTGATCCCGAGCCCCGCGAGGGCGGCTTCGAGCACGGGGATCGGGCGATCGACACCGGGAGCAACCCAGAGAACCACGAGCACGAGCGGCACGAGGAAGACGGCGCGCTCGGCGAGGAACACCATGGCCTCGTTGAGAACCGGCGTGCCCGCGTGGGGTGCGATGAGAGACGCGGCGGGTGGCGGGGTCATGTGGGCGTGTGGTCGCACGCACGCGATTAAAAGCGTCGTGGTCCGGTGGACCGTCGCCGTGCTCGGACCCAAGGGTTAAACACGGTCACGACGGAACCACAAGACATGTTCACACCGCTTGAAGCTGGCGCGTCACTCCCACCGAATCTCACTGGCTGGGCGGTCACCGTGCTCGGCCTCGCGTTGGTTGTCGGGTGGCTTGCAGCCTTCTACCGGTGACCCGGCGTTTCACTCCCGAGACACTGCGGTGACGCGGTCCCGGAACCAGTCGGCGGCGGCGCGGACGGTGTCCGCATCAGAATGCTGTATTTTCACGCGGACCCGGTCGCCGGGGTAACTGCCGACGGTCACGTCGTATGCCTCCTGGAGCGCCGCGATCGTGTCGATGAGCGCGCTCTCGGGGGCGTCCACCGACACCTCTTCGGTGTACACCTGTTCGCCGGTGAACTCGTCGGCGACGGTCCCGAACATGCCTTTCATCTCGTCGGGCACGCCCGGCAGCACGTAGACGTTGTTCACGGCCGCACCCGGCGCGACGCCCCGGGGGTTTTCCAGCAGTCGGGCGCCCGCCGGGAGGTGGGTCGTGCCGGTGGTGAGGTCAGCCGCCGAGTAGGTGTCGTGGCGCTGGAAGTACGCCACGGCGTCGGCGTGCTCTGTGAGCTCGCGGTCGAACGCGGACGCGACGGCGTCCATGGTCACGTCGTCGTGAGTCGGCCCGACGCCACCGGTCACGATCACGGCGTCGTACCGCTCGGACAGCGCCGCAACGTCGGCCTGGATCGTCGCCACCTCGTCAGGGATGACGATCGTCCGTGCGACTGTCGCGCCGCGCTCGTGAAGCTGCTGGCCGAGCCACGCGGCGTTCGTGTTCACCGTGTCGCCGGCGAGCAATTCATCTCCGACGGTCACCAACGCCACCTGCATGCAGTCGGGTAGGGGCCGCGTGGAGAAAAGCCCCCTACTTTTCGAGGTCGACCTCCGACGCCACGCGCTCGGACTCGAGCTGCCGGATCTGGAGCCGATAGTAGATGACGCCGCCGGCCCCGACGAGGCCCAACAGGACGGCGAGCCCGGCGAACAGCATGGCGTTGCGCTGGCTGTAGTAGCTGATCCGGATCCGGTCGGCGGGCACCGAATCCCACGCCAGGCGCACCCGGTCGTCGTCGATCCGGCGGTCGTATCCGCCGGGCTGGATGGAGCTGATGATCGGAAGCGAGGCGCGCATTCCACGGGGCAGTGTCACCGAATGCGATCCGTTGACGACCACCGGGATCACGGTCTGTGATCCGTCCGCGGGGGCCGTGTACGCGAACGTACCGTTGGTCGCGGGGAACGTCGCGACCAGCGCGGAGTCCGTGGTCGAGACGTTGATCGCGTCGCTGCCGACGACTGTGCCGTTGGGGTGTCGGAACGCGACCGCCGAGATGTCCGTCGGCGCGGCGTCACCACGCCCGGCGGGCCGACCGATGGTCACGTTCTGTCGGTCCGTGACCGACGCCACGACGGTGTACGTGTCACGGGACATGTTCACCGCGACCGGGGCGGTGTGTGACCACTCGTAGGTGGCGTTCTGGGCGAGCTGCTCGTCGGATGGGGTGGCAGCCGACTGGGGGCCGCCGAAACCAGCACAGCCGGCGGTGACGGCGAGCGCGGCGACCGCGAGCGCGACCCAGAGCGCCCTCATGGCACGACGGCAAGGAGCTCCGACGGGAGGTGTTGGCCGATCGCGGCCAGCAGTCCCGGCGGATCAGTGGAGTCCTTGCAGATGACGCTCTGTTCGAGCAGCCCGATTCGCTCGACGGTGACGATGTCGCGGGCGTGGCCCGCGCGGTTGACTGTCGCCCGCACCTCGCCGCGGGTGGCGCTGTTCACGTTCAGCCGCCCCGACCCACGGGTCCACTCGTAGAGACGGTCGCGCTCGGCGTCCGCGAGCGCCGCCGGCCCGTCGTCGTCGTGGACGAACCGCAGCGGCATGTGCTGGACGAGCCCGAACCGCTCCCGGATCTGGCTGGGGGTGCCCGGCCCGAGGTCGAGCTCCGCGGCGGGGACGCGCACGTCCTCGCCGGCGTCGAGCACGATGCCGTCGTCGTCCCAGGACGCAAGCGTCCCGACGTACGTCTCTCCGGGCTCGAACTCGGGTGTGATTTCGCCCCAGGACTCCACCAGCGCGTTGCGGGCGGCGACCTCGTCCGGGCCCTCCAAGGTGACCGTCGGGAAGTCGTCGTGTCGAACGCCGACATCGACGGTGACCGCGAGGGAGCCGATGTCGTTGCCGACGAGCGACCGGAGCCCGTCGAGGGCCCGCTCACGGGCGTCGCCGCTGACGTAGACTTTGGTTGCGAGTACGACCATTAGGCCTCCACGGCGAGTTCCGAGCGCAGTCGCTCGATGCGGTCGTCCATCGCGTCAACGAGGTCGGTGTTCTCCATGGCTTCGACGGCGGAGCCACACTCCGGACACTCGAACCCGAGGTCCATCGCCTCGCCGAACTCGAAGCGGATCGAACAGACCTCACAGAGGTAGAACTCGTTTTCGAGTTCGTACTCGCGGCGGTCGACGAGCGCCTCCAGCAGTCGGTCCATCTCCTCGCGGAGGTTCCCCGGCACGTTCTCGTACTGGAACGTCCAGAGATACGTGAGCCACCCCGAGTCCTCGTCGCGGACCCGGCGGTAGGTCGCGAGGTCGTTCTCGTAGAGGATGAACAGCGCGCGCCGCACGTCGTTGAGCTCCAGCCCGAGTCGCTCGGCGAGCTCCTCGTCGGTCACCTCGCCGTCCGGCGGCGCGGCCGCGACGGGCATCCCCTTCGGTCCGACCAGCTCGTGGAGGTACTTCTGTACCACGGGGTCGTCAAGTAAGTCCTCAAAAGCCATTGTTGAAACCGGCGGTCGGAGCGCCATTAAGTCTTGTTACTCCGGGGGCGTTCGTGGGCGCTGCGAGGCCGCGAACGGCTTTCGTGGCCGGTGCTCGTCAGTGGATACTGTGACTGGAGTGCTCGCTACCGCGCGCCGAGGCGGTCCCCTGCGCGGAACGGCAGTCGCCGCCGTCGCCATCGCGGTCCTGTTCCGTGTCGCGCTCGGTGAGCCCTGGCCGACGACTGTCGCCGCGACCGCCGCCGGCGGCTAGTCGCCGTCGCCGGCGGTGCCGACCTCGGCGTGGTCGCCGTCCTCGACGTCGACGACGTGCTTGCCGAGTTCCTCGGGGATCACGCGGCGCTCGGCGTTCTCGTAGCCCTGTTCGAGTTCGCGGCCGTCGAACAGCCGGTCGAGGAAGACCGCGAGCCCGGCGACCTCGCTGTGGGGCTGGTTCGTCACGCCGACGTTCCAGTCGGCGGCCTCGTACACATCCCCGGGCACCTTCTCGCCGCCGACGACGACCAACACCGGCTCCTCGCGGTGGGTGGTGCGGATCTCGTCGTCGACGGACTGGAGCTGTTCGCCGTACATCGTGAGATGGACGACCGCGCCCGGCCAGTCCTCGATGGTGGCGTTCAGTTCCGTCGTCCGTTCGACATCGAACGGGCCGCCGAACCGGCCGGTGATGTCGCGGACTGTCTCGGCGGCCTGGGTCGCGTTGTCGGGGAACAGCACGCGGTCCGCGCCGAGCGCGCGCGCCGTCAGCCCGACGTGTGTCGTCATGCGGTCGTCCCGGCCCGGCCGATGGCCGTACCGGAGGACCGCGACTTCGGGATGGGACTGCATGCGTCCCGGAAGGTGTGCCGTCGGGGTACGCGTTTCGGAACGGCCCATGCGGTGTGCCGTGTGGACGATGGTCCACACCCGGATCGGAATGTCTATGCCCGCCGGCGTTGTACCAGTAGGGGAGCTGATCTTTGCACATGTCTTTCCAGTTTTGGCCGTGTCTGTCACCCCTCGCAGGGCTGGCGGTGGTAGCGTGAATCCGAGCCGCGTCGACAGCCTCACCGACCTCGCGTACGGCGTGTTGATCTTTGTTGCAGTCGGACTGATCCTGCGCGTCGGAACGAAAACCGGCGTTGCGTTCGGGTTCGGCGTGCTGGCGGCCTACGTGTTGCACATCGCATGGAAGATGGCGCGCTTCGATCCCGAGTGGATGACGCGGACCGTCGACGAAACCGTCACGGAGACTGTCGAGGAGTCCATGGACGAGGCCGTCGAGCAAACCATGGGCGAAACCGTCGAGCGAACCGTCGACGAGACTGTCGGTGAGACCGTCGAACAGACTGTTGATGAGACCGTCAGTGAAACCGTCGAGGAGACGGTCAAGGAGTCCGTCGAATCCACGGTCGACGAAACCGTGGGTGAGACCGTCGAGCAAACCGTCGACGAGACGGTCAGCGAAACCGTCGAGGAGACTGTCAAAGAGTCCGTCGAGCAGACCGTGGATGAGACGGTCAGCGAGACTGTCGAGGAGTCGGTCAAACAGCAAGTCGAGGAGTCGGTCAACGAGACGGTCGAAGAGACCGTCGAACAAACCGTCAAAGAGACCGTCGACGAGCGGCTCGCCGCAGCGGACGTGCAGCCGGGCGACGACGACGAACCCGGCGACGACGAGGACGGGGCCGAGCCGTGATCGGCGCGCGGACGCGACACACTGAGGGCAGCCATGATTAGCGCGCTGCTCGGGGTGGGGTTGGTTGTTGCGGCGTTCGTCGGTTTCAACGTGGGCGGATCGACGACCGGGCCGGCGTTCGGCCCGGCCGTGGGTGCGGACGCGCTGTCGAAGCCGACGGCAGCCGGTCTGATGACCGTGTTCTTCTTCATCGGGGCGTGGACGCTCGGCCGCCGCGTCGTGGACACGCTGGGCACGGAGCTGCTGCGCCAGCCCGGTATCTTCACCCTGGAGGCCAGCATCGGCGTGCTGTTTTTCATCGGACTGGCGTTGTTCGTCGGGAACTACGCCGGTGTGCCGGCATCGACGTCGATGACCGCCGTCGGTGCGATCGCGGGCCTCGGATTGGCGCGTGACGCCCTCGACGTCGCGGTCATGGGTGAGATCGTGATCTGGTGGGTGGTCGCGCCCGTCATCGGCTTCTGGGTGTCGCTGATCATCGGCCGATACTTCTACGCGCGGCTCCACCGCCGGGTGGCCATGAACCGCACGGAGGGCGCGCTCCTCCGGGTCGACCGGACGGGCGCGATCCCGACGGTGCGGCCGGCGGAGAACACGAACCGCCGGGAGTTGTTCGGCGTGGTCACGGTCATCACGATCGGGTGTTTGATGGCGTTTTCCTCCGGCACGTCGAACATCGCGAACGCCATCGCACCGCTGGTCGGCAGCGGCGTGGTGGGGATGAACCCCGCCATCCTCCTGGGGTGTGCCGCGGTCGGCGTCGGCTCGTTCACGATCGCGCGCCGGACCCTCGAAACGATGGGCAGCGATATCACCGAGCTGCCGCTGACGGCCGCCATCGTGGTGGCGTCGGTGAGCGCGACGCTGGTGATCTTCCTGTCGGCGATCGGGATTCCGGCGAGCTTCGTGGTCATCGCGACGGTGAGCATCGTCGGGCTCGGGTGGGGGCGTGCGACCCGCCCGGTGAGCGTGCAAAGCGCGGTCAGCGGGGACTCCGACGTGGCGGTGTCTGTCGGCGGGTTGGCCGCCGACGACCCCGACGAGGCGGTGCCGGCCATCGGCGAGGAACAGCCCGAGGACATCCCGAGTGCGGGCGACCTCTTCGACCCGGGGACGACCGTGCGGGTGATCGCGATGCAGAACCTGGTGCCGATTGTTGGCACCGTCAGCGCGTACCTGGCGTTTCGGTTCCTCCCGATCTGGGGGTTTTAGCGGCCGGGACGGCGCGCCTGGCCGTGGCGGGTGCGGCCGGGCAATCAGAACGCACTTGTCGTGGGGGCCAGAGCGTCCGGTATGGAACTCACTGGGAAGCGGATCGTCGTAACGGGCGGTGCAGGGCTCGTGGGCAGCCACGCAGCGGGCGCGCTGGCCGACGACAACGACGTGCTCGTGGCCGACGACCTCTCGAAGGGCAGCCGTGAGGCGGTTCCGGACGGCGTCGAGTTCCGACGCCGGGACATGTGTGACCCCGACGACGTGGCGGACGTCATCACGCCGGACGTGGACATCGTGTTCCACTTCGCGGCGTACACGGACACGAACTACGGGCAGCCCCGACAGCTGTTCGAGGAGAACGGGGCGATGACGTACAACGTGCTCGAACGGATGGCGGCGGTCGGCGTCGACCGGTTCGCGTTCACGTCGTCGTCGACGGTGTACGGCGAAGCGCCGATGCCCACGCCCGAGGATTACGCGCCCCTGGAGCCGATCTCGGTCTATGGCGCGTCGAAGCTGGCCGACGAGGGACTGATCTCGACGTACGCCCACGCTCAGGGGATCACGTCGTGGGTGTATCGGTTCGCGAACATCGTGGGGCCGCGCCAGCGTGGCACCGTCGTCCCGGATTTCATTCAGAAGCTGCGGGCGGACCCGGAGACGCTGACGATCCTGGGGGACGGCCGCCAGGAGAAGTCCTACCTGCACGTCGAGGACTGCGTGGACGCCATGACGCACGTGATCGAGCACGCCCCGTCGCGGCCGCTGAACGTGTTCAACCTGGGGACGCGGACCACCACGTCGGTCACCGCGATCGCGGACCTCGTCAGCGACGAGCTCGGCGTCGATCCGGCCTACGAGTACACGGGCGGCGACCGCGGCTGGACCGGCGACGTGCCGCGGATGCGGCTGTCAATCGAGAAGCTAGCCGCGCTGGGGTGGGAGCCGACACGAGCGAGCGACGAGGCAGTGCGGACGGCGGCCGCGGAGCTGGCGGCGGAACTCAGTGGGGACGAAGCGTAGCGTGGAGGTGGGCGGCTGGCAGCGGGGTTTGCGGGGGTGTTAGTTCCGGGCTGTGGGGTGGCCGTCACTGTCGTCGGCAGGGGTGGGCACGTACTGGTCTTCCCACTCGCGGCGGGACTGGAGCTCGCGTTTCCCGCGGTCGGTGAGCAGGTAGTGGTTGGTTCGTTCGTCGGCTTTCGTTTTCTCCAGGAGGCCCTTGTCGACGAGCGTGTCGAGGTTGGGGTAGAGGCGCCCGTGGTTGATGTTGCCTGTGTAATACGTTTCGAGATCGGATTTGATGTCGAGGCCGTTCGGGGTGTCGAGCCCGGCGGCGACCACGAGCAAATCCCGCTGGAATCCAGTGAGGTCGTCCATCTCTCCAGGTGAAGTAGAACACCCCCACTGTATTAAGTACTCTGGCAGAAGTGTCAAATACAAGTCTTTTCGCGTTACTGTTCGACCCGGGGCGGAGTGAGAAGCTCCGAGTCCGCGAGGCCGGCGCACGCCCCCACGATCGTGAGCACACGCTCAGGCGTGAAGAACTCCGGGGTGTGGGATTCGGCGTCGACGATGCCGACGACGTCGTCGCCAGCGAGGACGGGACAACAGCATTCGCTGGCGACGGCGCTGTCGCGCTCGTTGCCGGGACCGTCGTGGGCTGCGGTGTCGTCGACAACCACAGCCTCCCCGCTGCGTCCCACAGCGGCGTTGGTCGAGCGGGCAGCAACCGAGTCTGTGAGCGGGACGACGGCGCGTGACGGCGCACCCGTGTAGGCTTCCTTGACGAGGATCGGGTGGCCGTCGCTGTCGGCTGCACGCCGGTAGATCCCCAGCCAGTCGACGGGGAGTTCCTCGGCGAGCGCGTCGACAGTCCCGGCGAGCGCAGCGAGACGGGCGGTGTTGGGGTGGTCGCGGAGCTGTTCGGGGTCGTATTCGAGCCCACAGATCGGCGCGAGGTTGTACTGGTCGTCCGCGGGGCCGACGTCACGCGCCGTGCCGGGAGTCGACTCGGACGGCACGGGGTACGTGTAGTGGTCTTCGACGGCCGCCGTGGTGATCGTCGTGTGGGGCGGCCGTGCAACCAGCGCCGCGCCGCGGTGGGCGGCGTCCGAGGCCGCATCCGCGTACTCCGGGAGGCCGATGGCCCGGAGATACGAGTCGTGGTCCATGCTACCACCTTTGTACCGCCGGTATTTATGTGCACTCACTGGTGGGATATGCCGGGGTCGGTCGGGCGCGGAACGTGACACAGTCCGAACTATTCTGCGGTCTGTGACGGGGGCAGTCGTTGTGTCGAGGTTCCACCCGGAAATATCCGGATGGGGACGCGGTCGTGTGCCGGGCGTCCCTGAATCCGGGCGTATGACGTGTGCCAACGGGCAACGCACTTATGTGTTACCAATCCCCATAATTATATGAGTGCCGGTGTCCCGTCCAGCGACCGCCCCCACACCCCACATCTGACCCACCTCGGTCGCACACCCGGGCGAGCCACCGAGACACACACCCACCATGACTGAAACCCTCGACCGACTCAGCGAGCAATACGCGGAGTCAGTGCCAGCGGACCTCCGAGACACCCAGAGCTTCCAGTGGTACCTGGACACCCTCTACGACGACCCCACGGTCGCCCGCAACGCCCACCAGCGGCTCGCGGACATGTTCGACTACTACGGCAAGACGACTGACGACGACGGGGTCGTCGAGTACCGGCTTGCATCCGAGGACCCGCTGGGCGAGGGTGCGAACACGTTCTTCGGTCGGGAGGTCCACGAATCCATCCACGAGTTCGTCAACAAGGTCAAAAGCGGCGCTCGGGGGCTCGGCCCTGAAAAGCGCATCATCCTCCTGCTCGGGCCCGTTGGCTCGGGGAAATCAGACGTCGACCGCCAGGTCCGCCGCTATTTCGAGGACTACACCGCACAGCGCGAGGGGCGGCTGTACACGTTCCGCTGGACCGATCTCTGCTCGGTCATCGACGACCAGGACCCCAACGACGACACCATCACCTCCCCGATGCACCAGGACCCGCTCGTGTTGCTCCCGGAGGCCCAACGCCAGCAGGTCATCGACGACCTCAACGAGGACCTCGACGCGCCGTACTCGCTGCGCAACAGCCAGAGCCTCGACCCCGAAAGCGAGTTCTACATGGACGAGCTGCTCGCGCACTACGACGACGACCTCCAGGCCGTCCTGGAATCCCACGTCGAAGTGGTGCGGCTCGTCGCCAGCGAGAACCGCCGCGACTGCATCGAGACGTTCGAGCCCAAGGACAAGAAAAACCAGGACGAAACCGAGCTCACGGGCGACGTTAACTACTCGAAGCTCGCGGTCTACGGCGAGAGCGACCCGCGGGCGTTCGACTACGCCGGCGCGTTCTGCAACGCCAACCGCGGCATCTTCTCCGGCGAGGAGCTGCTGAAACTCCAGCGGGAGTTCCTCTATGATTTCCTGCACGCCACCCAGGAACAGACCATCAAGCCGAAGAACAACCCCCGGATCGACATCGACCAGGTGATCGTCGGGCGCACGAACATGCCCGAATACCAGGACAAGCGCGCCGACGAGAAGATGGAGGCGTTCAACGACCGCACCAAGCGTGTGGACTTCCCGTACGTCCTGGAGTACGACCGGGAGGCCAAGATCTACGAGAAGCTGCTCGGGAACGCCGACGTGCCGGACATCCACGTGGAGCCACACACGCTCACGATGGCCGGGCTGTTCGGCGTGCTCACGCGCATCCGCGAGCCCGACACCGACGCCATCGGGCTCTTGGAGAAGGCCAAAGCGTACAACGGGGAGCTCGATGACATCGACGACGTCGACCCGGAGAAGCTCCGCGAGGAGGCCGAGGTCACCGGTGATCGGGAGGGCATGGACGGCGTCAGCCCGCGGTTCGTCGGCGACGAGATCGCCGCCGCGATCATGGAGTCGATGGACCGCGACCGCGGGTTCCTGTCGCCGCTGACGGTGTTCAACCGGGTCGAGGACAACCTCCCCCAGCACGGGTCGATCCCCGAGGACCACGTCGCGGACTACCAGCGCGTCCTCGAACAGGTCCGCGAGGAGTACAAGGAGCGCGCCATCGAGGACGTCAGGCACGCCCTCGCTTACGATCTCGACGAGATCCAGCGCCAGGGCGAGAAATACATGGACCACGTGATGGCGTACATCGACGACGACACCGTCGCCGACGAGCTCACGGGCCGCGAGCAGGAGCCCGATGAGACGTTCCTGCGCGCCGTCGAGGAGCAACTCGGCGTGCCCGGCGACCGCAAAGACGACTTCCGCCAGGAGGTGTCGAACTGGGTGAGCCGGCGCGCCCGTGAGGGCGAGCCGTTCGATCCCCAAGACAACGACCGACTGCGCCGCGCCTTGGAGCGGAAGCTCTGGGAGGACAAGAAGCACAACATCAACTTCTCGGCGCTGGTGTCGAACGCCGACGTCGACGAGGAACAGGACAACGAGTGGGTGGCGGCGCTCGTCGACCGCGGGTACAGCGAGGACGGTGCCCGTGAGGTCTTGGAGTTCGCCGGCGCCGAGGTCGCGAAAGCGGAACTGGAATCGTGACAGACTACATTGGGCGGGCGAACCGCGCGCTGCGGGACGCCTACGACGAGCCGATGAGCCTCGCCGAGTACGTCGACCGGGCGTTCGAACAGCCGTTAGCCGCCGCCCACGCCAGCCGGTACCTGCTGGCGGCGATCGAGAGCGCGGGCACCCGGGAGGTCGTGGAGAACGGCGAGCGCGCGCAGCGCTATCGGTTCTTCGACGACCCCCACAACGACGGCGAGCACGCGGTCCTCGGGAACACGGCGACGCTGAACGCGTTCGTCGACGACGTGCGCGCGATCGCGGCGGGCCGCGGCAAAGCCGAGACCATCCTGTGGTTCGCCGGGCCGACGGCCACCGGGAAGTCGGAGCTGAAGCGGTGTCTGATCAACGGGCTCCGGGAGTTCTCGAAGACCGACGCGGGCCGGCGATACACCATCGAGTGGAACGTCTCGGACGCCGACCGCGGTCCGGGGTTGACCTACGGCGAGGAGCCCGTCGACCGCGAGGACGACTGGTATGAGAGTCCGGTGCAGGCGTCGCCGCTGTCGGTGTTCCCGACGGACGTCCGCGAGGACGTGCTCGCGGACGTCAACGACCACCGCGAGGACGCCGACGCGTTGCGCGCCGACGCCGACCTGCCGCCGTTCTCCCGGGAGGCCTACGACCACCTCGAACAGCAGTACCGCCGCGAGGGCGTCGCGGACGTGTTCGCGGCGGCGACCGATCCCAAGCATTTGCGCGTGAAAAACTACGTCGTGGAGCGCGGCCAGGGGATCGGCGTGTTGCACTCCGAGGACGCCGGCAGCCCGAAAGAGCGCCTCGTGGGGTCCTGGGTCGCGGGGTTGCTCGGGCAACTGGATTCGAAGGGGCGCAAGAACCCCCAGGCGTTCAGCTACGACGGCGTGCTCTCGCAGGGCAACGGCTGTCTCACCATCATGGAGGACGCCAGCCAGCACGCCGACCTGCTACAGAAGCTGTTGAACGTGCCCGACGAGCGCCGCGTGAAACTCGACAAGGGGATCGGGATGGACCTGGACACGCAGCTGGTCGTGATCTCGAATCTGGATCTGGAAGCGCAGCTGAACAAACACGACGACCGGCAGGGGTTCGACCCGCTGAAGGCGTTGAAGCGGCGGCTGTCGAAACACGAGCTCGGCTATCTCACGTCGATCAGTCTCGAAGCCCAGTTGCTGCGCCGGGAGCTCACCGGTGACGCCGGCGTGTGGACGGCCACGGACCCGGAGGTGTTGGCCGAGCGCGCCGCACAGCCGGTGACGGTGTCGGTGCGCGACGATGACGGGGAGACGGAGCGCGAGCTTGCGCCGCACACGATCGAGGCGGCCGCGCTGTACAGCGTCGTGACACGGCTCGACGACGACGACCACGGCGACGAGCTGTCGCTGGTCGAGAAGGCGTTGCTGTTCGACCGAGGGTACGTCGGCAGCGGGGAGGACCGCCGGGACGCGAGCGAGTTCGACCTCGCGGACGGTGCCGACGGTGCCAACGGGATCCCGGTGACGTACACGCGGGACGTGCTGGCCGATCGCCTGCACGCGGACGCCGACCGCAGCCACCCCGACCTCGCGGTCGAGCGGGTCATCACGCCCGGTGACGTGCTGTCCGGGATGGTCGACGGGCTGTCGTCCGCGCCGGTGTTCTCCGACGCCGAGCGCGCGGAGTTCAACGACCGGGTGGCGGTCGTGGAGGCGTACATCCACGACCAGCAGGCCGAGGACGTGCGCGACGCGGTGCTGGCCGGGGAGGGCGCGAGCGAGTCGGCGGTCGAGGAGTACGTCGACAACGTCCACGCGTGGGCGACCGGCGACACCGTCGAGAACGCGCGCGGCGAGCAGGCCGAGCCGGACGCGCTGTCGATGAAGCTGTTCGAGACGGAGACGCTGGGGCGGTTCGACGCCGACACCCACTACCACGGCAACGACCCCACGCCGGCCGTCGAGACGTTCCGCGAGGACACCGTGATGACGGCGGTGACTCGCCACGCCTGGGAGCACCGCGACGACGAGTTCCACGCCCACGACGTGGATCTGTCGACGGTGCCGGTGTTGCGCGACGTGCTCGCGGGCAACGACTGGGACGACGTCAAGCGCGTGCACCCGGAGTTCGACCCGACGCAGTGGGCGGACCCGCCGGAGGGCACTGACACGGCCGCGGTCAAGGCGGACGCCATCTCGTTTCTGGTGTCCGAGCGGGGGTATTCGCGGGCGAGCGCCGAGCTGGCGTCCCGAAGCGTGATCTCGGAGGTGACGGACGAATGGGACTGAGAGAGGACCGCGAACGGTTCCACGAGATCGGTGAACAGCGCCGCCAAGACCTCGCGGAGTTCATCCAGTACGGCGATCTGGGGGGCAGCGGCCCCGACGCCGTGCGGGTGCCGATCAAGCTCGTGGACCTGCCCGCGTTCGAATACGACCAGCTCGATCGCGGCGGGGTCGGGCAGGGCGATGTCGACCCCGGCGATCAGGTCGGGGAGCCCGACGAGGCCGGCGAGGGTGACGACGACGAGGCCGGCGACGAGAGCGCCGACCACGAGTATTACGAGATGGACCCCGAGGAGTTCGCGGCGGAGCTCGACGAGCGCCTGGGGTTGGATCTCGACCCGAAGGGGAAGAAGGTGGTCGCGGAGACGGAGGGCGCGTTCAACGAGACCGCGCGCCGTGGCCCGCGTGGCACCCTGGATTTCGCGCACCTCTACAAGCAGGGGTTGAAGCGCAAGATCGCGATGGACTTCGACGAGGCGTACGTCACGGCGGCGTTGCGGGTCGACGGCTGGGGGGTCGATGCGGTGTACACCTGGGCGCGCGAACAGCACATCCCGGTGTCGCGGGCGTGGATCGCCGAGCGCGCCCGCAGCCCCAGCCCGGACGACGACGCCGGCCGAGTTGTCGACGACGCGGTGTGGGCGTCGATCGACGCGATGGAGGCGGCGGTCGACGTCGAACCCACGCGGACCCGGATCCGGCGCGGCGGCCCGGGGCGGGTGCCGTTGCGGCGGGAGGACGAGCGGTTCCGACATCCGAAAGTCGTCGAGCACCGCGAGCGCAACGTCGTCGTGGTGAACATCCGCGACGTGTCGGGGTCGATGCGGGAGTCCAAACGCGAGCTCGTCGAGCGGACGTTCACCCCGTTGGACTGGTATCTCACCGGGAAGTACGACAACGCCGAGTTCGTGTACATCGCCCACGACGCCGACGCCTGGGAGGTCGACCGCACCGACTTCTTCGGGATCCAGTCCGGGGGCGGCACCCGCATTTCGACCGCCTACGAGCTCGCCGAGAACGTGCTCGACGAGTACCCGTTCTCGGAGTGGAACCGGTACGTGTTCGCGGCCGGCGACGGGGAGAACAGCCACGACGACACCGAGGAGAACGTGATCCCGTTGATGAACGACATCGACGCGAACCTGCACGCGTACGTCGAAACACAGCCCACCGATGGCGTCCAGACGGGCACGCACGCAGGCAAAGTCCGGGACGCGTTCGGCGACACCGACAACGTCGCCGTGACGACGGTCACCGAGCCCGATGACGTGATGGGTGCCATCGAGACGATTCTCAGCACAGAGGACAATGACACGGCCTGATCCAGCCAAGCACGCGGCGGCCCAGACGCTCGACGAGCCGGCCCGGGAAGCCAACGCGCTCGCCCGGAAGCTCGGCCTCGACCCATACGACGTGCAGTATTGGGTCGTGGACCACGACGAGATGAACGAGCTCATCGCCTACGATGGGTTCCAGACGCGGTATCCACACTGGCGGTGGGGGATGAAATACGAGAAACAACGCAAGCAGACGCAGTTCCTCGGCGGGAAGGCGTTCGAGATCGTGAACAACGACGACCCCTCGAACGCGTTCCTGCAGGTGAGCAACGACCTCGCGGACCAGAAGGCGGTGATCACGCACGTCGAGGGGCACGCGGATTTCTTCAACAACAACCAGTGGTTCGGGCTGTTCGCGGACGGCGAGGGGCCGGACGCGGCGGCGATGCTGGAGCGCCACGCCGACCGCGTGGCGTCGTTCCTGTCGGACCCGGAGATCGGCCGGGAGTCCGTCGAGCGGTTCATCGATACGGTGTTGACCATCGAGGACAACATCGAGTACCGGCGGGCGTTCGACCGGGACGCGGAGGGCGGTGATCCGGACGCGCTGGCGGAGACGCTGGCGTCGCTTGGCGTCAGCGAGGAGGTCCGCGACGAGGTGTTCACGGAGACCTGGCTGGACGACATTGCGGCGGTCGACGACAGCGTGCAGTTCCCCGAAACCCCCGAGTACGACCTGCTGGCGTTCCTGCGCGATCACGGGCAGGCCTACGACGAGGACGCCGAGAAGGCGGCGGCCTTCGAGGACTGGCAGCGCGAGCTCCTGGAGTTGCTGCGCCGGGAGGCGTACTACTTCGCCCCCCAGCGCACCACGAAGGTGATGAACGAGGGGTGGGCGGCGTACTGGGAGTCGATGATGATGGGCGAGGAGGCGTTCGCGGGCGACGACGAGCTCCTGAGCTACGCCGACCACCAGGCCCGGGTGCTGAACAGTCCGGGGTTCAACCCGTACAAACTCGGGAAGGAGCTGTGGGAGTACGTGGAGAACCGCGCCAACCGGCGGGCGGTGCTTGAGCACCTGCTGCGCGTGGATGGGGTGACGTGGCGGAACTTCCACGACACGGTCGACACCGCGGACGTGGTGGACACGTTGGCACCACCGGCCGCGGTGGCGGCCGTCGCGCCCGACGAGTTGGATGCCGTCGAGTCGCTGCCGGACGCGTACGTCGACTGGCAGGGGCTTGCGGCCGCCCGGGAGCGCGAGATCGACGTCCAGCGGTATCCGTGGAAGCTGTTCACCTACGAGGGGCTTGCCCACCGGCATTACTCGCTGGCGAAACCCCAGTACCGGGGGTTCCTGGGGCGCGTGACGCGCGACGAGTTGGAGTCCGTGAGCCGATACCTCTTCGACACGGCGCGGTACGCCAGCGTCGAGGCGGCGCTGGCGGACGTGTCGGTGACTGCGGGGTGGGATCGCATGTACAGCGTCCGGGAGAGCCACAACGACGTGACGTTCGTCGACGAGTTCCTCACCCAGGAGTTCGTGGACGCCAACGAGTATTTCGCCTACGAGTTCAGCCAGACGCGGGGTGATTTCCGGGCGACCAGCACCGACGCCGCGGACGTGAAGCGCAAGCTCCTGTTGCGGTTCACGAACCTCGGAAAGCCGACGATCGCGGTGTACGACGCGAACCACGAGAACCGCGGCGAGCTGTTGCTCGGCCACGAGTACAACGGCGTGATGTTGGACCGCGAACAGGCCGAGGCGACGCTACAACGCGTCTTCGAGCTGTGGGGGCGGCCCGTGGTGTTGCATACGATCACGAAACGCGTCACGGACAGCGAGCGGAAGCGCGCGCGCCGCAACGACCGCGAGCCCGAACCCGAAGAGGTGGGGGTCGCGTTGCGGTACGACGGCGAGTCGGTCAGCCACGCGGAGCTCGACTGGGAGACCGTCGAGCACCTGGCCGCGGACGACCTCGATTACGACACGAAACCCGACGAGTGGCTGTGAGCGCGCGCCGTCAGGTCGTGATGACGGTGACCGCGCCGTCGAATTCGAGGATGATGCGCTGGGTGACGTCGCCGAAGATGGCTTTCCCGGTTGGGGAACGCTTCCGGCCGGCGATGAAGATGTGGTCGGCGTCGCGGTCGTCGGCCAGCGCCAGGATCTCGTCGCCCTTGTCGCCGACGCGGCCGACGGATGTCGGCTCGATGTCGACATCGGAGAGCACGTCACGGCCGATGTCGGAGGCGAACTTGCGCGCGCCGTCGGTGGCTTCGTCGATGGTGTACGTGACGTCGAAATCCGGGATGTTGGCCATCGACTCGCGGCGCTCGCCGTACTCGGTTTCGGTGGTGACGTGTAACAACAGGAGGTCAGCGCCAACGCCCGCGGCCAGTTCGCCGGCTTCTTCGACGAGTTGCTTGGCGGAGTCGCTGGCTTCGACGACTGCGATCGCTCGATCCATACCTGAGACCGCTTGTGCGGCAACCATAAAACATGGGGCGGTCGCTGGGTATGAACAACGCATTTGTACGCGAGGGGAGAACGATCAGTGATGAGTCTCCGGCACCTAATGGCGGAGGTACGGGGCCGCGAGAAGGCACTGACGGTCTACGCACCGGCGGGTGACGGCGTCGTCACTGCCGTGCGCGAGTACTTTTCGTCCCAGCACGTTGCCATCGAGCACGAGCCGACCGAGGACGCGCTGCGGGCGGTCCTCGCGGACGCCGACGGGACGCAGCTGGCGTCGGTTGACGCGCCGGCGCTGCGCGAGTTGGCGTCCCGGGACCTCCACAAGGTGGGCGACGAAGCACCGTACAGCCCGCTGTTGGAGCACCTCGATCACACCACGTTCACCTCCTACGACCGGCGCCAGATGACGATGGCGTCCCGGGAGATCGAGGATCGGGCGTGGCGCGCCAACAGCGGCCAGCTTCACACGGGGTTCCAGCGGCTGTCGAACGTGCGAAAGGAGCGTGACACCTACGAGCAGCTCGCGGCGTGTGATCTCTCCGTGCACGTCTACGGCGTGCCGGACGCGGAGCTCGGTGACACGTCGTTTGCGGTGCACGCCCCGGAGAGCGACGAGCTTGCGGTGTCGTGGTTCGTGCTCTACGACGGGGGCACCGACCGCGCGCAGTCCTCGGCGTTGCTGGCCGAGGAGCGCGCCGACGGCGGGTTCTATGGGTTTTGGACGTACGACCCGGCGCTCGTACAGCGCGCTCTTGAGGCAGTGACGGGCTACCAGCAGCCGGCGTGAGTACCCGCCGGTGTCACTCGTAGGCGCGGGCGCGCCACGCCGTGGTGAGTGCGACCGACAGCACGGCCACGCCGTAGCCGGCGACCACCACGACGGAGTCCCGGCCCGCTGCCCGGAGCACGGTGAACGCGAGCGTCGCGACTGCGAACGCGGCGAGCGACACCGCGACCACGGTGGACAGGGCCGCGGGATCGCTGGCGGCGTCCGCGTCGTACAGCGGCACCACAGTCATTGAGCCGGCGCGGAGCAGCCCCCAGCTGGCGGCGAGCAGTCCTCCCGTGAGCAGTCCGTACGGTAACGCGGCCACCACCCCCATACGAATCCCTGTGGGAGGCCCGCTTTAACGCTTACCGGTATTTGTGGATCGCGGGGTTCAACGGCGGGCGGGGTGTAGGCGGCGGCATGCGCGATCTGTCACACGCACTGGGGTCGGGCGAGCCGTATCCCGGTGATCCGCCGGCAGCGGTGACGCCACACGCCACGATGGCGGCCGACGGCTACCGGGTGTCGGCGGTGGCGTGTAGCACGCATTCGGGCACGCACATCGACGCCCCGAGTCACCTCCTCGCTGACGGGCGGTCCCTGGACGCCTTCGACGTGTCGGCGTTCCGGTTCGACGCGCACGTCGTCGACTGCACCGGTTACGGCCCCGGGGACGCCATCCCCGTGGATCGCGTGCCAGCACTGGACGACCACGATATGGTGGTGTTCAACACCGGGACGGCCGCGGACTGGGGCCGCCCTGAGTACTACGAGCACCCGCACCTGAGCGTGGCCGCCGCCGAGCGCTGCGCCGACGCCGGGTGCGCCGTCGCGGTGGACGCGCCCAGCGTGGACCCGACCCGAACAGCGCCCGCGGGGGAGTCATCCGACGCCGCGGCGTATCCGGCCCACCGCGCGCTCCTGGGTGCGGGAGCGCTGATCGTTGAGAACGTGACGAACCTCGACGGGCTCCCCGAACGCGTCCCGGTCCAGGCGTATCCGCTGCCGGTTGCGGCCGACGGCGCGCCCGCTCGCGTGATCGCAGCGCCGTAGCCGGCTGCGGGTCAGGCCGTGCCGCGATCGTCCACGAACCCGGATTTGAACGCGATCCAGCCGAGCACGCTGATGAACAGGATCGGCGGCAGGATGACGAACCCCCAGAGCGGATCCAGCCCCCAGCCGAGCAGCAGGACGACGTCGAGCAGGCCCAACAGCAGGAACGGGAGGATGGCAACCGCCGCCTGTTTGCGGCTCCCGATGCGGTTGTCGGTCGGCGTGGGTACGTCCATACGCTGTGTTCGTCGGCGACGCGCAAAAACGATCCGGCTCACTGTGGATGGGACCGCGAGCGTTTTGCTTGTCGGGCCCCCACGCGGTCGTATGACCGAACGCGTGACGCATGAGACAGTCCAGTCGGGGCGTGGCTCCGTCGTGCGGGCTGGCGGTACGCGGCGGCTGGCGGTCCAGGTGCCGGCTGACAGCGCCGCGTCGCTGCCGGTCGGCGACGTGGTGCGGGTCGTGTTGGATGGCTCCGAACACCACGCCAGCGTGGCCGCAACGGCCGACGACACGCCTGTCGTCCGGGGCGCGTACGCGACCCCGCGGCTCGCGCGCCAGCCCAACGGCGCGGACAACGAACTCGCCGCGTGGCTCGCCGACGCCGGCCTGGAGGCTGGGCGGTCGGTACACGTCGACGTCGTGGCCGCCGGGTTCAAATACGGCCTGCGTGCACCCGGGGAGACGGCGACCTACGAGTCGACCGGCACGCCGGACGAAGGCCTGGCTGACATCGCCGCGTCACTCGGGGACGGCGACGGCAAGTGAACCGCCTAAGCTAGCACCGGGACGCCGGTGATTTCGAAGCGCGCACCGCGGTCGGCGGGCGCGTCATCGCCTGCCGGCACCGCGGTGATCGACCAGCCGTGCGCGTCGGCGATCTCGCGCACGATCGCGAGTCCGAACCCGGTGCCGGTGTCGGTGCCGGAGACGCCGCGTTCGAAGACGGTGTCCGCGGCGTCGCGTTCGATGCCGGGGCCGTCGTCCTCGACGTAGAACCCCTCCGGGGTGGATCCCACCCGGATGGTGACGTCGTCGCCGGCGTGCTCGACGGCGTTCCGGAACAGGTTCTCGAAGAGCTGTTGGAGGCGTCCAGGGTCGGCGTCGACGTCGATGGCTGCGGCGTCGTATTCGACGCTGGCGTCGGGGGCGTTGATCGACGCCCAGGCGTCGGCGGCGATCTCCGCGAGCGTGGTGCGCTCGGTTTCGGCGACGAGCTCGCCCTGCCGCGACAGTGCGAGCACGTCCTCGACGAGGCTGTCCATGCGGTCGAGGGCGTCGGCGGCGCGGTCGAAGTGCTGGTGCTCGCCGGTGTTCCTGGCGAGTTCGAGGCTGCCTTTCGCGACGTTCAGCGGGCTGCGGAGGTCGTGGCTGACGATGCTGGCGAACTGTTCGAGGCGGTCGTTTTTGCGTTCGAGGGCTTGTTCGTGGCGCTTGCGCTCGGTGATGTCACGGATCGACGCCAGCACCGCGGGGTCACCCTCGTAGGTGATGGTGGTCGTCGACACTTCGCACTGCCTGATGGTGCCGTCGGGGCGCTGGACGCGCGCGTCGAAGGTGTCGTGGTCGTCGCCGGGCACGGCGTCGTCGGTGATGGGGGTGAGTGCGTCGTGGTCGTCGGGGTGAACGAGATCGCTGGCCGCCAGGTCGAGGAGCGTCGACTCGTCGCGGCCGAACAGCTCGGTGGCGGGCTCGTTCACGAACGCGAAGCCGTCGCGGGTGTGGATGGTGACGGCGTCGTGGCTCTGTTCGATGAGGGTGCGGTATTTGCGCTCGCTCTCGCGCAGCGCGTGCGCCGACCAGAGGCCGCTGAGGGTTTCGCCGACGTGGGCCATCAGGAGCTCGACGACTTCGGCGTCGCGGTCGTCGAACGCGTTCTCGCGCTCCGCGGCGGCCTGGAACACGCCGAGGTCCTTGATGGGGACGCTGAGCAGCGACCGGTAGGCGTCCTTTGCCGGGGCGGCGTCGGGCCTGGCGTGGAGGTCGTCAACGATGATCGTGGTGGTGTCCTGGTAGGTTTGGCCGGCGATGCCTTCGTCGTCGGGGAGGCGCTGGGAGTCGGCGGCGTTGAGGCTCGTGGAGAGCGCGACCGGTTCGAGGACGCCGTCGCGGGCGATGTCGATGCCGCAGATGTCGAACTCGAGGATGTTCTCGGCGGCGTCGATGGCGAGCTGGTAGATGGCGCGCTCGTTTTCGCAGCCGATCATCTGTGCGGCGATGCTGTGGAGTTTCCGGAACTGGCGCTGTTCGATGTCGAGGTCGTCCGCGAGGCTGTCGCGCGCCGCTTCGGCGGTGAGTTTCGCCGCGGCGAGGCCGATCGTCTGTCCGACGGCGCGGAGGTCGTCCGTGGGGGCTGGCGTGCCGTCGGCGATGTGGACCGAGAGTGTGGCGTAGCGGTCGTCGCCGTCCAGGACGGGGACGTGGCATTCACGTCCCCCAGCGGTGTCGACGGTGGTGACGCCGGCCGACGGCGCAGTGGGTACCGTCGGGATGGCCGCGGAGTCGGTGTCCCCGGCGGTGGCGTGGACGGTGGGCGCAGTGGGGTCGTCGGACTGGGTGTAGACGTAGGCGTACGTGGTGCCGGTGTTGGCAGCGGCGTCACAGACGCCGTCGTAGAGCGCCGTGGTCGAGTCAGCGGTGTGTGCTGCTGCGCGGATGGCCGACCGCAGGTTCCGGTGAACGTGCATTCGTCAGTTTGCGTTGGCGCTGCCTTCGGGGTCCTGGGGTGTAAGGTCGTGGAATGCGGCACGGAAGTCGTCGTGGCTGAACTCGGACACCGTGTCGGTGAGATCGGCCCGAAGGGCGTCGATGCGGTCGTCGAGGTCGTCGTAGGCGTCGGTGTCGGCGGCGTCCGGGTTGGTTTCGAGGAGGGCGCGCTTGGACAGCAACGCGTACAGCTCCTGGAGGTCGTCGCTGTACGCCAGCCGATCCCGCAGCGTCTCGACGGTGCGGTGGAGGTCGTCGCTGTCGACCGGCTTGACGAGGTATTCGTCGAACCCCATGGCGATCACGTCCGTGGTGGGTTCGACGCCGGTGACCATGGCGACGCGGCAGTCGTGGCCGTCGGCACGGATCTCCGCGAGCACGTCGTCGCCGGAGAGCCCCGGCATGCGGCGGTCGAGGAGTACGATATCGACGTGGTCGTCGATTACGTCGAGGGCAGCAGCCCCTGATGTGGCTGTCTCGACGGGGTAGTCGTCGGCGAGCCAGGCGGCGTAGACGTCTGTGAGGGCTGCATCGTCGTCGACGATGAGCACGGTGCCCGCTTGTGAACTCATAGAACTGGCCGTTCGTGCTACGTTGGGTGGACTGGCGTTATATGTCTTTCACTGGTGGGGAGTCGGCAACGGGGGTCGATTACTGGATGCTACCACCGCAATATACAGTCATAAGCCTTTCGCTAAGTGGAGACACACCGACGGTAACGTTTTGGTTACCCCAAAGCACCAGTCAGTGGCCGTGATAACCGTTGCCTACGCCGATACGGTTTCCCAAGAAACGCACATTTCTGGGAAACATTTAAGTACTTGTCGCTCTTACTTTGATTCACGACAAGCCGGGCGCACCAGCGCCATCTCCCGGCACTTCCAACATAATGAGTGACAGTACAATCAGAACATACAGCAGCGACCAGCGCCAGACAGACAACGACGAGACAGTATCGACCCCCGACGAAGACGTCCTGACCTGCCCGGAGTGTGGCGGGCAGGTCATCGACGACGAGGAGCACGGCGAGTCGGTCTGTGTCGACTGCGGGCTCGTCGTCGAGGAGAACGGCATCGACCGCGGCCCCGAGTGGCGCGCGTTCAACTCCACGGAGAAAGACGAGAAATCCCGCGTGGGCGCCCCGACCACGAACATGATGCACGACAAGGGGTTGTCCACGAACATCGGCTGGCAGGACAAGGACGCCTACGGGAACAGTCTCTCCAGCAACCAGCGCCAGAAGATGCAGCGCCTGCGCAAGTGGAACGAGCGCTTCCGCACCCGCAACAGCAAGGAACGCAACCTCAAGCAGGCGCTCGGCGAGATCGAGCGCATGGCCTCCGCACTCGGGCTGCCCAAGGAGGTTCGGGAGACCGCGTCGGTGATCTACCGCCGCGCGCTCAGCGAGGACCTGCTGCCCGGGCGCTCCATCGAGGGCGTCGCCACCGCCGCCCTGTACGCGTCCGCGCGCCAGCTCAGCACGCCACGCTCCATCGACGAGGTGGCGAACGTCAGCCGCATCGACGAGATGGAGTTCAAGCGCACGTACCGCTACATCGTCCGGGAGCTCAGCCTCGAAGTCGCGCCCGCCGACCCCGCGCAGTACGTGCCGCGGTTCGCAAGCGACCTCGACCTCCCCGACGAGGTCGAGCGGCGGTCCCGAGAACTCATCTCCAACGCCCAGGCCGACGGCGTCACCAGCGGCAAGTCGCCGGTCGGACTGGCCGCCGCGGCGATCTACGCGTCCAGCCTCCTCACCAACCACAAGGTCACCCAAAGCGAGGTCAGCGAGGTGACCGACGTCAGCGAGGTCACCATCCGGAACCGCTACCAGGAGCTGCTGGAAGCCACCGAAGCAGCCGCCTGACGCCGCCTGTTTTCCGCGTCCCGTGGACCGCCGATTCAGTCGGCGTCGACGCGCTCCCCGGCCGTGATCGCCGCCGGAACGTGATTGTCCGCGGGCGGCAGCGCACACAAGAACGACCCCCCGTACGCGCAAAACGGGTTGTACGCCAGGTTGAAATCCAGGGCGACCTCGTCGCCACCATCGGCCCCGGCGGGGTCGATGTCCAGGTAGCGGCCGTGCTCGTAGGTGCGCCCGTCGTCGGTGGTCTCGTCGGTGAACGGGACGAACAGCGACGACTCACCCTCGACACGGAACGCGGTGAGCGTGTGGTGGCTGTCCCCGAGGTCGAAGCCGAGGACGGCGGCACGCGTGTACTCCGCGGGCGGGCCACGCGTTGTCTCCAGTTCGACCGCCTCGGGGTCGCGGGCGGGCTGGTATCGCGCGGCCACCCGGAACGACGCGTCGATGTCGAAGTATCGGAGGCCGTCGAAGGTCCCGCGGTCGGCCGGCGGGATCGGTGACTGGTCGTGCGTGGCCAGGAACTCGTCTTTGTCCGCGCGGTGGGCCGCGATGCGAGCCCGCCATGCGTCGTCAGTGTCGGTCACAGGCAGTGGTATCGGCGACATCACCCTAACGGTGGCGGGACGGACGGACACCCTTTTGACTGATCCAGTTCGTGGTGTACGTATGCACGTTCTCGACGGGAGTTCCGGTGGCGGTCAGCTCGTCCGCACAGCATTAACGTGTGCGGCGGTCTCCGGAGAGTCCTTCCGGATGCGGTACGTGCGGCGCGCACGATCGAACCCTGGCCTGCAGGCCCAGCATTGTGCCGCCGTGAACGCTGTCGCCGACATCTGTGATGCGGCAACGGACGGCGTCGAAGTGGGATCGGAAGCGTTCAGCTTCGAGCCGGAGGTCGCTGCCGAGGAGGCCGACGACGACGAGGAGCCGACGCTCGGCGGGACAACGAGCGTGGAGGTCGGCACCGCAGGCAGCATCCCGCTGGTGTTCGACTCGTTGCTGCCGCTTGCGGGCGCGCTCGACGAGCCCATAACTGCGACCCTGACCGGTGGGACGGACGCGAAGTGGGCGCCGCCGATGGACTACTTCCAGCACGTCAAACTGCCGCTGCTGCGCGAGCACGGGATCGACGCCACCGTGTCCGTCGACCGTCGGGGGTTCTATCCGCGTGGCGGCGGCGAGGCGACGCTCACGGTCGAGCCGTCCACGCCGACGCCGATCACCCTCACCGAGCGCGGCGACCGCGAGGCGCTGACGGCGTACTCGGTTGCGGAGTCGTCGCTGGCCGACGACGAGGTGGCCGAGCAGCAGGCCACGGCGGCCGCCCCGGACGCCGCCCACGAGATCGCCTACACCGACGCCGACTCGGCGGGGTCGGCGGTCGTGCTGGCCGCCGAGTACGAACACTCGCGGGCCGGCTTCGCGGCGCTCGGCGAGCGTGGCGTGAGCGCCGACGCCGTCGGCGAGAACGCCGCCGACGCGCTCGCGGCGTTCGAGTCGGGGCCCGGCGCGGTCGACAGCCATCTCGCCGACCAGCTCGTGCCGGTGGTGGCCGTGGCTGGCGGCGAAGTGCGAGCGCCCGAGGTGACCACGCACATCGAAACGTGTGTCGACCTGCTGGCGGAGTTCGACTACGACATCGACATCGAGCACACCGACGACGGCGCGGTCGTGTTGTCGGCGTGATCACTGGAGCATAACCGCGGGTGCCGCGGTGGCGGCGGCGACCGCCAGCCAGCCAGCGGTGTTCCACCACGGCACGCCACAGTACTGCGGGCCGCCGAGTGCGGTACGGTACGTCCAGTAGTCGCTGGCAACCCCGATCGGGTCGGTGACGGCGTCGAACGCGGCCGCCAAGACGGCTGCGGTCGCGACGGCCGTCCACCCGGCAGTCACGAGCAGCGCGACACGGGCCGCGGCGTACACGACGGCGGTCCAGCCGGCCAGAGCGTACAGGGGGACGCCGCGGATCGCGGGGTCGATGTGGTGGGTCAGCCAGCCGGCCCGGATGACGACGCGTTCGGCGAGGAACGCGATCGCCGCGCCGCCACCGAACAGCGCGGCGGTCGCTGCGGGCGGCCACGTGAGAACCGCGGAGGCGAGTGCAGCCAGCCACACCACGGCGACGACGCGGACGAAGCGGCGCGCGGTCAGCATACCGGGACCGGGGTGGCCAGCGGTAAAAACCGGTCGGTGGCGGCGACCGGACAGCTATTTGTGCCCGCGTGGGAAGCGTTGTGACATGCGCGTTGTTGTGCAAGGACCCGGCTCTCTGGGGTCGCTGGTTGGTGGCGTGTTGGCTGGCGGCGAGACCGCGGTGACGCTGCTCGGACACCAAAGCGAGCACCTCACTCGGGTCCGGGAGGACGGGCTGCGGGTCGTGCAGCCGGACGGCACCACGAGGGTGACACGGCCCAGTGTGGCGACCGATCCGTCGGTGGTTGCGGACGCGGATCTCGTTGTGGTGTGCGTGAAGAGTTACGACACCGCGTCGGCGGCGCGGGCGCTCGGCCGGCAGTGCGACGGCGCGATGGTGTTGACACTCCAGAACGGGCTGGGGAACGCCGCCGTGCTCGCCGAGCACGTGCCGGCGGACACGGTGCTGGTGGGGACGACCACCCACGGTGCGGCGCGCACGGAGCCGGGGGTGGTCCGTCACGCCGGCGGCGGTGAGACCACCATCGGGCGGTATCGCGGCGCGAACGACGCCCGCGTCGCGTCGGTTGCGGCGACGTTCTCGACGGGCGGCATGGAGACGACGGTGACTGCGTCCCCCCAGCGTGCGGTCTGGGAGAAGGTGCTCGTGAACGTCGGGATCAACGCGGCGACGGCGCTCGCCGACGTGGACAACGGCGCGCTCGTGGAGTGCCCGCCGGGCGAGCGGGTGCTTGAGCGCGCGGTCACGGAGGGGGTGCGGGTGGCGGAGGCCGAGGGGGTGTCGGTGTCGGAGTCCGTCGTCGAGCGGGCGCGGCAGGTCGCGGCGCGCACCGCGTCCAACGAGTCCTCGATGCGCCAGGACCTCGCGGGGGGCGCGCGAACGGAGGTCGAGTCACTGCACGGGGCGGTCGTCGAGCGCGCTCGCGACCACGACATCGCGGTGCCCGTGATTCGGACGCTGGCTGATCTCGTGCGGCTCGCCCAACGGGACGGTTAGTCGCGGTCCGTCTCCGGCGGGCGCGGGCAGTCGTAGGTGTCCCTGACGGTGTCCGCGAGCACGGAGTCGCGGTGCGCCACCAGGTAGACGATGGTGAACTCGTGGTCCAGTGGGTCGAACACGAACACCTCGTGGGCGTCGGCGGCGTCCTCGTCGAGGCGGTCGACGAGCGGCTCGATGGGGAGCCGGCCGGTTCTGATCTCCGTGAAGATGTCGCGCTCGCCGGGCTGCTGGGCGAACGCGTACACCGCGCCGTTGGGTTCGTTGTCCGTGTTGAACGTCGGCCGCCCGGTCACGCCCACGCCGTTCTCGTGGGCGTCGGCCATCGTGTCGAGTGCGGCCTCGAACAGTCCCGAGACGCCGCGGGCGAACGTCAGTAGGGTGCGCCGTTGGATGTCGACGTCGGTGAAGCGGGCGTCGCCGTCGTTCCAGGCCAGCGTGGCGTCCACGAGGTATCCGGGACGGAGCGCCGCCACCGTGTCGTCGAGCGCGCCCTCGGCGTCGCCGGTGGTGACGCGGAGGGGTTCGTAGTCGGCGCGATCCAGCACGAGCAGGCCGTCGCGGTCGGGGGCGTCGCCGAGCACGCGGTACTGGCTGGCCGTCGTGGTCTGCATGCGCGGTGATAGCGCGGGCGGCGGGAAAAGGGCGTTCGTCCGCACGCGCCGGCGTGCCTCTGACGGCCGCACTGATCGATTCGGGTGTGAAACATAAACTGGGCGTGCTCTCGGCAGATGTCGCCGCGTTTACAACTGGCGGCGAGGTCCGGTCGAGCGGCGCGTCAGTCGGTTTGTGCGGACTGCTCGACGCCCGTGTCCTCCTGGGCTGTCGTCGCGTCCACGACGCCGGTGTCGCGCCACGTGCCCCGGCGATACCACGCGTACGCGATGATCGCCCCGATGACGTTCGAGACGGCGAACGACAGCCAGATGCCGGCCGATCCCAGGCTGCCGATGGTGGCCCACGCCAGCGGGAACCGGATGACGCCCAGGGTGATCACGGAGATCGCGGCCGCGACCATGGTTTTGCCGGCGCCACGGAAGCTCCCCGTGTAGGCGCGCGCGATCCCGATGAAACCGAACGTGAGCGCGACGTACCGGAGGAACTGGCTGCCGGCCTCGATGACCTGCGCGCTGTTCTCCTGGCCGGCACCGACGAACACGGAGACGATGGGCTCCGGGTACCAGTACACGATCAGCCCGAGCACCGACAGCACGCCGAACAGCATGGTGGCTGCGAGCCGCGCGGCGCGGGCGGCGCGGTCCGGCTTGCCGGCGCCGACGTTCTGCCCGGTCATGGTTTCGACGCCCCGGGCGATGGCGATCGCCGGCAGGAACACCACGGAGAACACGCGGGTGCCGATCCCGTAGGCGGCGACGATGTGATCGGGGAACGTCGCGACGATGAACAACAGCAGGTTCATCGAGAGCGCGCGCCCCGTGCCTTCGATAGAGGCCGGCAGGCCGATGCGGACGAGCCGCCGGAGATACGAGAGATCCGGGAGCATGTCGGCGGCGTTGATCTCGACGCCCCGGGTCCCCCGGAACATGATCGCGAGGCCGACGGCGAACGCGAGCGCCCGCGAGAACACGGTCGCGATGGCTGCGCCCTGGATGCCGAGTCTGGGGAACGAGACCGTGCCGACGAGGGGCGCGTTCTCGACGACGGTCCACCCGAAGATGAGGAACGGGTCGAGGACGATGTTCAACACGACGGAGCCGAACATCACCAGCATGGGTGTGATGGTGTCGCCGTACCCCCGCATGAGCGCGATGAACACCGCGAACCCGAACATGGCTGCGAGGCCGAGCGCGACCACCTGCATGTAGCTGGTGGCGGGCCGCAGCACCGCGTCGGACGCGCCAACCACCGAGAGGAAGTCCTCGACGAAGAAGTAGCCGATGCCGCCCAACAGCAGCGACGCCAGCACCGAGAAGGTGACCGTCTGGGAGGCGGCGTACTCGGCTTGCTCGTCCTTGCCGGCACCCGTGTACTGGGCGACCAGGACGCTGCCGGCGACGGAGATCCCCATCCCCAGCGAGATGAGCAGGAACACCATCGGGAACGCGAAGCTGATGGCGGCCAGCGCGTCGGTGTTGTACTGGCCCAGCCAGAAGGTGTCCGCCAGGTTGTACGCGGTCTGGAAGAGGTTCGTGATGACGATCGGCATCGCCAGGAAGAACAGCGGCTTGCCGATGCGGCCGGACGTGAGATCGAAGGACTCCGGCCCTCTGAACAGCTTCGAGAGCTGGCTGCGCAGTCCCATCAGCGGACCGCCTCTGTTCGGGGTACAGGACGTGACGCGGCGGGGCTGTGCGTGTGGCACAGTCGCGCTGTCGCGCGCTCGCCTGCCGGCTGGTGCGTGCGCCGTGCCGGCTGGTGGTTCGACGGCGGCCCCGGGACACTGCCCGTCGGGGCGGCGGGTGACCGGACACCACGGGGCCAGGCGGCCGCCAGCGTCCGGGGTCGCGTGAGTGATGCAGGTACAGACAGGAGTACGGAGTCAGTATACATACCGTGGACGAGTGGACGTACTAACCGGTCAGTCAAAAGACTTTGGCTACCCGAATATTCTGAATACGGCCGCCTCACGCCCTGTGAACGCCATACCATGGGACTCGACTGCATGGGAATCGGCGCGTGAAAACAGTTATCTGACTCTGCGGTAAGTGTTCCGTAATGGCGGCGCCCTCGAACCGGGAGTTCTCGGAAGCCGAAGCGGAGCTCATGCAGGCGACGTACAGCGCGCTCCGCGAGCACGGCTACGTCGACCTGACGATCAAACGGATCGCCGACGAATACGGGAAGTCGACGGCCGCCGTCCACTACTACTACGACACCAAAGAGGAGCTGTTGGCGGCGTTTCTCGACTACCTCCTGGAGGAGTTCGTCGCGTCCATCCGCGCGGTCGAAACGACGGCCCCCGAGACGCGGCTGTCACTGCTGCTCGACGAGCTGCTCGTCGACCCCCAGCCCAACCAGGCGCTGTCGGTCGCGCTGCTGGAGATGCGCGCGCAGGCCCCCTACAACGAGCCGTTCCGGGAGCGGTTCCAGCAAAACGACGAGTACACGCGGTTCATGCTCAAGTCGGTCATCAGCCACGGCATCGACGAAGGCGCTTTCGAAGCCGTCGACGCCGACCACGTCGCCCGCTCGCTCATGACCATCGTCGACGGCGCGCGCACCCGGTCGGTCGTGCACGGCGATCCGTCGGCGCTGGCGGCCGGCAGGCGGACCGCCAGCGAGTACGTCGACGCCACCCTGCTGTAGCCCCCGCGATCACGCCCGGGTGGTGTCGACGACCGACAGGCTGCCGTCGAGGGTGACGGTCAGCGATTCGTCGTCGAGGCGGATGGTGACCGTGGCGCGGTCGCGGTCAGGGTCGTACGCGGTGGTGTCGTCGGTCACACACCAGCCGAGCGTCCAGTGTGGCGTGCTCGTCACGTCGATCCCGTGGTCGGCGTGGAACGCGACCACCGTGGCGTCGTCGAGCAGCGACAGCCCGACCGGGGAGGACAGCGTGTGCTGGCACTGCTGGCAGGTGTGGTCGACGCGCACGTCCAGGTCGAGGCGGGAGTCGTCGTCGGGGGTCAGGGTGGTCGTCATGCGGCCCCCGCACTCGGGGCAGACGCCGTCGGCGGCCAGGCAGTGGAGGTGGCGGATGCGCTGATCGAAGGCCGCTGCGACCTCGGCGTCCGAGCGGTTGCGGAGGCCCCCCGGCGGGAACGCGTACCGGGCGTACGTGGTGGCGCACGCCGCACACTCGACGCTGAGGCGTTCGTCGGCGTACTGGCCGACGAGTGTCTCCCCGCACGCAAAGCAGGTGCCCGTGATCGGCACCGAAAGGGACACGCGGTCGGTGAACGTGCCCGCGAGGATCGCGCGCACGACCTTCTCGCCGGCGTACTGGAACTCGTAGCCGTCATCGGTCGACCGCACGAAGTGGTCGGTGAGCTTCGAGAGGTGGTAGTTGAACTGCGCGGAGTCGCGCATCCCGACGCGCTTGCGCAGCGCCGAGAACGACACCGGGCGCTCGGGGGCGCGCCACAGCGCCTGCAGGATGTCGATGCGGGTTTCGTTCCCGAGAAGCGCGAACGCATCAGCGGCGGCCAGTCCGTCGCCGTCTTGGGTCGCCGACGAGGCGGACTGTGGGGTGTCCGGATCGGGCGACTGCTCGGAGCCACTCATGGGCGTGCTTGGGCGACCACGCTCATAACCGTTCCCGGTGGACGGCGCACTAGGTGGCGTCCCGGACGACGAGCGCCACCCCGACGATCGCGGCGGCGACGTACGCCGGGTGCGCCGTCGGGTACGTGGCCAGCGCCGACGCCGCGGCGACGTACTGGCCGCTGCCGAGCGCGGTGCTGAACGTTCTCCCGGGACCGGGCGTGACCGTCCACCACCAGACGTGCGCGATCGCCGCCACGACGAACAGCACGCCGACCAGCGACAGCGGTCGTCTGGCGACGACATCCCCTGGGCCTCCCCTGCGTCTCATCGGCCGAACGTTGGCCAACCACCCGGAAAAGTGTAGCCACTCGCCGCCCCACCGGGATTGAAGGGCGGGCGCGACGACTGCCAGCTATGCCCGACTTCGAATCGCGGACGCGGGACTGCCAGCGAACCATCCGGGACGCCGGCGCGGCCGGCGCGGTGTTGTTCCCGAGCCCGAACCTCTACTACCTCAGCGGCTTCGACGAGACGCCCTCCGAGCGCCTGCTGGTGTTGGTCGTTCCGGCCGACGGCGAGCCGGCGTTCGTCGCGCCGGCGCTGTACGAGACGCAACTCGCCGCGGAGACCTGGGTCGATGACATCCGAACGTACACCGACAGCCAAGACCCCGGTGCGGTGGTGCGCGCCGTCGCCGCCGACCGCGGGCTGACCGACGGCCGGCTGCTCGTTGACCCCACGATGTGGGCGCAGTTCACGCAGTTGCTGCGGGACACGCTGCCGGACGCCACCTGGGGGTTGGCTGACGCCGTGCTCGGGTCGTTGCGGGTGCGCAAAGACGACGCCGAGCTGGACGCGCTCCGGCGGGCGGGCGGGGCCGCCGACGCCGCGATGGCAGACGTGCGCGGGCTCGGCGCGGACGCCATCGGGATGACCGAGCACGAGCTCGCCGACTTCATCGCCGACCGGCTGGCCGCCCACGGCGGCACCGGCGTCTCGTTCGATGTGATCGCCGGCAGCGGTCCCAACGGCGCGAAGCCACACCACACCCACGACGCCCGGGAGATCCAGCGGGGCGACCCGGTGGTGTGTGATTTCGGCACGGTCGTCGACCGCTACCCCAGCGACCAGACCCGGACGGTGGTGTTCGCGGGCGATCCACCGGCGGCGTTTCGGACGGTCCACGAGGTCGTGCGGGACGCCCACCGGGCCGCCGTGGACGCGGTCGAACCCGGGGTGTCCGCGGGCGCGGTCGACGCCGCCGCGCGGCGCGTCATCGCGGACGCCGGCTACGGCGACGCGTTCGTGCACCGGACCGGCCACGGGGTCGGCCTCGACGTCCACGAGGCCCCGTTCATAGTCGCTGACAGCGACCGCAAACTCGATGTGGGGATGGTGTTCTCCATCGAACCCGGCGTCTACCGCCCGGGGGAGTTCGGCGTCCGCATCGAGGACCTCGTGGTGGTCACCGCCGACGGCTGCGAGCCGCTCACGGACACCGCGCGCGGCTGGCGGGTCGACTGAGCCACGGGGGCTGGGTGGTCGGTCGCGGCGGCGCGGCGTTCCGGGATGCAGACGTTTTTCAGCGGGGCAAGCCGAGCACCTGTATCCATGGTCCCGAATCCCTTCAGCTGGCTGCTCCGGGCAGTCGGCGTCGCGATCGCGCGCCTCGGGTTGATCTCCGAGTCGCGCGCACGGCGAACCGCCGAGTTGGCGTGGCCGCGAATCCTCACTGGCATCGGCAGGATGTCGAAGAGTGCGGCCGACGTCGCAATGGTGGGTGCCGCCCTGGGGTCGGCGGCCATCACGGGCGTCGGCTACGCGGGACCGTTCTGGGGGGCGGCGTTCAGCATCGGCGGCGGGCTGGCAGCCGGCACCATCGCGTTGGTCTCCCAGCGGTTCAGCGCCGACGAGATCGCGGACGCCGGGCAAGCGCTGCGATCGAGTGCCGCGCTCACCGTGGCTGCGACGCTCCCGATCGCGGTGCTGTTCTACTCGTATCCGGCCGCGCTGATCGGGCTGTTGACCGACCGGCAGGCGGAGATCGCCTTCGGAGCGGACTACCTCCGCGTGGTCGCGTTCGGGGTGCCGTTTGCGGGCCTGAATCTCATCGGGAGCCGCGCGCTCATCGGCGCTGACGACGCCTACACCGCGATGGTGCTGCGCGGCGGCGGCGCGCTCGCCAACATCGGCCTCAACGGCGTGTTCATCTTCGGCCTGGGGTGGGGTGTCGTGGGTGCCGGTCTGGGCACCGTGCTCAGCAACGTCGTGGTGACCACGGCGTTCGTCGTGGGGCTGTCGCGTGGCCGCCTGCCGGCCGTCGGCGCGTTCCCCATGACGGTCTCGGTGCGGGGCGCGTACTGGGTGCGCGATGACTGCTGGGACATCGTCACCATCGGGCTGCCCGTGGTGGGCCGGAACTCGGTGTGGACGCTGGCGCGGTTCCCGCTGTTGGCGTTCATGAGCCTGTTCGGGCAGCCCGTCGCCGCCGCGTACATCATCGTGCGCCGCGTGTTCGGCATCATGAACACGCCCGGCTGGGGGTTCGGGCTCGCGGCGTCCAGCCTCGTCGGCCAGGAGCTCGGGCAGGGCAGGGAGTCCACGGCGGCCGCCTACGGCCGCGAGATTACGCTGTATTCCGTGGTGATGTACGTCATGTTCGCGGGCGTCGTCTGCGCGTTCGCCGGCCAGATCGTGGGTGTGTTCGTTGACTCCGCGAGCGACCCCAGCGTCCCGATCGCCGTGACGATGGTGTACGTTGCGGCGGCCGCGGTGATCCCCCAGGGGATCGGCGCGACGGTTGCGGGCGCGCTCGACGCCACGGGCGACACCCGGTGGCCGTTCTACTCGCGGGCGGTGGGGATGCTCGGCGCGCTGCCGCTGGTGTATCTCGGCGCGACAACGCCGCTCGGGCTGTACGGCATCTACCTCTCGTTGTTCTCGGAGACGTGCGTGCCCGCGGTGGTCAACTACCTCCGGTTCCGGTCGGGCAAGTGGAAGGCGATCAGCCGCGAGTACCGGCCGGACGCGGCGGACTGAGCGCTCACGTGAGCGCCGGCAGCACGGTGTCGAGGTCCGACACCGAGTCGATGACGTGATCGGGCTCGACGTCGCTCGCCGCCAGCGCGGCGTCGTCCGTGACCCCGGACAGCACCAGGACGGTCGTCATGCCGGCGCGGTTCCCCATCTCGATGTCCGTCTCGATGCGGTCGCCGACCATCACACACCGGGCCAGCGGGACGCCGAGCAGGTCCGTCGCGGCCTCGACGGCGACCGGCGACGGTTTCCCCAACACCCGATCGAGGGACCGCCCGGTAGCCCCCTCGATGGCACCGACCATCGACGCGCAGTCCGGAACCTCGCCGCCGGCGACGGGACACGTCCGGTCGGGGTTCGTCGCCAGGAACGGCGTCCCCTCGTCGACCGCGTTGAACGCGTCGGTGAGGGTGTCGTAATCGAAGTCGTGGTCCATCGACACCAGCAGAACGTCGGCGCGACCCGGGTCTGTGGTGGTGGCGACGCCGTGGGCGGCGAGCTCCTCGAACAGCGGCGGCTCGCCGACGACGAACACCGACTCACCGGGGTGGGCGCGCGCCAGGTAGGACGCCGCGATGGACGCGGCGTTGAGGATCGCGGACTCGTCGGCCGGCACACCGAGCCCGTCGAGTTTCGACGCGAACGCGTCGCGGCGCTCGATCGCCTTGTTCGAGAGGAACCCCACGCCGACCCCGGCGGCCCGCAGCCCGTCGACCGCCGCCGCGGCCCCCGGCACCAGGGCGTCGCCCACGTAGATCGTTCCGTCGAGATCGAACAGAACGCCGTCAGCGGCTTCGTCTGACACGCCTGCTGCTCGGGGCGGTGGCGCAAAAAGGGCTGCTCCGGCTCCCGACCGGTGGGAAGGACACGGCATTTACGCGCGCCGTCCCTGACGGCCGGTATGGACACCGCCGACCCGCCGCTTGCGGTCGACATCGATGGCACGCTGAGTCGCGCCGATCGCTCCATCGACGGCCGCGTGCTGGACGTGCTTCGTGGGTGGGATGGACCGGTCGTCGTCGCGACGGGCAAGGCACTGCCGTACGCGGTCGCGCTCTGCCAGTTCGCGGGCATCGCCGAGCGCGTGATCGCGGAGAACGGCGGCGTCGCGTACGTCGGCGACGAGCTGCTGCAGTTCGGTGACAGCCGGGCGGTCGAACAGGTCGCGGCGGCGTTCGAGGACGCCGGCCACGACATCGGCTGGGGGGACGCGGACCTCACGAACCGATGGCGGGAGACCGAGCTCGCCGTGAGCCGCGAGCAACCCCTGGACGTGCTGTCGGCGTTGGCCGCCGATCACGGCCTCCACGTCGTCGACACCGGGTTCGCGTACCACGTCAAACCCGAGTCGATGAGCAAGGGCAACGCGTTGCCCGCGGTCGCGGACCGGCTGGGCGTGTCGGCCGGCGACTTCGCGGCTGTCGGGGACTCCGCGAACGACGTCGAACTGTTCGAAGCCGTGGGGGAGTCGTACGCCGTCGGGAACGCCGACGACCACGCGAAAGGCGCGGCCGAGACAGTGCTGTCCGAGACGCACGGCGACGGCTTCCTGGCGGCCGTCGACCGGATCCGCTCGTAGCGGCGACGCCGGTCAGGAGAACAGCGACCGCAGCCAGTCCATGATGCCGTCGGTCTGGGTGCGCTCGCGCTCGAACTCGTCGTAGAGCGCGTCGAGGAACGCGCGACGCGTGTCGAACTCGCTGCGATCGGTCGCCTCGACGGCGGCCGAGAGTGCGATCCGGTGGCCCGTGGGTCCGACCTTGATCTCGGGGTCGCCGAGCGCCGCAACGACGGCGTCACCGGTCGCTGGGAAGGACACGTCGGCGTCCCGGAGGTGTTCGTCGACGGTCGCGATGCCGAACACAGCCGAGTCGGCGCCTGTCGTGTCGTCGTCTCCCGTCGGAGAACGCGCAGCCATACACACGTGTTGTGGTGTGCTCAGCAAAAACCCATGGGTCCCCCCATTGAGGGCCACATTTAGGCGTCTGGAAGCCCTGAGTCACGAATCCTGATGAGCGACGCGCCAGTCGGGGATCGCCACTCGGAGCACGAACGCCGGCTGGTACGGGAGTTTGCGGCGCTGCTGTACCGCCCGCAGTCGTGGTACGCGGGCGTCGTCGGCCCCGACGGCCGGATCGAGTACGCCAACGAGGCCGCGCGGGACGTGATCGGCGCGGACGCACGCGACCTCGTCGGGACGTTCTTCTGGCAGGCCCCGTGGTTCACTCACGACCAGGACGTGCAGGCGGCGGTCCGCGAGCAGGTTGCGGCGGCCGTCCAAGGGGAGGCAAGCCAGTTCACCGCGACCCACCGCACGAGCGGCGGTGGGACGGCCACGGTCGAGCTGGAGTTGCAGCCGATGCCGGCCCCCGCCGTGGACGGCATCGACGACCACGACCACGCGTTTGCGGTCGTGGTCGTCGGTCGGCGGGCGGCCAGCGAGTCGACGGCGGCCGACGTCGAGTCGGCGCTCGACGCGGTGCAGGCGCTGTACGCCGCCACCGACACCGACGACCAGGTGCCGTTCGACGACCGCGTTCGCACGGCGCTTGCGGTCGGCGCCGACTACCTCGGGTTCGAGGAGGGGTTCTACACGAAGATCGACGCCGGGACGCAGTTCGTTCGCGTCTCCGTCGGCGACCACCCGCTGTTGCAGCCCGGCGAGCAGACCGCGCTGGCGGACACGTACTGTCGGGAGACGATCGCCGACGACGCGCCGACGGTGGTGCGGGACGCCGGTGCGTCGGCGTTCGCCGACGACACCGCCTACGACGTGTTCGGCCTGGAGTGTTACATCGGCGCGGAGATCCGTCGGGACGGCACCACGCACGGGACGGTGTGTTTCGCCGACCGGGACGCCCATCCGGAGCCGATCACGGCGGCCGACGAGGCGTTCGTCGGGGTGCTTGCGGACTGGCTGGAGCGCGAGCTCAGACACCGCCGCGAGCGCGACCAGCTCACCCAGCAGGCCGACCGGCTGGGGGAGTTCGCGGGCGTCGTCAGCCACGACCTCCGCAGCCCGCTGAACGCGGCCAGCGGGCACCTCGATCTGGCTGCCGAGCATCTCGACGCCGGGGACACTGACGGCCGCGCGAGCGACGCCATCGAGAACGCGCACGCCGCCATCGACCGCATGACCGATCTCGTGGCGGGCGTCCACGAGTTGGCGGCGCAGGGCGACGTTGTCGGTGATCCTGCGGCGGTGTCGGTGGCGTCGGTGGCCGCCGACGCGGCGGCAACCGCGCTTCCGGACGCGGCGACCCTGACCGTCGACATCGGTGCCGACGTGCGGCTGGCGGCCGATCCGGAACGCCTCCGCACGGTGTTCGAGAACCTGTTCCGGAACGCCGCCGAGCACGGCGGCGAGACCGTCTCGGTGTCGGTTCGGCGCGTCGATCCACACCCCGATGCGGGCGGGGCTGGGTTCGTGGTGGCCGACGACGGCCCGGGGTTCGGTGATCTCGATCCGGAGGCCGCCTTCGAGCCGGGGCTGTCGACGCGCGCCGGCGGGAGTGGCTACGGACTGCGCATCGTTCGCGCCGTCGTGAACGCCCACGGGTGGACGGTGACGGCCGCCGACGCTCCCGATGGCGGTGCCCGATTCGAGATCCGGGGCGTGGAGTTCACGCCGGACTGCTAGTCGTCGTCATCGTCGCCCGGGCTGGGTGCCTGCTCGGCGGCGGGCGCGTCGTGGGTGCCGGTGGGCGGTCGGTTCACTTCCGCGGCCGCCGACTCGCTGAGGTCCGTCTCGGTGGTGAGTTCGGTCATGTCGTCGGCGTCGTCGCCGGCGTCGCGGGCGTCCTGGTCGATGCGCATCGAACAGAAGTCCACGCCACACATCGAACAGAAGCGGGCGTCCTTGTAGTTGTCACCGGGCAGCGTCTGGTCGTGGAACGCCTGTGCGCGCTCGGGGTCGAGCGCGAGGTCGAACTGGCGGTTCCAGTCGAAGTTGTAGCGCGCCTCCGAGAGCGCGTCGTCCCAGTCGCGGGCACCGGGTTTGCCGGCGGCGACGTCGCCCGCGTGGGCGGCGATCCGGTAGGCGGCCATGCCGTCGCGGACGTCCTCGGCGTCGGGGAGTCCGAGGTGCTCTTTGGGCGTGACGTAGCAGAGCATCGCGGCCCCGGCGCGCGCGGCCTCGGTCGCACCGATGGCGCTGGTGATGTGGTCGTAGCCGGGGGCGATGTCGGTCACCAGCGGGCCCAGCACGTAGAACGGGGCGCCGTCGCAGACCTCCTGTTGGCGGTCGACGTTGGCGCGGATCTGGTCCATGGGGACGTGGCCGGGGCCTTCGACCATCGCTTGGACGCCGTGGTCCCAGGCGCGCCGGGTGAGCTCTCCGAGGGTGTCGAGTTCGGCGAACTGGGCGTCGTCGCTGGCGTCCGCGACCGACCCCGGGCGTAGGCCGTCGCCCAGCGAGATGGTGACGTCGTGGGCCTGCAGGATCTCACAGAGCTCGTCGTAGTGGGTGTACAGTGGGTTCTGTTCGCCGTGTTCGGTCATCCACTGCGAGAGGATCGACCCGCCCCGGGAGACGATGCCGGTGGTGCGGTCGTCGGTGAGCGGGAGGTGTTCGGCCAGAACGCCGGCGTGCAGGGTCATGTAGTCGACGCCCTGCTTGGCCTGCTTCTCGACGACGTCGATGAGGAGGTCGGGCGTGATGTCGGTGACGTCCTCGACACGGGTCACCGCCTCGTAGATGGGCACCGTCCCCACGGGAACCGGCGAGTTGTCGATGTTCGCCGTGCGGATGCCGTCGAGGTTCTCCCCCGTCGAGAGGTCCATGACGGTGTCGGCGCCGTAGTGGACTGCGGTGTGGAGCTTTTCGAGCTCGTCGTCGATGTCGCCGGTGGTGTCGCTGTTCCCGATGTTCGCGTTGACTTTGGTGGCGAAGTCGCGACCGATGATCATCGGGTCGAGGGCGTCGTGGTGGTGGTTGGCTGGGATGACGGCGTGGCCGTCGGCGACCGCCTCGCGGACGACTTCGGGATCGCGGCCTTCACGGTCTGCGACGCGGCGCATCGCGTCTGTGACGGTTCCGTCGCGGGCGTGTTGGAGCTGTGTTGACATCAATTACTTAGTGATACCACTAGATAATAAAATCACGTGGTCGACGCGAGTTACCGGGAACACACCACCCGGCTGTGTCACCCATCGGTGGGCTCCGAAGGCGGTTCCGTGTCGTCGGTGGCGGCGCTAATCGCCACCCCCTCTCCCAACGGTACCAGCGCCGTCTCGAAGCCGGACGCGTCCCGAGCGCGCCGGACGTACGCCGCGACCCCCGCGGTTGCGTCGTCGGCCGCCCCGCCGCCGTCCCGGACCGCGTCGGTGACCGCCGGCGCGGTGACCGGGCCGGCCATGACGTTGTCGGCAACGATCAGTCCGCCCGGCGCGAGCACGTCCACGGCGTGCTCGAAGGCCGCCGGATACCGCGCCTTGTCGTGGTCGATGAACACGACATCGAACGGCCCCTCGTAGTCGGTGATCGTGTCGAGCGCGTCGCCAACCTCGAAGACGGCGGTTGCGTCGGCGTCGGCCCGATCGAGAAACGACCGCGCGTCCGCCAGTCGGTCGCTGTCGTGGTCGGTGAGCACCAGTTCCCCGTCGGCCGGCAGCACCGGCAGCATCCACGCCGCCGAGTAGCCGAACCCGGACCCGAACTCGAAGACCCGTTCGGCGTCGCTGAGCGTCGCGAGCACCCGCAGAAACCGGCCGACGTCGGGGCCGACCGTCGGGAACGAGCGGTCCTCGCCGTGGGCGGCCATCTCCGCCAGCAGCGGCGACGGCTCGGCGTGGCCGGCGGTGAGCAGTGCAGTGATGTCGGTGTCGAGGAGTCGACCCATGCGGCACGGTGACGGCGGCCCGCCAGTTAGGCGTTGGTGGCGCGCGTCACTCGCCGTCCGTCCACTTGATCGAGCAGCCCCGGGCCGGCAGAAACGCCGTCTCGACGGGATCGCCGGCGAGCACGGCGTCGATGGCGTCCCGCATGTCACCGCCGTCCCGCGTCGGGTCCTCGTCGGGGCCGAGCGCGTCGTCGAGGCGGCCGTGGTACGCGACCCTGAACGCGGCGTCGTCGTCGGTGTCGGCTGTGCGGAGCAGGAACGGATCGGGGGTGCAGGTCGCACCGTACGCCCGGGCGGTGGCCTGGGTGGCGTCGCGCAGGTACGCGTCGTACTGGATGGTGCCGTCCGCGACGAGGGCCTGCATGCGCGCCATGGAGTCCGCGGGATACTCGTCGGCGTCGTTGGGGTTGATGCCGACGACCGCGACGCGGTCGTAGTCGGCGGCGATGGCGTTGAGCGTGTCGACTTTCGCCTTCGCGTACGGGCAGTGGTTGCACGTGAACACGACGACCACCGCGTCAACGTCGGTGAACGACGCCAGCGAGTGTGTTTCGCCGTCGGCACCGGGCAGCGAGAACCCGGGGGCGGGAGCGCCCACCTCCAGCTCCGGCTCGGAGTCTAGTTGCACCATAGCCGGCGATGTCGGGCGCGCCGATCAAATAGCCGGGGGGTGTGCGCCCCGCCGCCCGTGTGGATCACCGGACAGTCAGGCCGACGCGGCGAGCGCGTACTCGCCGGGCTGGGACTCGACGAGCACGCCCTCGTGGACGAGATCGTCGAGGTGGGCGTACGCCTCGCCCGGGCCGTGGAGGACGTGGATGTCGTGCAACTCGCCGAACAGGGCGTCGCTGACGGTCCACGCCGAGACGGGCCCCCGGGCACGAACCACGTCGAGGACGCGCTCGGTGCGCTCGTCGTGGTGGGCGGCGATGTCGCGGGCGCGTGCCGCCGGCGCGAAAACGGGGCCGCGGTGGCCGGGCCACGCCCGGTCAAGGTCGAGGGCCTCGATGCGCTGGAGGCTGTCACGGTACCGCTGGAGCGGGCGCTCGACACGCACGTCCGCGCCGCCGACGTTGGGGGTGTACTTCGGGAGGATGGCGTCGCCGACGAACGCCTCCCGGCGGCCGTCGCGCTCGACAACGTATGCCACGAGGCCGGCGGCGTGCCCGGGGAGATGGACGACCTCTGCGTCGAGGCCGCCGAGCTGAACGGTGTCCCCGTCGGACAGCGGCGTCACGTCGGCCGGTTGGCCCTGGAGGCCGTCGTGGGTGTCGAGGAAGTCGTTGAGTTCGGCCTGTTTGTCGGCTGGCATCCCCCATTCGTCGAGGTAGGCCGCCTGCGTGGCCGCCATCCCACTGACGGCGTCGGCGTCCTGCGCCACCATGGCTGCGTCCGCTTCGTGGACGTAGACGGTGGCGTCGCCGTCGGCCTGGATCGTGCCCGCGAGGCCGGCGTGGTCGTGGTGCCAGTGTGTCAATAGGATCCGGTCGATGGCGGCGAACGACGTGCCGCGGTCGTCGAGCGCCGTCCGAAGCTCCGCCTCGACGGCCGGTGTGGCGATACCGGTGTCAACGAGCGTTGTCGGCGCGGCGTCGTCGCCGACGCCGAGGAGGTAGACGCTGTTCCGGCCCTCGAAGGCGGCGTTCGTCAGCTGGAACTGATGCACGACACAGGGTAGCGTGTGCGTGCTCATATAGCTGTGTCGTTGGCTCCCACACCGATCCGGAACTGCGGGTGTCTCCAGCGGGAACGGGCGCGCTGTGCCGGCCGCGTGTCCCGCAGCGTCCGTGGACAGCCCGTCAGCACCGACTGTGCGGTGGACGGTGCTACGCAGGGGTGCCGCGACTCGCGATGACGAACCCGGCGAGGCAGCCGACAGGAACGGTGAGCCACCACGTGAGCCGGAACCCGGCGTAGAAGAAAACCAGTGGGAGTGTGACGTCGAACGTCGCGAACCCAGCGACGCTGAGCACCCCGATCACGAGCACCCCGAGCGCCGAACCACCGAGATACGCCAGGAGTGCGCCGATGCCACCGAGCAGCGTTCCCGTGATCCGCCGTCGCGGCGGGAACACGCGCCAGCCGGCGAAGCCGATGAGGAACGCTGCCGGGGCGGCGACGAAGAGCCCGCTGCTTGCCAGGACTGTCGCATCCGACGTGTTGATTTCGGCGAAGAACTGTGGAACGAGTCCGCCGTACCCGGTCGGGATGATGGTTTTCTGGACGGCCGCGACGGCGGCGACGTACAGCAGTGCCGCAACGGCAGCGGCGATCATCGCAGTGTAGCCCGCGGTGACGTCACCACGGTCGGTGCCGGGGCCGTAGTTCTTGCGGAGGGTCTGGAGGGCGGTTGCGTACCCCATGGCCGGACCCATACGCGCACCGACAATATAGCTGTGGGAACGCGGGCGGGTGCTGCACCGCGAGTCGGGGCGCTACCGAACGGTGTACGGCTCCGGGCCGACGAGGAACCGCCCGAGATCGGCCTGCCGCTGGTAGTCGGTGGCCATGACCGCACGCAGCGCCTCGACGTACGCGGTTTCCTGGGCGGCGCTCCAGGCGTCGGGCTGAACGCAGGGGACGACCAGCCAGCCGCTGCCGTGGAGTTCCGTGGCGTGGCGGTCCTCAAGGCTGGCGTCCGCGGGGTCGATCGCCGTACACGTTTCGAGGACGTGCGTGGTTGCGCGCTCGCCGACCGGGAGGAGGACGTGGGCGGTGATGGCGCGGAGCTCCGCGTCGAAAAACGGCTCCAGCTCCCGGTAGTCGGCCGGCGTCGGGGTGCCCTCGGGGACGCAGGGGTGGAGGTACGAGAAGAAGCTGTTGTCCGGGTCGTCGATGGGCGGCGTGTCGTCGGCGGCCGTCGTGAGGACGCCGGCGTCCCGGAGTGCGCTTCGGAGCCGGTCGCCCGCCGCCGAGCCGGTGAACGGGGTTCCCGTGTCGGTGCCGCCGTGGACGCCGGGGTGGTCGCCGATGACGTGGATGTCGGCGTTGGCGTCGCCGTGCCCGGGAACGAACGATTCACACGGTGGCTGCATGTCGAAGGGGTTGGTCGTTCGGTCCGTGACGTTCTGCACGCCCCCGGGTAGTCGGCCGGCCGGCTTAAGCCCCGCGAGCCACGGTGTGGCGTCACTATCCACGGCTCGCGGGCCGGTCCGGGTCGCCGGTCCGCGGGAGTAAGGCTATGCACGTGCCGCCACTATGACAGCCTATGACAACCGTCTGGGTGCTCGGGAACCAGCTCACCAGGACCGCAGGGCCGCTCACGGACGACCCCGACCGCGTGTTGCTGATCGAGGCCGCGGCGCTCGCGCGCCGCCGGCGCTACCACCCCCAGAAGCTGTGCATGGTGTTCGCAGCGATGCGGCATTTCCGGGACGAACTCCGCGACGACGGCGTCGACGTCGTCTACGAGCGCGCCGAGACGTTCGGCGCGGGGCTGGACGCGTACTTCGACGCGCATCCGGGCGACGACCTGGTCGTGCAGCGGCCGGCGAACCACGGGACGGCCGACCGACTCCGAGAGCTGGTGGCTGCCCGCGGTGGCAGCCTCCGCGTGGTGGCGAACGCGCAGTTCCGCTGCTCGCCCGCACAGTTCGACGACTGGATGGGGACGGAGCCGCCGTTCAAGCACAGACCGTTCTACCGCCACATGCGCCGCGAAACCGGCTATCTGATGCGCGACGACGACACCCCGGAAGGCGGCGACTGGAGCTACGACGACCAGAACCAGGAGACACCCCCGGCGGAGTACGACTCGCCGTCGGTCGGCGGCTTCGAGTACGACGAGCACGTGCCGGCAGTCCGCGACTGGGTCGCCACGGAGTTCGACACCTGGGGCGACCCGGACGGGTTCGACTGGCCGGTGACCCGCGAGCAGGCCACGCGCGCCCTGGAGTCGTTCGTCGCGGATCGGCTGGCGGGGTTCGGCCCCTACGAGGACGCCGTCCTCGCCGACGACTGGCACCTCGAACACAGCCTGTTGTCCGCGGCGGTGAACATCGGCCTCCTCCACCCCGAGGAGGTCGCCGACGCCGCGCTCGACGCGTACCGGTCGCGCGACGACATCCCGCTGAACTCCATCGAGGGGTTCGTGCGCCAGCTCATCGGCTGGCGGGAGTTCATGCGCCACGTCTACCGCCACCAGATGCCGGGGCTGGCGACCGCGAACCAGCTGGGGGCCGACCGCGACCTGCCGCCGCTGTACTGGACGCCAACGGCGACCGACATGGCGTGTCTGGGGTCCGCGGCCGGGCGCGTCTACGACCGCGGCTACGCCCACCACATCGAGCGCCTGATGGTGCTGTCGAATTTCGCGCTGACGTACGGCGCGCGCCCGCAGGCGCTCACGGAGTGGTTCCACGGCGGGTTCGTGGACGCCTACGACTGGGTGGTCACGCCCAACGTGGTGGGCATGGGCTCGTTTGGGACCGACGCGTTCACCTCGAAGCCGTACGCGTCGTCGGCGAACTACATCGACAAGATGACCGACCACTGCGACGGCTGTGCGTTCGACCCCGACAGCACGGTCGGCGAACGCGCGTGCCCGTTCAACAGCCTCTACTGGGATTTCCTCGCGACACACGAGGACACCCTGCGGTCGAATCACCGCATGGGGCTGGTGTACTCGCATTTGGACAGCAAACGCGACGCCGGCAAGCTGGCGGCGATCCGGGAGCGCGCACAGCGCGTCCGGGAGGGCGTGGCCGCGGGCCGGCTGTAGCCGAGCGCCGCGCACAGCGCCGTTACGAGTGCGTAACTGAGTGTGGTGAGGTAGCCTTAACATCCCGGCTGCCGTACCGGCTGACATGACAGACACGGATCGCCTGCCCGCGTGGTGTCCCGGTGACAGTTGGTGCTCGATCACCACGACGGCGTCGTTGGTCGGGAAGAAATGGCATCCCGTGATCATTCACCGCCTCCTCAGTGAGGGTCCCCTGGGGTTCAACGCGCTGCAGGAGGAAGTCGACGGCATCTCCAGTAAGGTGCTCTCCGAGAGCCTCGACGACCTCGAAGACAAGCAGATCGTCTCCCGAACGATCGTCAGCGAGAAACCCGTTCGCGTCGAGTACGCACTCACCGAACTCGGTCAGTCACTCGAACCCGTGGTGTCGTCGATGGCCGAATGGGGCCACCAACACCTCGATCCGGTCGACGAAGAAGCAGCGTCGGTCGTGTAGGCGCTAGTCGAGGAGGGCTTCAACGGGCTTGTCGGCGTCGTCCTCGGCGGTCTCTTCGTCCCCGAGTTTCAGTCGGTAGAGGTTCTGGCGGGCGTCCGGGATGTAGATGTCCTTCTCGACGACATCGGCGTCCTGCAGTCGGTCGAGTGCGTCGCGGACGGTGCGCTGTGAGAGCCGGGAGTTCTCCACGATCTGCTTTTGGGTCAGTCCGCCGTTGTACTCCAGAACCTTCAGTACAAGCTTCGCACTCGGCGGCAGCTCTTGGACGGTTTCGTCAGTTGAACTCATTCGTATCAATGCAGGGGTGCCGGCCACTTAGGCACTCGGTAACGCCGGTGTGAGCCGGTTACCTGCCGGTAACCCGGTGTCTTCGGGGGGTTGAGTGGCCGCCGACGAACCCGGCGGCACAAACGGTGACTGGCGGCCCTAGGCGTCGGCCAGTTCGGCGTCGTAGCCGGCGAGTTCGACGCTCCGCAACAGGTCGTCGTCGGTCGCGTCTCCATCCACGGTCACAGTGCCGCTCTCGTGGTCGGCGTCCACGTCGGAAACCGCGGCCACGCCTGCGAGTGCGTTCTCCACGATGTCTTCACAGCCCTCACAACCCATCTCGTCGATGGAGAGAGTCTTTGGCATGCGACCGGCGCTACTCGATCAACTGATTAGGGTCTTGCGGCTTCGCGCCGCCACACCCCGGCTAGCGACCGAGCAGCGAGTAATCCTCGTCGGGCGTGTACCTGCCGAAGAGCAGGCTGTTGGTGAGCACGCTGACACTCGACACCGCCATCGCGCCGGCCGCCAACACCGGCTGAAGCAGCCCCAGCGAGGCCAGCGGGATCATCGCGGTGTTGTAGCCCAGCGCCCAGAAGAGGTTCTGTTTGATCTTCGCGAGCGTGCCCTCGCCGATGCGGATGGCTTGGATCACGTCCGCGGGGTCGTCGCGCATCAACGTCACGTCCGCCGCCTCGATCGCCACATCGGTGCCCGATCCGATCGCGGCGCCGACGTGCGCGGTGGCGAGCGCGGGGGCGTCGTTGACACCGTCCCCGACCATCATGGCGTCGGCGTCGCCCGCCTGGATGGCGTCGACGGCGTCGGCTTTCTCCCCGGGGAGCACGCCCGCCCGAACGTGCTCGGGCGAGACCCCCACGTCGGCGGCGACCGCGCGCGCGGTGCGTTCGTTGTCGCCCGTGATCATGTGCACGTCGAGGCCGCGATCCTGGAGGGCGTCGACGGTGGCGGCTGCCTCGGGCTTGACCGTGTCGGCGTCCGCGACGACACCGGCAACCCGGTCGTCGACGGCAACCAGCATCGCGGTCTTCCCCTCGCGTTCGAGGCGTTCCATGGCGTCGGCGGCGGGCGCCGGGTCGATGTCCGCGCTCGTGAGGAGCGCGCGGTTCCCCACGCGGACGCGGCGACCGTCGACGGTCGCGACGATGCCTTTGCCGGGGACGTTCTCGAAGGCATCGACTGCGGGAACGTCGAGGCCGCGGTCCTCGGCGCCCGCGACGATGGCGGTCCCGAGCGGGTGCTCGCTGTTGGACTCGGCGGCGGCGGCCAGCCGGAGCACGGCGTCCTCGTCGACAGCGGCGTCGCTCCGGGTGGCGGTGCCGCCGTCGGGGACGGCGGCGACGGCCTCGACGTCCGTGAGCTCCATCGCACCGGTCGTCAGAGTGCCGGTCTTGTCGAACACCACCGCGTCCAACTCGGTCACGCGCTCCAGGACGTCGCCGCCCTGGAAGAGCACGCCGTGTTTCGCGCCGATGCTCGTGCCGATCATCGTCGCGGCCGGCGTCGCGAGCCCGAGCGCACACGGGCACGCGATGAGGACTGCGGACGCGAACACGACGACGGCGAACTCGCCGGTGCCGACGGCCGCCGGGCCGCCGCTGACGAGCCCCCACAGCGGAAGCGCCGACACCACGTCAGCCAGCAGCCCGGGGGCGAACCACCATACCGCCCCCCAGAAGACGGCGTTGGCGATGACCGCGGGGACGAAGTACGCGCTGATGCGGTCGGCCAGGCGCTGGATGTCCGGCTGGCGGGACTGGGCGTCCCGAACCGTGGTGACGATCTGCTGGATCGCGGTGTCCGCCCCCACCTTCGTGGCCTGCACGACGAGCACGCCGTTCTCGTTGATCGTGGCGCCGACAACGTCGTCGCCGGGGGCCTTGGACACGGGCACGGACTCGCCGGTGACCATGGATTCGTCGACCGCGGACTCCCCGGACACCACGACGCCGTCGGTCGGAATCTGTTCGCCCGGTTTGACTTTCAGGCGGTCGCCGACCTCAACGTCGTCGGCGGGGATCTCGCGTGTCTCGCCGTCGGCGTCGACGAGGCGCGCGGTGTTGGCCTCCATCTCCAGGAGCTCCCGGAGGGCGTCGCTGGCTTGGCTCTTCGAGCGGGCTTCGAGGTAGTTCCCGAGCGTGATGAACACGAGGATGAGCGCCGCCGTGTCGAAGTAGAGGCCGCCGCCGGCCAGGACGCCGAGCAGCGACGCGAGCGAGTACACGTATGCGGTCGTCGACCCCAGCGCCACGAGGACGTCCATGTTCGCGGTGCCGTTGCGCACGAGCGCCGCATACGAGTTGCTGAGAAACGACCGCCCCAGGACGACGTAGACGGGGGTCGCCAGTGCGAACTCCGCCCACCCGAACGGGATCGTGAGGCCGCCAACGGTGAAGCTGTCGGGAACGACAGCGCCCCCGAACAGGAAGGTGTCGGCGACGAAAAACAGGAGCGGTGCCGACAGCACCGCGCCGAACGCCAGGCGGATGCGTTGTCGTCGCCGCTCCGCGTCCCGGGCCTCGTCGGCGGCGGTCTGGGTGCTGGCACCGGTGTCGGAGTCGGCATCGATGGGGTCGTAGCCGGCGTCGGTGATGGCGGCGTGGACGGCGTCCCGGTCGAACGCTGCGGGGACGTACGTGAGGTGTGCGTCGTCGGTGGCGAAGTTCGCGGACACGTCCAGGACGCCGGGGGCGTCGGCGACGGCGTCTTCGATCGTCTGCGCGCAGTTCGCACAGGTCATCCCGTGGACCGGGATCGTGGTGTCGGCCGTGATCGGGGTGTAGCCGGCGTCCGAGATCGCGGCACAGACGCCCGCCAGGTCGGCGGCGGTGGGATCGTAGGTGACGGTGGCGGCGTCGGTGGCGAAGTTCGCGGTCGCGTCGGTGACGCCGTCGAGCGCGCCCACGGCGTCCTCGACGGTGCCCGAGCAGTTCGCACAGGACATCCCCCCGACATCGATCCGCGCTGTTCTGGTCGTCATCACTGAAGACTACGGCATCCCGATTCAAGCGGTTTCTCCCTTCGACTGTTCGGTGAATCGCCCGCCAGTACTTTTGATTCGAAAGCGCTCGCCCGAGCCACCCCGGGCGGCGGACGAAGTCGGGGGCTGGCTCGCCGCGGCTGTCAGGGGCCGTCACTGTGGAACGGCAGCGAGACATCAGGTCGCTGGGCTGGCATGTGGCGCATACTTATGTGGCTCCGGGTCGGAGAGAGTGACAGCGCCGAACACTGACTCGGCGAACTACAAGGATGCCGTACGATGCCACTGGCGTGCTCCCGCGTCCGCTCCCCCAAGAGATCGACGACGGAACGAACCTCTTGGTCAGTGGGCCGGCGATGTCCGGCACGCGCACGCTCCTGTTCGAGCTCGTTGCGCGCGGCGAGCCCGACGGCGAGGGGGCGGTCCTGACAACGTCGACGGACCCCGCAGAGACGGTCATCGACGACTACGAGGCCATCCGCGGCGGGGACAGCGCGTTCCGCCACGTCATCGACTGCGTGAGCACGCAGTCCGGGAGCGCGTCGCCGGCACCGGGCGTCCATCACGTGTCTTCGCCCAGCGACCTCACGGGGATCGGCATCGAGTTCTCGGGCGTCGCGGAGGCCGCCGAGGCCGCCGGCGTCGACCGGCTTCGCGTGGGGTTCGACTCGCTGTCGCCGGTGTTGATGTACGTCGACGTTCAGCGGCTGTTCCGGTTCCTGCACGTGTTCACCAGCCAGATCCAGAGCCAGGGCTGGCTGGGGGTGTTCGCCATCGACCCGGAGAGCCAGGACGACCAGACGATCACCACGCTCAGCCAGCTGTTCGACGGCGTGCTCGAGGTGCGGCTGCACGACGGCACCCAGGAGGTGCGGCTGCGCGGGCTCGCCGACGCGCCGACGGACTGGCTGCCCGTGGCGGGCGTCCGCCAGTGAGCGGGGTCGTGTTCTTCGGGACGGCCGACCGCGAGCGCGTCGTGTCGTTCTACAGATGAACAAGGCGAGTGCATCGGGGCTTGACCCCGAGGCGGTTCACCAGTTTTTCGCCGTGGACCCCGACGGACGGACCCTCGAGTTCCAAACGTTTCTCGACGAGCCCGCCGAGTGACCGGCCACGAGCCGGGCTGGCACACGGCGACAGCCGCTCACAGCGACGTGTCGTGGATCTCCGCCAGGCGCTGGGCGAGCGCGTCACGGGTGGGCGCGAAAACCAGATGTGTCTCACAGGTGCAGTCCGACGCGCCCAGTCCGGGAACGGGCGTGGCGTCGTCGGCGAGCAGGCGCGCGGTCGCACACTCCACGTCGTCGTGTGTGGTGGCGTAGACCGCGTCGACGCTCGCTGCCGGGTGGCCGAGCAGGTAGTCGATGTGCCAGTGGCGGGCGTCGCGCTCCCCGGCGGCGAGTTCGCGGTGTCGCTGCACGCGAGTGAGGCCGCCCGGGCCGAACGCGGAGCCGGTGTAGGCGTACCAGCCGGCGTCGAGGCTGCGGGTGCCGGCCGCGCCGAACGTGATGGATGGCGCGTCGTCGAGCGCCACCAGGAGGGTGTACGTGCCGGGCTGCATGCACGACCGTCGGTGCGGCGTCCGATTCTGTGTTGCGGTTTCCGGCGCGCGGCTACGTCTCTGCGCCCCCCGCGAGCCACCGGAGTCCGGTGTACGACGCCGCTGCGATGGTCAGGGCCACGCCCAGCAGCCCCCACGTGAGCGTGGTGGGGCTGTCGACTGCCAGCCGCGCGATGAGGTTCTGGGGGCTCTGTGGGAGCAGGCTGGCGACACCGAACACCGCCAGCGCAACGAACGAGTACAGCAGCTGGGCTTCGCGGCGCGCCCCGACACGAAGCGCGAGCGCCGCGCCGGTGGCGACGAGCACGGCAGCGACGCCCGCGACGAGCGCGAGCAGCGCCAGCGGGTTGGCGATGTGCGTGCCGTTGAGCCACAGCAACAGGAGCCAGAGCGCGACCTGTGCCGGTGCCAGCCCGACCAGCGCGATCGCTTTCCCGTCGACGATCTCGGGCAGCGACAGCGGCGCGACCCGCAGCAACGAGAGCGTGTCGCGTTCGAGTTCCTCGGCCATCGAGTCGGCCATCACGCTCCCGGAGATGAACGCCGGCAGGAACGCCAACAGCGGCAGCAGCACGGTGTACGTGAACGAGAAGTACGGGTTGGATCGTTCGTCGGGGGGCAGGTCGACCGGCGTCCGCTCCAGGCGGTGGTCGAGGTCGGCGCGGCGCTCGCGCTCTAGGGTGGACAGCGCGCCCTTCAGCTCCGTGACCACCAGTGTGGTTCGAAACGACCCCTCCGGCGCTGTGGCCGCGGCCAGGATGCGCCCGCCCGGTTGCCTGGTGGCGTGAACGAGCGCCTGGACATCGCCGCGCTGGAAGGCAGCGCTCGCGGCGGCCTGCGACGGGTACGGAACGACGCTGCGGCTGTCGTCGTCGGCGATGGTGGCCGCAACGTCGCTTGACGCGTTTCCGGTGACGCCGACCGACACCGTGAGCGCGTCGCCGTTGGTGGTCCCCGGGTCGTAAAGCGACACCAGTCCCACGACCAGGAACGACGAGAACCCAGCGATGAACAGCTGGATGACGAGCGCGAGGACGATGGTTTTCTCCGAGCGCAGCGACCCGAGGGTGCGCCGCGCGAGGACGACGCGTGGGTTACCCAAGGGCGATCACCACCACGGCGATGTTGTACGCGAGGTGCACACCGATGGCGGCGGCGAGCGCGCCCACGTACGCGAGCCGTGATCTGGCGGCGCCGACCGCCGAGATGGCGGCCGTCACGACGTGCCACACCAGCGGAGCCACCAGTAACAGCCCGGGGGACGCACCCCGGAGCGCGGGCGCGAACGCCGCCCGCCCGATGTCCAACCCGGGAAGCCCGACCAGCTGCGTGACGAGCAGCGCCTTCTCGGCGACGAAGAACCCGACACCGGAGGCGGCTCCGACCGCCAGCGCGGTCCGGAAGCTGCGTCGGTACTGGCCGCGGTCGAAGGCCGCGAACACGTGGATGCTTTTCGCGATTTCCTCGATGACCGCGATGGCCCCCAGCAACACCGGGATCGACAGCGAGACGGGCGCGACGAACAGCAGGGCAACGGCGAACAGCTCGGCGACGAGCACGAACGGGAGGAACAGCGCCGTCCAGACCCCGGCCCGCCGCGGGGTCGCCAGCGGCGCGGCGAGCGCGTCCAGCAGCTTCGACGGGATCGGCAGCTGGGTGAACATGTCCTCCTCGCGGTAGACGCCCGTCCCCAGGCCGAACAGCACGAACGCTGCCAGCCCCGGCGGCGCAGTCGAGAGCACGAACTGGCCGGTACTCACGCCGCTGTCGGTGATCGAGTCGACGACCACTGTGAGCGGGGAGATGGCGGCGATCTGGTTGACTTCCGCGAAGACGGCGGGCACGAACGCGTACGTGGTGAGCGCGACGCTCACGGCGACCGTGACGAACGTGAGCTCCTTGTACGAGCGCGCGAACATCGCGCCGAGGAACGTCGCCGCGAGGAACAGCGCGGCCAGCGGCGCGACGGCGAGCACCGCGAGCACGCCCGCGCCCGTTGCGGCGGCGATCACGGAGACGAGCGCGATCGCGCCCGCGAAGTACGGCAGCGTCTTGCCGGCGACGATGTCGCCCCGCGAGACCGGAGCCACGAGCAGCGGCTCGCCCCGGCGGTCGATGCGTTCGGCGAGCACGCTGGAGCCGTACGCCTGGATCACGATGTTCAACGGCAACAGGAACGCGAACGCGAACACGAGCGACTGCAGCGGGAACGGCGGCGAGATCGACGACGGCGTGCCGGACTGGGCTTGTCCGAGCAGTCCGCTCAGCCCGCCGCCGGAGGCGCTCGCCGTCGGTGACGTGCCCGTGGCCGCGTCGTCAGTGGACGGCGTGTCGGTCCGGCCGCCGTCGCCACCAGTGGTGGGGGACCCGGCACCGTCAGTGTCGGCTTGTGCGCTGGTCACGTCGATCGACTGTGGCCGGTACGTGAGCGACACGACCACGGGGAACGCGGCGGCCTGGTCCGGTTCGTCCGCCATGACGGCGTCGTTGTACGCGACGGTGGCGGATCGAAGCGTGGACAGCGCCGCCCGGCCTTTCGCGGTGTCGGCGTACTGGATGCCGACCGGGGAGACCGTGACATCGGCGTCGCTGCCGGGCTGCACGGCGGCGAGTTGCGGGTCGCTGGCGGCGACATCGGCGTACGGGCTGTCGTCGTCGACGCCGATCCGGTAGATCCCCTCGCCGGGCGTGGGGCCGGTGGTGACGACCGCGGGCACGATGGCGGCCAACGCAACCGCCACGACGACGAACGCGATCGCAGTCTCGCGGTCGAGGCTGGTGGCGCTTCGCGTGGTCTCCCAGCGGGCGATCCGCAGGACGTTTCCCGCCTTCATGCGCCGGTCACGTCGAGGAAGACGTCTTCGAGTGTGGACTCGTCGGTTCGGATGTCGACCACGCCGCCGCCGGCGTCGGCGGCCGCAGCCCGGATCGCGTCGACGTCGGCCATCGAATCGACGGTGGTGACGTAGCGGCCATTAGACGGCCGGGCGTCGTCGACGTCGACGTCGGTGAACACCCGATAGGAGACCTCGCCGTGTTCGTCGCGGATGTCGGCCAGCGTGCCGGTGGCGGCGAACTGTCCGTCCCGCATGATGGCGACGCGGTCACAGACGCTTTCGACGTGGTGGAGGTCGTGGGCGCTGAACACGATCGTCTTGCCGTCGGCGGCGAGCTCGCGGGTGAACTCGATGACGGTGTTCGTCGTGAGCGGATCGAGTCCGCTTGCGGGTTCGTCGTACACCAGCACGTCGGGGTCGTTGACCAGCGAGCGCGCGATCGCGACCTTCCGGGTCATGCCCTTCGAGAAGTCGCCGACGGGACGGTCACGGGCGTCGAGGTCGAGGCGATCGAGGGCGGCCTCGATGCGCTCGTTTGCGGTCGCCCGGTCCACGTCGTAGAGATCCGCGAAAAACCGCAGATAGCTCCGGGGCGTCATTTCGTCGTACAGCGGCGACTCCTCGGGCAGGAACCCGAGGGTGCGGCGCATCGCCGTGTCGCCGGCGTCGAACCCGTTGACGGTGATGTCGCCGGCGGACGGCTCAACGAGCCCACAGAGCATCTTCAGCGTGGAGGTCTTGCCGGCACCGTTGGGGCCGACGAGTCCGAAGACTTCCCCGGCACCGACGTCGAAGGAGACGCCGTCCACGGCGGTGACGCCGCCGTACCGTTTTTCTAGGCGTTGCACGGAGATCATACCGGTAGATGGAACGGTGGTGATTTGAGCATTGGGGTGCCACCGCGGCGTGTCGTCGTCATTTCGGGAGGATGGTGGCGTCGGCTCGCAGGTCTGCCGTCACGCGGTCGGCCCACGCCACAGCCTGGGCGTCGTCGGTGTGGACGAGGCTGGTGTGGCCGGTGTCGTCGTAGAACAGCCCACAGGCGTACGTGGTGGCTGTGGTGTCGAGGGTGAACAGGCTGTACGGGAGTGTGGTCGTGGCTTCGCGCAGCGTGAGTGCGTCGGTGCGCAGCGCGTCAGTGACGCTGTCGCCGTGTGTGGCGATGAGCGCGTCCAACACGTCGGGGTGTAACACCAGCGAGACCTGCAGCTCGCCCGCACGGATGCGCTCGCGGAGCGTCGACACGACGCTGTCGAGGACGGCGCTCGCGTACCCCTCGATGCGCGTGGCGTCGGCGAGCAGCGACCGGTAGGCCTCGGTGGCGCGCTGGGGCGCAACCGACGTGGCGTTGACCACCGTCGCGTCCCGGAACAGGACGGTGTCCATGCGGGCGTCGGCCGGGACCGTCGCGAGGGCGGCGTCAGCCGCGTCCAGGCCGTCGATGTCGGCGGCGAACGATTCGTAACTGCGCAACGCGAGTCGACCCTTGAGCGTGAGCGACACCTGACCGGCGCGCTCAAGCAGGGTGTGGGCCTCCAGTTCACGAACGGCGCGGTCGACCGTCGACCGGGAGACGGGCAGCGTGTCAGCGAGCTCCGGCTTCGTCGTGGTGGTGGCGTCTCGGACTGCCCGCATGAGGTCGGCGCGCTGCGCGAGCAGCTGGAACAGCGAGTCGGGTGCCGGCATCGTTTCTACACTAGTGGCGTTGCGTGAAAACGTCTTCCACATAAACGACCGTTATAGTTATCTGTGATGCGTGACGACTGCACGTCTCGGCAACACGTAGGGTAAAGCATTCACCGGCCGTGTGTACAGTTGCTGGTGCGCACGCACCGGCTGTGCCTCTGACACGCTCCGAGCCGGTTCGAACGCCGGCTACCGGGGTGCCCGACACGCTCCAGCCACCGACCACGCCCGACACGGCGATCCAGTCCCCCACTTGTCCAGCGCCACGTCGGTGGGGCGTGGTCGCCGGCTCGCCGCCAGTACTGCCCCAGGCTGGACGGCGGCCATCGGCTGCCCGAGCGATCGACCCCCGGGCCACTATTCATTACCGGTCGCTCCGCTACCGCGCGTCACGTCGCCTGTTCACGCCGGCTCGACGAGCGCCGGCCGGTCGACTGTCGGGTCGTTGACCGCCGTCGAAACCCGCCAGGCCTGGAGGTCGAACGCGCCCGGCGTGAACAGGTCCGTTGGATCGTCGTCGGTCAGCCACCGCTGACCCTGGGCGGGTGTGAGCACCACCGCCATCCGGTGGTGGTAGTCCGCGAGGAACGCGTTGGGCTGCGTCGTCACGACGGTGAACGACCGCACTGTCTCGGGGTCGCGACTGGGACCGTCGTCGCCCGTGAACTCGCCCAGGCCGGTCTGGGTTTGCTCGGGCGTCCACGTCTCCCACAGCCCCGCCAGCAGGAACGGCGCGCCGTCGGTTCGAGACACGAAATACGGGACCGTCGCGCCGTCTTCGTCGCGCCACTCGTAGAACCCGTCGACCGGCACGAGACACCGCCGGTGTTCGTAGGCCGCCTGGAAGTGTCGCGTCTCGGTGAGCGTCTCGGCGCGCGCGTTGATCGGGTCGGGTGCCGACTGCGGGCCGTCGGACCACGACGGCACCAGTCCCCAGCGCGCGCGCACCGTTTCCGTCGGTTCAGTGTCCAGAATCACGGGCAGCGATTGGCTGGGTGCGGCGTTGTACGTCGGCTCGACGGGGGCGGTCGTCAGCCCGAACGTTTCGCGCAGCGTCTCGGGGGTAGAAAACAGCGCGTACCGGCCACACATGTGGGAGTGGAGGTGCCGATGGCGGTTAATTCGTGTGGTCGGGAAGCGCCGCGTCGAGGGCCGCGATCACGTCGTCGGTGCCGACGAACGTGGGCGTGCGCTCGTGGAGGCGTGTCGGTGCCACGTCCAGCAGCGACTGGGTGCCGTCCGAGGACGCGCCGCCGGCTGTTTCGACGATGTACGCGATCGGCAGTGCCTCGAACTGCGCGCGGAGCTTTCCGTCCGGCGCGGACTCCAGGCCGGGGTAGCCGAACACGCCGCCGTAGACCAGCACCTGGTTCACGTCGGCGATCATCGCGCCGCCGTAGCGCAGCTTCAGGTCGTCCTCAACGTCCCGGACGAACGACTCGAACGCCGGCGTCCAGTCGGGGACCCGGCCGCCGAACCCGTAGACGGTGGGGTCGGCCGGCAACTCGACGGGGCCGAGGTCGGTTGTGGCCCCCGTCTCGGAGACGAGAGACTCCCGGACGGTGTCGTCGCGCGCGACGACCATGGTGGTCGTGGGTCCGTAGAGGACGAACCCGGCGGCGACGAGGCTGGAGCCGGGCGCGGGCAGCGGCTGGTCGTAGACGCCGACGACGGTGCCACAGGGGTTGTTGGATTTCACGTTCGAGGAGCCGTCAAGGGGGTCGAGTGCGACGGCGTACCCGCCTTCGGCGTCGCCCACCGTGACGACGGCGTCGCGCTCCTCGCTGGCGTACCAGTTCACGCCCTCGATGGACTCGGTGCGGTCGAACAGCAGGTCGTCGGCCCACACGTCGGCCTCCAGTTGGGTGTCTCCGGAGGCGTTCTGGTCGTCACGGGTCGCGCGGTGGTCGGGCAGCCCCGCGCGGACCTCGGGGGCGGCGTCCGCGATCGCATCGAAGACGGCGTCGATGACGTCGGCCATCAGATGCGTCCGAGCGCCTCGTCGACGCTGGCTTCCTCGTAGACGACGGCTTCCAGGCCGTCGAGGAACGCCGCGGGGTGCTCGCGTTGCCAGACGTTCCGGCCGACCGCGAGCCCGGACGCGCCGGCGTCGATTGCGCCCTTCACGGATTCGAGGAAGTCGCGGTCGCTGGTCTTGGAGCCCCCCGACATCACGACGTTGGTCGGGCCGGCCATGTCGACAGCGTGGGACATCGCGTCGGTGCTGCCGGGGTATTTGACCTTCGCGATGTCGGCGCCCAACTCCAGGGCTTGGCGGGCGGCGTACGCGATGGTGTCCGGGTTCTTGTCGTTTTTGAGGCCCTGGCCGCGGGGGTACGACCACATCACCACGGGGAGGTCGTGGTCGCGGGCGGCTTCCTGGGCGTCCCGGAACTCCTCGGCCATCTCGACTTCGCTGTTGGAGCCGCCGTACAGCGTGAACCCGACGGCGTCCGCGCCGACGTCGGCGGCGTAGTCGACCGTCCAGTTCACGGCGGAGTCGGGCTCGCCCATCCAGAGGTTCGAGGTGCCGTTGAGCTTCGCCAGGAGGTTCACGTCGTCGCTGTAGGAGGGGTAGTAGGCTTCGGCGATGCCCTTCTGGGCGGCCATCGCGGAGACGGCGTCGTGGGTCGCGACATCCCAGACGGCTTCGGGGTCTTTGGTGGCTGGCACTGCCTCGAAGTCGACCGGACCGTGTTCGAGGCCGTGGTCGTACGCCAGAATCAGTACCTTGCCGTCGCGGGAGATCGGTGAGTCCTCGAAGGGTCGCATCACGACACACTCCGATTGAGAGCGTTAAGAGTCTAACCCTCTGTGCGCCCGCCGGCAGCCGCCCCGTACGGCGTTTTAACTCTGTTCCGAGTGAACGTTTAGAGGCGGTCGCGGGCGGCGTCCCGGAGCGCGCGCACGCGGTCACTCGACACGCCCAGGGAGTCCGCGACCTGGTCGACGTGGGCGGTCGCCAGGCTGCGCACGGAGGTGATCCCGGCGCTCGCCAGCAGCGCCGCCGCGTCGTCGTCGACGGCCCGGAGCGCTGTCACCGGCGTCGGCGCTGACGCCTCCTGCCACGCCGCCTCCCCGCGCTCGGCGGCGTCGTCCGCGTCGCCGGTGGGCCACGACCCCTCGCGCCACGCCGCTTCCTCGTCCGCGGCGTCCGACGTGTCGGTCTGCCCGGGGGGTGAACCACCCCCGCCACCGGCAACCGCGGCCGCCTGCCAGTCCGACTCCGCGGCCGCCGCGTCCCCGCTCCCGTCGGCCTCGACGTCCACGCCGTAGCTCGCGGCGACCCACTGGCGCTCGTCGTCCTGCAACCCGCGGACCTGCTCGGCCCGCTGATCGAGGTCCGCGCCGCCCTCGAACGACCACTGCAGGGAGTGCTCGCGGCGGATCCGCGCCGCCACACCCGGATTGACGCCGTACTCGACGAGCTGTGCGTGCGAAACGCGTTTCCCGGTGATGTCCGCTGGCACCACGTCCGCGGCCGCCAGCGCGTCGGCTGTCGACGGCCCGACGAACCGAAGCTCGCGGAGGCGCGCCCGCAAGTCAGGGGCGGACACAGTTGCATCGAAGGTGCAACTGAAGCTGCTTGAGTGTTTCCACGTTTCCGGCACGCTTAGGTTCCGGCCGCACCCACCACCGCCCATGCGATCACTCGCAGACACGGAGACGATCGGCGTTGTTGGCGCGGGCACCATGGGCGCCGGAATCGCGCAAGTCGCGGCGACCGCCGGCTACACGGTCGTGATGCGCGACATCGAACAGGAGTACGTCGACGCCGGCTTCGACAGCATCGAATCCTCCCTCGACCGCTTCGTCTCGAACGACGACCTGAGCGAGGCCGACGCCGACGCCATCGTCGACCGCATCACGGGCACGACCGACCTCGCGGAGCTCGCCGACTGCGACGTCGTCATCGAGGCCGCCGTCGAGGACATGGAGATCAAGCAGGACATCTTCCGCGACCTCGACGACGCCCTGCCCGAGGACGTGGTGTTGGCGACGAACACGTCCACGCTGTCGATCACCACCATCGCGTCGGTCACCGATCGGGCGTCCCGCGTCGTTGGCCTGCACTTCATGAACCCGGTCCCGATCATGACCGGCGTCGAGGTCGTCGTCGGCGAGAAAACCGACGCCGACGTGGTGGCGTTCGCCCACGCCCTCGCCGAGGACCTCGACAAGGAGACCTGGGAGTCCGACGACAAACCTGGCTTCGTCACCAACCGCATCCTGATGCCGTGGATCAACGAGGGCGTCCGGGCGTTCGACGAAGGAGTGGCCAGCAAGGACGACATCGACACCGGAATGAAACTCGGCACCAACGTCCCCATGGGACCCCTGGAGCTCGCCGACCACATCGGCCTCGACGTCTGCCTGGACGCCAGCGAAACACTCCACGAGGAGCTCGGCGACCGGTACAAGCCCGCGTACCTGCTGCAGCGAAAGGTCGACGCCGGCGACCTCGGGAAGAAGACCGGTGCGGGCTTCTACACGTACGACTGAGTCGGGCACTCAGACAGCGCCGCGGGTCAGGACAGCGACTCGGTCGCGATCCGTTCGCGCACGCTGTCGATGGCGCTGCGGTCGAAATCGTCGGCGACCAGGCCGATGACGGCGTGCACTTCCTCGCGGTCGACTTTCACGTCCCCCTCGCGGACGACGTCGGCGGGCCGGTTCCCGAGCTCCCGCATCGTGCCGACCGCAAGCAGGAACGGCACCGCCCACGCGGCGAACGTGTTGCCCTGGCTGGTCGGCATGACCTCAAGCCAGCGCTGGGCGTCGGCGACGTAGCCGCGGGCGCGGTCGGTGACGCGCTCGACGACGGAGGCCACGCGGCCCGCGTGTTCGGGGTCGGCGACGTCTTCCGGGGCGAGGTCGTGGTCGTCGAGCCACTCCTGTGGCAGGTAGACGTTGTTCTCCTCCTCGTAGTCCGGGCGGACGTCTTTGGCGACGTTCACGAGCTGCAACAGCAACGCGAACGACCGCGCGTTCTCGCGCATGGCGGCGGCGGCGTCGCTGGGCGCGTCGCGGGCCAGCAGCTCCGTGACGAGTTCGCCGACGGTGCCGGCGACGTACCAGCAGTACTCTTCGAGCTCGGTTGGTGATTGGATGCGGAGCCCGCCGGCGTCGGCGTACCGCTGTACGAACGACGCCATCCCGGTGGCCATCTCCCGGACCGTCGGCCGGATCGCGGCCTTGGCGGCGTCGTCCAGGGACTCGAACGCGGAGACGACGCGGGTGGTGTTGGCGACGACGCGCCAATCGGCGTTCGGCTCGCTGGGGACGTGGTCGCCGACGGCGGCCTGGAACTCCGCGACGGTCGTCCCGCAGTCGGGATCGAGCGCGGCGTCATACGTCTCCAAGAGCTGTGCTTGTTCGGTGGGCGGCATCGCGGTGGCGTCCTCGACGGTGTCGGCAACCCGGCACAGGAGGTAGCCAACGCAGATGCGCGTCGCCATCGGCTCTTCGAGGGCGTCGATGGTGAGCGCAAACGTACGTGAAACGTCCTGTACCGCGCTGTGGCACCACTCGCGGTCCGACGCGGTCGGCTGGTGGGACTGACGGCCGTCCATCACTCGTGGTCGGGCTAGGGTGGGGGAATACAAAAGAGGTTGGGGCGTCGACCCGTCGCCCACTGCGATCATCGCGCCCCGCGATGGGGTTCCGGGATGCCAACAGTAAAGGGCAGACCGACAAAGCATACCACATGGATTTCACGCGCTCCGCCGAACACGACCAGATCGCGGAGATGGTCGCGGAGTTCGTCGACGAAGAGGTCAAACCACGGGCCGCTACCATCGATAAGACCGACGAGTTCCCCGCCGACCTGGTCGCGGAGATGAGCGAGCTGGGACTGATGGGGATGCCGTTCCCCGAGGAGTACGACGGCGCCGGCCTCGACTACCACACGTACGCCACCGCGCTGTCGGAGATCGCGCGCGGCAGCGGCGGGCTGGGGACGGTCGTGGCCGCGCACACGAGCCTCGCGGGGAACATGGTCTACGAGTACGGCAGCGACGACCAGAAACACGACTACCTCGCGCCGCTCAGTCGCGGCGACGACATCGGCGCGTTCGCGCTCTCGGAGGCCGGCGCGGGCTCCGACGTGCCGGCCATGGAGACCACCGCACAGCGCGACGGCGACGCGTACGTCATCTCCGGGGAGAAGCTCTGGATCTCCAACGGCAGCGTCGCGGACACGGTGACGGTGTTCGCGAAGACCGACCCCGACGCCGGCCACCGCGGCATCTCGTCGTTCATCGTGCGGCCCGCCGAGGACGACGGGTTCATCGTGGCGGGCACCGAGGACAAACTCGGCGACAAGGGCTGCCCCACGGCGGAGCTCCGGTTCGACGACATGCGGGTGCCCGCCGACCGCCTGCTCGGCGAGGAGGGCGACGGGTTCAAACACGCCCTGGAGACGCTGAACGGCGGCCGCATCACGATCGCGGCGCGGTCGGTGGGCCTAGCTCGCGCGGCGCTCGACGACGCCCGGGAGTACGCACAGGACCGCGACCAGTTCGGGCAGGCGATCAGCGACTTCCAGACCATCCAGCACAAGCTGGCGGACATGGACACCAAACTCCAGGCCGCGGAGCTGCTGATGCACAAGGCCGCGGACCTGAAGATCCGCGGGGAGTCGTTCATCAAGGAGGCCGCACAGGCGAAGCTGTACGCCTCGGAGATCTCCCGGGAGGTCGCCAACGAGGGCATCCAGATCCACGGCGGCTACGGCTACACCAAGGACTTCGACGCGGAGCGGTACTACCGGGACGCGAAGCTCAACGAGATCTACGAGGGGACGTCGGAGATCCTCCGGAACACGATCGCGAACGAGCTCCTCGAATAGCCCGAACCCACCTCGCTTTTGCCGGCGGCGTCCGTACGTCGGCGTATGACCGACGACCCCGCTGCGACCGCCGAGGCCGACGGCATCACCGCGCAGTACTACGAGACCGACGCCGAGCGCGTGCTGGCGTTCACCGGCGAGCGCGGCACCACCGCGGCCATCGCGCAGAACGTCGAGGGGTATGCGATGCTGAAAGTGCGGTCGTCGCCGGACGGCGACGAGCTCGAACGCTACTACGGGTTCGACATGGCGCTGGATCACGCCGCCGAGCGCCTCGGCGTCGGGAAACACGACCTCCCAGTGCCGGCGGGCGCGGCGGACATGGGGATGTAGGTTTCGGACTGTTTTTGAACCCGCTCGGAGTACGGTCGTGCATGACAGACGCGCGCGTAGCTGGCGTGGGGTTGACCCACTTCGGTGTGCATCCCGAGCGGACGAGCCGCGACCTGTTCGCGGAAGCCGGGCTGGCGGCGCTGGACGACGCCGGCGTCGCCCGCGAAGACGTGGCCGCCGTGCACTACGGCAACTTCATGGGGGAGTTGAGCGAGCACCAGGGCCACCAGGGGCCGCTGGTCGCGGAGGCGCTGGGCCTCGACGTGCCCGCAACCCGGTACGAGTCGGCGTGCGCGTCGAGCGGCGTCGCGCTCCGGCGCGCCGTCCGGGACGTTCGCAACGGCGAGGCTGACGTGGTGGTTGTCGGCGGCGCCGAGCGCATGAACAACCTCGAAACCGCCGAATCGACGGACGCGCTGGCGATCGCGGCCGACGGCTTGTACGAGGTGCGCGCGGGCATGACGTTCCCCGGCGCGTACGCCCTGATGGCGGCGTCGTACTTCGAGCAGTTCGGCGGCAGCCGGGAGGACCTCGCGCACATCGCCGTCAAAAACCACGCCAACGCGGTGGACAACGACCGCGCGCAGTACCAGCAGGCGATCACCGTCGCGGACGCCCTGGAGTCGCCGCCGGTCGCGGAACCACTGCATCTGTACGACGCGTGCCCCGTCACCGACGGCGCGAGCGCGCTCGTGCTCGTGAGCGAGTCGTACGCCGACACGCACGACGTCAGCGCACCGGTCGCGGTGACCGGCACCGGCCAGGGCGGGGACAAGATGGCGCTCCAGGACCGCCAGAACATGGCGACCTCGCCGGCCGCGACCGACGCCGCCACCGAAGCCTACGCGGACGCAGGGGTGTCCGCCGACGACGTGGACGTGGCGGAAGTACACGACTGTTTCACCATCGCGGAAGTGATGGCGACGGAGTCGCTGGGCTTTTTCGAGCCCGGAGCCGGCATCACTGCCGCGCGCGAGGGTGTCACGACCAAAGACGGGCGGCTGCCGGTGAACCTCTCGGGGGGCCTGAAAGCCAAGGGGCATCCGGTCGGCGCGACCGGCACCAGCCAGGTCGCGGAGCTCACCAGGCTGCTGCGCGGCGACCACGTCAACAGCGAGCACGTCGCGGACGCACAGACCGCGGTCGCGCACAACGCCGGGGGCACGGTCGCCAGCGCCGTCGTGCACGTGCTTGAGACGGTCGCGGACACGGAGGCGGATGCGGCATGAGCGACCGCGTTCGGGACGACGGCTACGACGACGCCATCGACGCGCTGGCCGCCGGCGAGGGGTACTATCTGGCGTGTCCGGACGGCCACGGGAGCCTGCCGCCGCGGCACGCGTGTCCGCACTGCGGGGCCCGGGAGCTGACCGAGACGGCGCTGCCGGAGACGGGCACGATCGACTCGTGTTCCACGCTGCACGTGGCGACGCCGGCGTTCGCCGACGACGCGCCGTACGTGCTTGCGGTGGCGTCGTTCGGCGCGGTGCGGCTGACTGGCCAGGTGCGGGCGGAGCCGGGAACGGTCGAGATCGGCGACGAGGTGGCGGCGACGGTCGGCGAGTCGGCGACGACCGGCGACCGGCTAGTGGTGTTCGAGTTGCGGTAGCGCCGCGCCGAGCGCGTCGCAAAACGACGCCGAGTGTTCGACGTGTGGCACCGCGCCCGCGTCGTCGAGGACGGTCAGCCGCACGTCGGCGGCGTCCGCGAGCGCGCGGCCGTCCGCAAGCGGCGTGATGCGTGCCTCCCGCCCCCAGACGAGGGTGACCGGGGCCGGCACCGACTGGACTGCGTCCACGAGGTCGACTGCCGGGTCGAGCATCCCGCCCGCGAACGACGCCGGTGCCAGCCGTGCGTTCGGCTGGTGGCTGGTCCGGTGTTGGTAGTCGAGTAGTCCGGCGGGGACGTTCGCTGACTGGTAGAACGCGTGGCGGTTGGTGAACCACCGGAGGCCGCGGCGGCTGACGAGCGCGTTGAACACGGCGGTGCCGACCACCGGCGTGCGGAGCAGGCGGCGCACGGCGGGGCGTCGCTGCCCGGTGTCGGCGATCGGACACACCAACGCGAGCGCGGACACGGACGTGTCAGCGGCCGCCATCGCGGCCCACGCGCCGGTCAGCGAGGACGCGACCACGGCCGGATCGTCGCCGGCGACGTCGCCGATGAACGACGCGACGAACGCCTCGTAGAGCGCGCTTGTGTACGCGATCGACGGCCGGTCGGTGTGGCCGAACCCGGGGAGGTCGGGGGCCAGCACGTGGTAGTCCTCGGCGAGAGTGTCGACGACACCGGCGAACGCGCGACTGGACGCCGCCGCGTGAACGCCGTGTAGAAGCACGAGATCGGGGTCGTCGGGGTCGCCGGCCGTGGTGTACGACACGTCGAAGCCGCGCCAGCGCGTGGTCGTCCGGGTGCCGGGAAGCGGGTCGGGGGGCTGCTCGTCGGCGCGCACCAGCCGGTTGGCTGCGGCCGTGGCGGCGGTGCCCCCGGCCACGCCAGCCAGCAGTCTGCGGAGTGTCATACGTGAGGGCGATGACGGCCAGTGGTTTAGCCGTTGTGTCGCCGCGCCGGCGCGCGGTCAGTCCTCGCGCAGCGCGTCCCGGATCGGGTCGAGCACGTCGGCGGCGACCTCGTAGGGCGTGGTCGCGCCGCTGTCGATGCGCGCGACCAGCTCGTCGACCCCGCCGCGGTCGGCGAGCTCGGCCTCAAGCACCTCGTTTGCGTCCGCCCGCAGCAGCGTTCGGAGCTCCTCGGCGTACCGCGTGCGGCGCTTCTCAGTGCGGCGGCCGGATTCGTCCAGCCACGTGGTGTGGGCGTCGAACACGTCGAGCAGGTCGGTGACGCCGGTCCCGCGTTCGGCGACCGTCTCCGCGATCTCCGGGCTCCAATCGGTGTCGTCGTCGGGGTCGCGGAGATCCAGCATGTTCCGGAGTTCGGTGACCGTCTTGTTCGCGCCGTCGAGGTCGGCCTTGTTCACGACGAACACGTCGCCGATTTCGAGGATGCCGGCTTTCAGCATCTGCACGTCGTCGCCCGACGACGGCGGCACGAGCACCGCGACGGTGTCGGCGGTCTTGACGATGTCGACCTCGTTCTGGCCGGCGCCCACGGTCTCGATGATGACCTTGTCCTTGCCGAACGCGTCCAGGGCTTTCACCGCGTCCGCGGTCGCCGTCGACAACCCCCCGAGGCTGCCGCGGGCGGACATCGACCGGAAGAACACGTCCATGTCCGTCGCGGTGGACGCCATGCGGATGCGGTCGCCGAGCACGGCTCCGCCGGTGAACGGCGAGGACGGATCCACGGCGATGACGCCGACGGTCAGGCCGCGCTCGCGGTACTGGCTGGCCAGCTTGTCCACGAGCGTTGATTTCCCCGAGCCGGGACTGCCGGTGATCCCGATCACGTCGGCCTGTCCCGTGTGTGGGTACAGCGCCGAGACGATGTCGCGGTAGCCGTCGTTCCGGTCCTCGATTTTGGTGATGGCGCGGGCGAGCGCTCTGTGTTTGCCCGCGAGCAGATCCGCAACGAGGTCGGGCTGATTGGCCGGCATCTCAGTCACGGTGTGGGGCGTTGGATTCGATGAACGAGATCGTGTCCGCCATCGGCGTCCCCGGGCCGAAGATGGCGTCCACGCCCGCGGCTTCGAGGTCCGCGCGGTCCTCGTCGGGGATGATGCCGCCGACGATGACGAGCGTGTCCTCGGCGGCGTCGTACTCGGCCAACCCCTCGATGATCTTGGGCACGAGGGTGTTGTGCGCCCCCGAGAGGATCGAGATCCCGAGCACGTCGACGTCCTCCTGGACGGCGGCCTGCACGATCTCGTCGGGTGCCTTATGCAGCCCCGAATAAATCACCTCGAAGCCGGCGTCGCGGAACGCACGCGTGATCACGTGCGCCCCACGGTCGTGGCCGTCGAGTCCGACTTTGGCCACGAGACACCGGACGTTCCGTGTGGAGTCCTCACTCATGGCGGAACCATCATCGCAGGCCGGCTTCACTCTAACGGACTTGTATGATAGTTCCGCACACACCGCGGCGGTGGCGGCGTGAAGCGAAAACGGGTTGCCACTCCCCCACTAACCACGGCGTATGGTATCTGTCCGCGCCGCCAGCTACGCGAAAGCCAACCCGGGACGGGTCACCATCGTGTTGTCCGTGCTCGGGTACGCGCTCGTCGCCGGCGCATTCACCGACGTCGTTGCGTTGTTCCCGCCCCTCGATGATCCGACGGTGTTGCTGTTCGCGGACCTCATCGCGGTCGTGAACACGCTCGCGCTCACCAGCCTGCTGGCCGGCGTCGCGTTCATCAAGCGCGGCGCGGTCCGCAAACACCGCGCGGCGATGCTCACCGCGTTCACGCTCATCTGCGTGTTCCTCGTGTTGTACCTCTGGAAGGTCGGCGGTGGCTTCGAGAAATCCATCGTCATCACCCAGGGGATGTTCCTCGGGCAGTTCGCGGGCGTCGTCAAGGGCGCGTACCTCCTGATGCTGGCGGTACACATCCTGCTGTCGGTCGTCTCGGTGCCAGTCGTGCTGTACGCGATCGTCCTGGGGCTGACGCATTCGCCCGCCGAGCTCAAGCGCACCAGGCACGCGACGTTCGGCCGCATCGCCGCCACCGCGTGGTCGCTGTCGCTGTTCCTCGGCGTCGTGACGTACGTCATGCTGAACCACGTCTACGCCTGGGTGCCCAGATAACACCACACGTCCACCCGATGTCACGCAGCGACGAGACGGCGACCGAACCCGCGACGGAGCCGGCCGCCGACGACACGGACCGCTGGCGGTGTGAAGACTGCGGCGCGGTCCAGCGGACACCCGAGCCACCCTGCGAGCGCTGTTGGGGGACGACGCTGTCCCCGTTGACGGACGCCCCTGACGACGGCGCGCGTGGCACGCAGGCGCTGCTGGGGCATTCACCGCCGCCACAGGACACCACGACGGACACGCCGCCGCGGCTCGCACACGTCACCGCAACGTCGACACGAACGGCCGTGGTTGCCGGTGGTGGTGCCCTCTGCCTGGGTGGCCTCGCCACCGTCGTCTCCGGCACCCCCGTGTTGGCGTCGATACCGCTGCTTGCACTCCTGTTGTGGGCCGGGACCGTCGTCGCCGCCGGGATCGCGGTCCTCGGCGTGGCCATCGCGGCCGCGGCGTTCGCCGCCGCCCACATGCGAGCCACGGACGGGGCGTGACCGCCTCACTCCGTCCACGGGATCAGGGCGGCTCCCACCCCGAACGCGACGACGGCCAGCACCAACACCACGCCGGCGTTGAACACGACCCCGTCGCCGCCGGTGAACGTCGCCGCGCGCACGCCGCGCGCGAAGTACACGAGCGGCGACGCGTTCAACAGCGGCCGGAACCACGCCGGGAACAGCGCCGGCTGCACGAACGTCTCCGAGAGGAACAACAGCGGCAACGCGATGCCGTTGCTGGCCGCGATCGCGCCGTCCTGGCCGTCGGCAAGGCTCCCGAGGATGGCGCCGATCCCGCAGAACAGCACCGACGCCGCCGGCACGAAGAACGCCAGCCACGGCGACACCGTGAAGTTCGCGCCCGTCAACAGCAACGCGACGACCAACACCGCCGCCGCGAGCACGATCAACACCACGTTCACCAGCGCGTGCGCGGCCAGCCACTCGGCCCGCGACAGGGGTGTGGTGGCGAGCTTCTCGAAGCGGTTGTCCGCGCGGTACCGCGCCACCTCACTGCCGACGCGCGACAGCGGCGTGAACAACACCACGGTTGCGAGGTACGCGGGCAGGTAATACCCCGTGGGCTGCGAGAACAGCCCCGCGCTGCTGCCGCCCTGTGTGCGCACCAGGCCGGCGAAGATCACGATCAACACCACCGGGAAGAAGAAGGTGAAAAACACCGCCGTGCGGCGCCGGAGGAACGTCCGCATCGCGCCTGTGGCTTCCGCTCGCACCCGGCCCGCCGCGCTCATTGCACCACCTCCCCGCGCTCGGCGTCACCGGCGAGCGCCAGGTAGGCGTCCTCCAGGCTGGGCTCGCGCCACGACAGCGCGTCGAAGGCCACGTCCGCGTCGTCGAGCGCGGCGGCGATCTCGCCCACTGCGGTGGGGTCGACGCCCTCGAACACGAGCCCAGCCTCGGTGCACGTGCAATCGAAGCCGGCAAGCTCTGGGTCGGCGTCGGTGTCGACGACCAGCCGCGGGCTGCCGGCGTGCGCCGCCACGAGGTCCGCGGGGGTTCCGGTGGCGGCGATGTCGCCGTCGGCGAGCAGGCCGACGCGGTCCGCGAGCGCGCTCGCCTCGGCCATGTCGTGGGTCGTCAACACGATCGTCGTGCCGTCGGCCGCGAGCCCCTCGAACACCGACCAGAGGGCGTGTCGGCCCGCCGGGTCGACGCCCGTCGTGGGTTCGTCCAGGAACAACACGTCCGGGTCGTTCACCAGCGCGGCGGCGACGCAGGCTCGGCGGCGCTGTCCGCCGGAGAGATCACCGTACCGGGTCGCGTCGTCGGGGTCGAGGCCGACCGATTCGAGCACGGCGTCGGGGGCGCGGCTGTCGGCGTACAGCCCCGCGTAATACCCGACGAGCTCGGCGGCGGTCAAGCGGTCCGGCGGCGAAAACGACTGCGGGAGCAGCCCCAGGCGCTGTTTCTGCGCGTCCTGGGGTGGCTCACCGAGCAGTTCGACGCGCCCGCCGTCGGGCGTCGTCGTGCCGGTCAGACACCGCACGAGTGTGGTCTTCCCCGCACCGTTCGGGCCGACGAGGGCGAACACCTCCCCCTCGGAGACGGACAACGATACGCCACGAAGAGCGGCGACGTCGCCGTACGACTTGGCCACGTCGTCGGCAACCAGTACCGAGTCCATACCGAGAGATCTAGCCCGGGCACTCAAATGAGTGTGGAAGTCACCAGGACGGACGCCACAGCAACACGACCACGGACGACACGAACACGACCGTAGAGACCCCGTATGGCTCGGACTCCGCGATGGTCACGGCGGCCGACGTGCTCCCGAACAGGCCCGCGAGGAGCGTTCCGAGGACCGGCCACGCGCAGCTCACACAGGACGCCAGCCCCACGAGACCCGCAACCCCCGTGCGGGCGGCGTCGGCGACGGCGGCGGCGACGAGGTACGCCAGGGTCGCGTAGCCGACGAGCTTGAACGGGATCAGGCTCACCGTCACCGCGGTGCCGCTGTACACCAGCGCCGGCCCCCAGCCGGGGGACAGCCACGCTACGCGCGCACCCAACCCCGCCCCCTGGAGCATGTACAGCCCGCCGACGCCGCCGAGCAACAGGAAGTAGCCGACGCCCACGCCGGCCGCAACCGCTGCCTGGCGGCGGGACGCCACGGACGGCACGCCCACGCGGCGGACCGCCCACACGGCGACGTTGATCCAGACGAACGGGTACACGATCGCGACCGTGTCGGTCGGGGTCGCCGTGGTCAGTGCGAAATACAGCAGGACGGCGACGAGCTCGCCGTTCAGGACGGCCGCCCACGTGAGCAGTGTCTCCCGGCTGGGGCGGACCACACTGGTCGAGACGGTCCGTGTGGGCATTCAGACCACCATCGTGTCGAGCACGACAGCGACCAGCAGACAGCCGAGGTAGGCGTTCGACGCGTGGAACGACCGCATCGCGGCGCGGCGGTCGCGCTCGCGGTGCAGCCGGATCGCGAAGTAGAGGAACACGGCCCCGAGCAACACGGTGGTTGCGGCGTACAGCGGGCCGAGCCCGGTGAGTTCTGCGAGCACGACGGCGGACGCCAGCGTCGCGCCGATGTAGTAGACGATGTGGCGGCGGGTCTTCGCCTCGCCCTCGACGACCGGCATCAGCGGGAACCCGCCGCGCTCGTAGTCGTCCTTGTACGCGAGCGCGAGGTTGTAGAAGTGCGCCGGCGTCCACAGGAAGATGACGCCCGCGAGCACGACGCCGCCGACCCCCACTGCGCCGGTGACGGCGACCCAGCCGATGAGCGCGGGCAGCGCGCCCGCGGCACCGCCGATGACCGTGCTCTGCCTGGTGTTGGGTTTCAACACGAGCGTGTACACGATCGAGTAGAACGCGATGGCGGTGAGTCCGAGCACGGCCGTCAGGAGGTTCACGGCCGCGAACGCGGCCAGTGAGGCCACCCCCAACACGACGCCGAACGCCAGCGCGTTCCGGGGCGGGATGCGGTCCGTGACCACCGGCCGGTCGTCGGTTCGCGCCATCTTCTCGTCCTGCTCGCGCTCCAGGACGTGGTTGAACGTTCCCGAGGCGCCGATCGAGAGGACGCCACCGCCGAGCGTCAACACGACGGTGGCCGCCGAGAGCTGCTGGCCGGCCCCGAGTTGGCTGCTGGCGAGCGCCATGCCGGCACCGGCGACCAGACACAGCAGCCACATCAGCCGCGGCTTCATGAGCTGCACGTACGCGCGGACGATGCCCGGCTGGGTGGGGTCGCCGTCGTCGGTGTGACGGGGTTCGCCCTCCCACTCCGCGGACGGGAGGTCGCCGGTCTGCGCGTCAAGCGTCCAGGCGAGGGCCACGACGAGCGACGCGAAGATCCCCACGCCGAGCGTTAGATGCACGCCGGTGAACGGCGCAGCGCCCGCGGACATGGCTGTGTACGCGCCGATGACGACCTGGACGGGGTAGAGTGCGAGCGCGAGCGTGACCGCCGTGCGGACGCGCCGGGACGCCCCAGTGCGCCACGCGAGCACGGCCGCGCCGACCACGGCGAGCCCGGTGAGCGCGGCGGCGGTCCGGTGGCCCCAGACGACGACCAGGTCAAGCGACTGCAGTGCGAACCACTGCCCGTTGCAGGACGGCCACGTCTGGCACGCGCTCGCGGCCCCCGTCAGCGAGGTGGTTGCGCCGAGCACGAGCAGCGAGTACACGCCCATCGCGGCGGCGGCGAGCACGGCGACGAACTGGGTGGCGGTGTTTCTGCTCACTGCGGTTCTCAGCCGGAGCTTACGGGTCGGGACACTTAGCCTATCCGACTCGCAGCGCCCCCCATTCAGCACCTATTTATGGAGTCACTCCCTACCGTCAGTCAGTATGAGAGGGAAGCGGCTTGTACCTGTTCTCGTCGCTGGCATCGCGGTCCTCGTGGCGTTCGTGGACCCGGCTGCCGCGTCGTCCGGGTACCAGTCGGCGACCGAGGAGCTCATCCGCAATCTCAACAGCCAGCTGGTTGCCGCCGCCATCACGATCACGCTGCTCGTTGAGGGGATCCTCGTATACACCGTCTGGAAGTTCCGGAACGCCGACGAGGCGAAACCGACCAAGGAGAACCGCCGGCTCGAAATCACGTGGACAGTCGCGACCGCGGTCGTCCTGCTGTTCGTCGGCGTGTCGGCCTACAGTGCAATGGGGACACCGTACTTGTTGTCCTCCGGGGACGACGTCCAGGCCGCGATGGCCAACGAGGACAGCGCCACCGTCACCGTCGAGGGCGTTCAGTGGTACTGGAACTACGACTACGCGGGGTCGAACGTCTCGATGAGTTCGGGTGCCGGCAACGACACGGTGGTTGGCAACCAGCCGCTGGTGTTACCGGCGGACACGGAGGTCACCATACAAACCGAATCCAACGACGTCATCCACGCGTTCCACGCGCCGGAGCTGGGGCTGAAAATGGACGCGCTTCCCGGCCAGCAGAACCACCTCGTCACGAACGACCTCGATGAGGGCACCTACCAGCTGTACTGCGCTGAGTTCTGTGGCGCGGGCCACTCGAAGATGCTCAGCAAGATCCACGTCGTCGACCGCGACACGTACGACGCGTACATCAACGACCCGGAGAACGTCTCCGTCGGCGCCTGACTACGCGCGCCGCAGTCGCTGACACACTCCTTCTGTTACGTGCACGCGCGCTCCGTCGGGTCGCTCCACGACGAGCGCGCCACGGTCGTCGATCGCCACGGCAGTGCCGGTGACTGGGTCGTCGTCGAAGCGGGTCACGCGCACCCGCTTGCCCAGCGTCGCGCTGCGCTCGCGGACCGCGGCGACGGCGTCGTCCATCCCGCCCGCTGTTTGGACGCGCGACACCCACGTTCGGAGGTGCTCGTGCAGCGTCGCCGCCACGGCCGTCGGATCGACAGCGCCACGCTCCGCTCGGAGCGTCGTCACGGCGCGGTCGAGATCACCGAGCGAGTCGGGATCAAGCGCCGCGTTCACGCCGACGCCGAGCACCGCAAACGACATGTCGGCGTTCGCAGGGTCGGTCTCCGGAAGCACACTCCCGACGGGCTTGCCGGCGACAGGGACTTCGTCGATGACCGCCTCAGTGAGCACGCCACACAGCTTCGACTGGTCGCTGCCGTCGGCGGCCGCGACCACCACGTCGTTGGGCCACTTCAGCCGGGCGTCGACGCCGAACGACGCAGCGGTGTCGGCGGCGGCCAGCCCGCCGGCGAGCGTGAGTCGTCCCACGTGGCTGGCTGCGATGTCGGCGCGAACGACGGTGCTCGACCAGACGCCACCGGGCGGGCTCGCCCAGGCGTTGCCGGTGCGCCCGCGGCCCGCCGTCTGCTCGTCCGCGATCACGAACGTGCCGTCGGTGGCCCCTGCCCGCGCTTCGGCGCGCGCGATGTCGTTCGTGCTCGGGCACGTCTCGCGGTGGACGACCGGTGCCGACACCTGGCGCTGGAGCGCCGCGGGATCAACAGTCATACGGCGGCGTTCGCAACGCCAGTGAAAAAGACCGGCGGGTTCGCCGTGGTTAGGCGACCGACCCGGCGTACAGCACGACGACCAGGAAGATCCAGACGATGTCGACGAAGTGCCAGTACATCGAGACCGTGCTGACTGAGGTGTGGCGCTCGGCGGAGTACTGGCCGTTCAGCCCGCGCGCCGCGATGATACCGATGAGCACCGCGCCCATCGTGACGTGCAGCCCGTGCAGGCCGGTGAGCCCGAAGAACGCGCTCTCGAAGACGCCACCGGACAGCGTGAGCCCTTCGTGGGCGATGAACTCGTAGTACTCGTAGACCTGGCCGCCGATGAAGACGACACCCAGGACGAACGTGGACACCAACAGCGCCAGGAACCGAGACCGGTTGCCCTTCCGGAGCGCGACGTGTGCGAAGTGGAGGGTGAAACTCGACACCACGAGGATGGCGGTGTTCACAACGACCAGGGAGCCCAGGAACCCGTCCGGAATGGCGCTGGCCGCGGTGCTCCACTGGGTGCCCGCGCGGATGAAGAAGTAGTACGCGAACCCGGCACCGAACGTCGCGATCTCGGAGCCCAGGAACCCGATCATCCCCCACCGGAGTGCGGTGCTGCCGCCGCCGTCGTTGCTCCAGTAGGCGGCCACGAAGGCGTGGTACACCCAGCCGTAGAGCCCGGCAAGGAAGGCGAACGTGCTTGCGATGAACACGCCCGGCCCCACCATCGGACCCACGAGTGCGCTCTCACCGCGGCCAAGCACGTAGAGTGCGGCGCCGATGTAGAAGCCCGCAGCGCCAATGGCAGTGATGAAGGGCCACCAGCTGGCCTCCCCAAAGCCCTTCGGCCAGTCCTCCACGGCCGGCAGGTGGTGGCCGTGGTCGTCGGTCGAGTCGTCCGCTACGCTCATACAACGGGGTTACGGAGCGAGTATTAAAAACCCATCCAACTGCGGCGGCCAGCCAGCGCGTCCGAGACGAACGTGTGGCTGGTGTCCCAGGACGACGGCGTGAACCGGTGGGTTTCTAATGCTGTCACCCCAAGGCGTGTGCATGGCTGAACGAACTGAGCCGGGGCTCAGCGACCAGTACACGCGAGCCAGCCCGTGGCCGATCCCGCTCGTGATCGGGATCGTCGTCACCGAGGTCGGACTCGTGTTCGAGGGGTTGACCCCGGTCGCGGTCAGTGGCATGCTGTTGTTCGCCGCCTGTGTGGTCGGGATCACTCGCGAGTCGGCGTTCGCCGACACCCTCTGGCGGCCGGGCGTCGCCGTCGGCGTGCTGTTCGCCGTGCTCGGGGCGGTCATCTACACGGGGACGACCGCCACCACCCGCGGGATCGCGATGCTCGGCACGAGTGTGCTCGTCTGGGCGGCGTCTGCGGTGGCGTTCCTCTACGAAACCCAGCGGCTCTGAACTAGCAACGTATATCAGTCAGCCACACTCACTACACACCAATGTCAGCGCGACTCTTCGACCGGGATACCATCCTGGACATCACGGTGAACCTCGTTCCCCTGGCGATTCTCGGGTTCTTCTTCGTGGTCTTCATGGTGTTGAACCCGTGGGACGGTGGGCTCACGCTGAAACGCATCATCCAGTTCGTGCTCATCGGCTGGATTTTCACCGCGCTCGCGGTGCTGACGTACTTCGCCGCCAAGGCCATCGAAGGCCCGGAGACGTAGGCACCGCCCGCCGCGCGGCGACGCCGCACAGTCTCGTGTCGACCGCTGACTTGGTGGCGTGGTCGCGCCGACATTTCCGTGGACAATCCTAAGCTTTCTTTACCGTCGAATCCTGACTAGGAGGCATGGCTACAGCAGCGTCATCGATTACACTCACTGTGCTGATGGGCGTGTTGCTCGTCGGCGTGGTCGCTGTCCTCGCGCGACTCGAGGACTGGCGGTCGTACACGCCCCTCAGCGACGTGGGCGGTGGGCTCGGGGAGCGCACCGGCTACACGCACGAGGAGAAGCCTGGGGGCATTATCCGCTGGTTCACGACGGTCGATCACAAGGACATCGGGATCCTGTACGGCGTCTACGGCACCATCGCGTTCGCATGGGGCGGGGTGTCGGTGCTCCTGATGCGGACTGAGCTTGCGACGAGCAGTGAGACGCTGATCAGCCCGTCGCTGTACAACGGGCTGTTGACGAGTCACGGGATCACGATGTTGTTCCTGTTCGGGACGCCGATGATCGCGGCCTTCGGGAACTACTTCATCCCGCTGTTGATCGACGCCGACGACATGGCGTTCCCGCGCATCAACGCGATCGCGTTCTGGCTGCTGCCGCCGGGCGCGATCCTCATCTGGTCCGGGTTTCTGATCCCGGGGATCGCCACTGCACAGACGTCGTGGACGATGTACACGCCGCTGTCGCTCCAGATGTCGAGTCCCGCGGTGGACATGATGATGCTGGGGCTGCACCTCACCGGCGTGTCCGCGACGATGGGCGCGATCAACTTCATCGCGACAATCTTCACTGAGCGCGGTGAGGACGTCGGATGGCCGGATCTGGACATCTTCTCGTGGACGATGCTCACCCAGTCCGGCCTGATCCTGTTCGCGTTCCCGCTGTTCGGCAGCGCCCTCATCATGCTGCTGCTCGACCGGAACTTCGGAACGACGTTCTTCACGGTCGCCGGCGGGGATCCGATCTTCTGGCAGCACCTCTTCTGGTTCTTCGGCCATCCCGAAGTGTACGTGCTCGTGTTGCCGCCGATGGGGATCGTGTCGCTGATCCTGCCGAAGTTCTCGGGGCGGAAGCTGTTCGGGTTCAAGTTCGTCGTCTACTCGACGCTGGCGATCGGCGTGCTGAGCTTCGGGGTGTGGGCCCACCACATGTTCACGACGGGCATCGACCCGCGGATTCGGTCGAGTTTCATGGCGGTGTCGCTGGCGATTTCGATCCCGTCGGCGGTGAAGGTGTTCAACTGGATCACCACGATGTGGAACGGGAAACTGCGCCTGACCGCGCCGATGCTGTTCTGCATCGGGTTCGTGCAGAACTTCATCATCGGCGGTGTGACCGGCGTGTTCCTCGCGGTCATTCCGATCGACCTCATCCTGCACGACACCTACTACGTGGTCGGTCACTTCCACTTCATCGTCTACGGTGCGATCGGGTTCGCGCTGTTCGCGGCGTCGTACTACTGGTTCCCGATGGTCACGGGCCGGATGTACCAGAAGCGCCTGGCGCACGCGCACTTCTGGACGGCGCTCGTCGGCTCCAACGCGACGTTCCTGGCGATGTTGTGGCTCGGCTACGGCGGGATGCCACGGCGGTACGCGACGTACATCCCGCAGTTCGCGACCGCACACCGGCTCGCAACAGTGGGGGCGTTCCTGATCGGGGTGTCGACCCTGATCTGGCTGTTCAACATGGCGACCTCGTGGCGTGAGGGGCCACGCGTCGACTCCACTGACCCATGGGACCTAGAGGAGACCGACCAGTTCACCAACGACTGGGCGTGGTTCCGTGCGAAAGAGGAGACGACCGTGCTCCCCGACGGCGGTGACGAAGCGCAATCCGAGGCGGACGCGGTGACTGACGGCGGGCAGCCGGCCGCGGACAGCGACACCGAGTCGTAGCCGCCGTCAGCGACGTTTTCTGCGGGTTCGAGCGACGTGCGTCCAGCGGCGGAGCTGTCAGGCGAGTACCAGCACGAACCCGGTGATGAACATGAGGACTGCGATCCCGCCGAACAACAGCAACAATACGACTTTGTCTTCCATGGCGCTGCGTTGGGCGTGACACCGCAAAAGGCTACTCACTGCGCCACCAACGATCGGCCGTGAGTGACACCGAGAGCAGTGGGCGTCGCATCGTGTTGTGGATGTACGCCGGCGCGATGGGGACGGCCGGCGTCTTCGGCTACGTGCTGGGCGTGATCGTGTACGGCAACGGTGGCGCGGCCGGCCCGCTCGCGACCGGGCCGTCCCCGGAGTACGGAAGCCTCGGCCCGATCGTCTTCGAGTTGACCCCGTTGAACCTCGCCGTGTTCGGGGTCTGTGCCGTGGGTGCGCTGTTGGGGGTCGGGTTGGCGGCGATCATCTTGGTGTCGAACCGCGAGTGACCACGGCGACGGGTGGCAGGCACGTATATATGCGTGGCATCCGAACGAACGATCATGATAGTTCGGGAGGCAACCCACGCCGACGGCGACGCCGTTCGTGCGGTCGCAAACGCGTCCTTGGAGGCGTCGTACGCCGATCCGTTGGGCGACGACATCGTGCACACCGCGGCCACCGAGTGGTACGACAGCGACCGCCTGGCCGACCGCCTGGACACCGACGCCGTGCAGTATCTGGTCGCCGAACGGGACGACGCGGTGGTCGGGTTCTCGGAGAGCGAGCGCGACGGGGACGTGGCGGCGATCCAGTGGCTGCACGTCCACCCGGACGCCCGGGGCGACGGGGTCGGCGGCAGCCTGCTCAGTGACACCGAAACACACCTGCTGGAACACGGCGCGAGCCGGATCGAGGGGCGGGTGCTCGCGGCCAACGAACCCGGCAACGACTTCTATCAGGCACACGGCTACGCGCGAAGCGGCACCCGGGAGCTGGCGATCCGCGACGACACCCACACCGAGCATCTGTACGTCAAGCTCCCGGCGGCCGCGAGCACGGCCGCGATGACCGAACGGCGTGAGACCACGGTCGGCGACCTCTGGGTGGCGCTGGACGAACGCGAGCGCGGCTCTGACGCGCCGTTTTACGCGGCGTACCGGGACGCGGATCGGGAGACGAAATACGGGTTTTACTGCGCGGCCTGCGAGCACGCCGACACCGCGATGAACACGATGGGGCGAGTGGCATGCAACAACTGTGGAAACGAGCGCCGGGAGACCCGGTGGGACGCGGCCTACCTCTGAGTGGTCACGCGGCGGCGGCCGTTTCCTGATAGCCACCGAACTCGTCTTTGAACACGGCCATGATCTCGCCCATGGTGGCGTACGCCTTGACCGCGGCCACGATGTACGGGATGGTGTTCTCGTCCGCGCGGATTCCGGCCCGAAGCTCGGCCAGCGTGGCCTCGACGGCGTCGTCGTCGCGCTCGGCCTTGACGTCGCTGAGGCGGCCGAGCTGCCGGTCCCGAGTGGCCTCCGCGTCGACGTGAAGCGTGTCCGGGCTGGTGTCGGCGTCCATCTCGTGTTCGTTGACGCCCACGACGGTTTCCTCGCCGTCGTCGACGCGGGACTGGTACTCGTAGGCGGACTCCTGGATCTCGCGGTGGAAGTAGCCGTCCGCGATGCCGGCCAGCACGCCGTCGCGGACGCTGCCGTCGCCCAGCTCCTTGATCTCGGTGAGGTACGCCATCGCCTCGGCCTCGATCTCGTTCGTGAGCGACTCCACGGCGAAGCTGCCACCCAGTGGGTCAACGATGTCCGCCGCGCCCGACTCCTCGGCGATGATCTGTTGGGTCCGCAACGCGACCCGCACCGCCTCCTCGCTGGGTAACGCGAGTGCTTCGTCGAAGGAGTTCGTGTGAATGCTCTGGCTCCCGCCGAGCACCGCGGCCAGCGCCTGGAGCGTGACGCGGGCGATGTTGTTCTTGGGCTGTTGGGCGGTGAGGCTCTGCCCGGCGGTCTGGGTGTGGAACTTCAGTTGCGTTGCGGCGTCGGCCTCGGCCCCGTACCAGTCGTCCATGAGGGTCGCGTAGATCCGGCGGGCCGCCCGGAACTTCGCGACCTCCTCGAAGATGGCGTTGTGGGAGTTGAAGAAAAACGAGAGCTGTGGCGCGAACGCGTCGACATCCAACCCACGGTCGATGGCGTCCTCGACGTACGCGAACCCGTCGGCGAGCGTGAACGCCAGCTCCTGGACCGCGGTCGAGCCGGCCTCGCGGATGTGGTAGCCCGACACCGAGATCGGGTGGAAGTTCGGCGTTTCGGCGACGCAGTACTCGACGACATCGGTCACCAGGTCCAGTGACGGCGTGGGCGGCACAACCCACTCTTTCTGTGCGATGAACTCCTTGAGCATGTCGTTTTGGAGGGTGCCACGGATGTCCTCACGGGGGACGCCTTGCTGGTCGGCCAACGCCAGGTACATCGCGTAGATGACCGGCGCGCTGGGGTTGATGGTGAAACTCGTCGAAACCGCCGCGAGGTCGATGCCGTCGAAGAGGATCTCCATGTCTCGGAGGGTGTCGACGGCGACGCCCTCCTTGCCGACTTCCCCGAGGCTCATTCGGTGATCGGAGTCCAGGCCCATGAGCGACGGCATGTCGAAAGCCGTCGACAGCCCGGTTTGGCCGTTGTCGATGAGGTAGTGGAAGCGCTCGTTTGTCTCCTCGGCGGTGCCGAAGCCGGCGAACTGGCGCATCGTCCACGTCCGACCCCGGTATCCCGTGGGGTAGACGCCGCGCGTGTACGGGAACTCGCCCGGGAACCCGAGGTCCTCGTTGTAGTCGGTGTCGGCGACGTCGGCGGGCGTGTAGAGCCGATCGACTTCCATGTTCGAGACGGTCGCAAACCGGGCTTTGCGCTCGCCGTACGCGTCCCGCACCGGCCCGAGCGTGGTTTCGGTCCAGTCGTCGCGTGCCTCCCGGATGTCCGCGAGGTCGTCGTCATCGTACATGTGTGACACACTCATTCAGGAAGATTCATTAAGGAACCGGTGGGGATCGGGTTCGAATGGTGGTGGTCGGGCGTGGCCATGCGGCAGCACCGAGCAGGGCTGTGGGCACGTGACTGGCGGGCAGCCGGTCAGTAGTGGCCCATGACGCCGTCTCGGCGCGCCCACCGCTGGCAGTAGTAGAACGCCACGTACCCGGCGGCGAGGTAGCCGAGGGCGGTCACCACGAGCACGGTCAACTCCCCGAGGGGGAGCGCCCAGAGCGCGACGCCGTCTGCCATTGCGATCTGGAGCAGTTGGCTGCCCTGTACGCGGCTTTTTGCGTTGTTGACGCCCAGCGTGTCGAGCGGTCGATCGCGGTAATAACAGTCCGTGGACCCTACTGGAGGCGTTCGATCGTTTCGACCAGCGGATGGCGCGCGTAATCGACGACATCGATGTCCGCGATGGAGTCCAGGCCCTCGGTCCGGGCGGTCCGCGCCATCCCGAGATCGACCGCGCGCTCCAACACGATGACGTACGCGTCCATCTCCGCGACGCCGGCGCGTTCGGCGGCCATCACGCGGTGGTGGCCGTCGGCCAACAGCAGGCTGCCGTCGTCGCCGGTGCTGCCGTTGTCGATCACCACGAGTGGCTCCGCCAGCCCGTTTTCGAGCTCGTAGCGGCGGCCTTCGAGTTCGTCGGCGTACACCTTCCCCTGGGTCGGAACGACGTCACTGATCGTGACCGTGCGGCGCTCCTCGGTGATCGAAACGCCGTGTATCGTCTCCAGCGTTCGCATGAGCTTGCCGACTTTCTCGGGGGTCGCGCGCTCGATCTGGGAGCGGATCACGTCGGCGTTCGTGATGATACCCACGAGGTTGCCCGCGTCGTCGACCACCGGGAGTTTCTGGATGCCAGAGCGCAGGATGACCCGCGCGGCGTCGGTCACGTCCATCTCCGGGTGCGCGACCACCAGGTCCTCGGTCATCACCTTGAACAGCAGTTCGTCGGGATCGGCCAACAGGAGGTCGCGCGCGGAGACGAACCCTTCGACGTGTCGGCCGTCGGTCACCGGGAACCCGTTGTGATCGCTCTCGGAGATCCGGGCCGCAACGTCCGAGACCGTGTCGTCTGCGGACACGGTCGCGACGTCCCTGGTCATGTAGTCCCCGACGGCCGGCGTCTCGCCGTTGGCGTGCGCTAAAGCCTCGTCCATACAGGGACTACGCCGCCGCCGCAGAAATAGCTCACTCACCCTGTTGGATGCCGGACGTGCCACCGTGGACCTCCTCGAAGAACCGCGACGCGACCACCTCCTCGATCATCTCGGTGAGCGTCGTGGCTGCGTCCTCACCGACGGCGTCGAACAGCCCCAGGGGGAGCTGTGCACCCGCCATGTCGGCGTGGCCGCCGGCCGACCCGAGGTCGTCGAAGGCCGACCGGAGCACCGCACCGAGATCCAGGTCCTTTCGGCGCGACCGCGCGGAGACGTAGATCGTGCCGTCGAAGTAGCCGTAGACGAACGTGACCGCCACGCCCCGCATCGCCAGCAGGCGGTCGGCGGTCTGTGCGAGCGTATCCCTGGCGGTGATCTGCCCCACGCAGGACGCCAACACGGACCCATTGAGCTGCCGGTTGCGGATCCCGGCGGCGATGGTGTCGAAGGTGTCCGCGCTCAGTGACGGGGCTTCGATGCGTTCGAGCACGTCGGTGTCGGCGTTGGGCAACAGCCACGCGGCGGCCGTGAAGTCACGCGGCGTGATCTCCCGCGCGAAGTCGTCGGTGTCCACGCGGATGCCGTACAACAGTGCAGTCGCCACCGCGGTCCGGACGTCGATCCCGTAGCCACGCAGGTACTCCACGAGGATCGTACTGGTCGCGCCGGTGTCCGGCCGAATGTCGGTGAACCCGGCGTCGACATCGGTCGTCGGTGGATGGTGGTCGATGACGATGTCCACGTCGGTGTCGGGGGCGAGCTGGTCGTTGACCCCGGGGCCGGAGTGGTCGACCAGCGCCACCGCGTCGAATTCGGCGTCGGACTGTGTTTCGACGTTCCGCAGGTCGAACTCCAGGAGGTTCACGAACGCCCGGTTTTCCTGGTGTGAGATCTCCCCGAAGTAACAGGCCTGGCTGTCGACGCCGGCGTCCTCGGCGATGCGCTGGAGGCCGACGGCGGCCGCGATCGCGTCGGGGTCGGGGTTGTCGTGCATGAACACCCCGAGGCGGCCGTCGATCCCTTGCAGGGTCTGGCGCAGCGCCTGGAGGCGCTGTGATGCGCCCGATTCGGTCAACGAGTTGGCGTGCGACAGCAGCTCCGCGCCGGGATCGACGACGCGATCCGCGACCGAGTCGATCCGGTGGCGGTCTTTCGGCGTCGCGTCGAACCCCAGATACACCACCAGCCCGGCGTCGGGATGCGCCGCGTCGGCGGCGATCGCAGCCAGCCGGTTCCGGTCGGCGCGCTCCCCGGCAACGACGACCATGTCGACCGACCGATCCGGGAGCGTGATCGCCGCCGGATCGGTGACGTCCCGGACTTCGGCGGCGACGGACTCGTTGCGGAGGCTGTCCACGCGGCTCTCGTCGCCGTCGAAGACGAACAACTCCCCGCGTCGGTCCGCCAGCGAGCCGATGACAGCGTGCCCGACCGTTCCGCAGCCAAGCACCAGCCGAGAAACCATTCGTTGCCATGCCTTACCCACGAGCCTGTTAAAAAGTACCGCTGTGGAACCGCGCCGAACTCCGGATCAGCCAGCGAACAGCACGTCAGCGGCGTGCGTTGCGGTCTGCGCGACGGGATCGAACGCCACCAGGAGCGCGATCGTGCCGACCGCCGCAGCCAGCACGGCGACGTAGAGGCCCGTCGGCTGCCCCGAAAGCGACAGGTCGTCGCGTGGGTCCTCGATCCACAGCGCCTTCACGACCCGCGAGTAGTAGAACAGCGACAGCGCGCTGTTGATGGCTGCGATGCCCGCCAGCCACGCGAACCCGGACTGGACCGCGCCCGCGAACAGGACGTACTTCGAGAGGAAGCCAGCGCCGACCGGCAGGCCAGCGAGACTGAACATGAACACGGTCATCGCGACACACGCGACGGGCGCGCGCTTCGAGAGACCGTTGTAATCCTCGAACGTCCGGCCCACGTCCCAGTACTCCGCGAGCGCGACGAACAGGAACGCGCCCGTGTTCATGAAGCCGTAGACGAGCAGGTGCATCATCGACGCCCCCAACACGAGGGAGTTCTGTGCGCCGCCGCCGCTTTGCAGCGCGGCGAGGCCGATGAGCACGTAGCCCGCGTGGCCGACACTGGAGTACGCCAACATCCGCTTGACGTTCTCCTGGGTGGCCGCCGCGAAGTTCCCGAGTGTCATCGTGACCACCGCCAGCGCCGCGAACAGCAGCGACCAGTCGATGACCGTGCTGGCGATGACGTCCAGGGGGAACGCGGTCGTGAACACGCGGAACAGCACGGCGAACCCGGCGGCTTTCGACGCCGAGGAGATGAACGCCGACACCGGCGCGGGCGCGCCCTCGTAGGCCTCCGGCGCCCAGAAGTGGAACGGCACGGAGGCGGTCTTGAACGCGAACCCGGCGACCAGCATCACGATCCCCAGCCCCAGCACGCCAACGAAGTCGGTGCCGGCGGTGATCGTGTCCGCGATCGCGGCCAGCCCCATGACGCCGGTCGCGGCGTACACGAGGCTGATGCCGTAGAGCATGACCCCCGACGACAGCGCGCCGATGAGGAAGTATTTCAGCCCGGCTTCGATGCTGCCGCGGTCGCGTTTCAGATACGACACCAGCACGTACGACGGGAGGCTGGCGAGTTCGAGGCTGATGAACACCGTCACGAGGCTGTTGGCGGCTGCCATCAGCGTCATTCCGGTGGCGGCAAGCAGTGTCAGCGCGTAGAACTCCGCGACGCTGTCGGCGTCGTCGAGGTAGTCGTGGCTGGCCATCACGACCAGCGTGCCGACCGAGCCGACGACGACCACGAAGAACAGCGACAGCGCGTCGACGATGATCGCGCCGTCGAACTGCACGAACTGCGCGTCGCCGGTGCCCGCCGACAGGAACCACGCAGCCGTCCCGGCGGCGAGCAGCGTGCCGGCGGTCGCGATCCCGGCGAGCAGCGTGTTGTTGTCGCGGTCCGGCAACAGCGTGTCGACACCGAACACGAGCAGTGCCGCTGCGACCAGCACGAACTGCGGTGTCAACGGCGGAAGCTCCGTCACAGGAACACACCCCCGGTTGACACCACGACAGCACTCGCAGACGCCGCGGCGTCCACCACCGGCGTCACGGCGTCCTGGATCATGCCGTAGAACACGTTCGGGACGGTTCCGGCCACGATGACCAACAGGAGCAACGCGACGATCGGCACGGTGTCGTGGAGCGCCGCCGGCACGATGTCGTAGTCAGTTTCGGCGGCGAACGGCCCGAACAACACCCGCTGCATCGCGAACAGCAGGTAGCCGGCGACGATCACGATGCCGAACATCGCCAGCGCCGTGAACAGCTGGGCGTGCGCGAAGTCGGCGCCGAACCCGCCGAGGAAGATGAACAGCTCGCCGGCGAACCCGGCCATCAGCGGCAGGCCCATGTACCCGAACGCGGCGGCGATGAACACCGCTGCGGTCACCGGCATCTTGTCCGCGATGCCGGAGAGGTCACCGACCATGCGCGTGTGCGCGGTGTTGTAGATGACACCCACACACATGAACATCAGGCCGGAGATGAGGCCGTGAGCGACCATCTGGAAGGTCGCGCCGCCGACCCCGTAGTAGTTGTACGCCACCAACCCGAGGATGACGTACCCCATCGAGGACACCGACGAGTACGCGACGATGCGTTTGAGGTCGCGCTGTGCGAGCGCGAGCATCGCCCCGTAGATCACTGAGAGCACCGCCAGCGCGGCGATCGGGACCGCGTACTGCTGTGCGATCCCCGGCATCATCGTGAAGTTGAACCGCAGCAACGCGTACGTCCCCATCTTCAGGAGGACGCCCGCAAGCATCACCGACGCCGGCGTCGGGGCCTGCACGTGGGCGTCGGGCAGCCACGTATGCAGCGGGACCGTCGGCACCTTCACCGCGAACCCGATGAACATCGCGAAGAACGCCACCGTCTTCAGCGTCTCCGCGCCCAGGCCGTACGTCGTCCCGAACTGCCCGGCGTGGATCGCCTGCGCGATCGCGGGCATGTCCATGGTGGTGACGTCGAGCCCGAACACGAGCGCCATGAACCCGATGAACATCAGCAGGCTCGCGACGTTCGTGTACACGAAGAACTTGATGGCGGCGTATTTCCGCCGGGGGCCGCCCCAGATGCCGATGAGGAAGTACATCGGCACCAGCACGAACTCCCAGAACACGAACCACACGAAGAAGTCAAGCGCCGTGAACACGCCCAGGAGGCTGGCCTCCATGAGCAACATCAACGCGTAGAACTGGCTTTGGCGCTCGTCGATGGGCGTCCACGCGCTCGTGATGGCGAGCGTGGTGAGGATCGTCGACAACACGACCAGCGGCATGCTGATGCCGTCGATGCCGACGTGCCAGTTCAGCGTGTACGGCCCGATCGTGATCCAGTGTGTCATCGTCTCGAACGCGAGCGAGCCGCCCTCAAGCAGGGCGTTCCCGCTCCCGTCGAACTGTGCGAACATCCACACGCTCCCCACGACGGGAAGCAGGCTGAGGCCGGCGGCGAGCTTCCCCGCGATGCGGTCCGGGGCAAGCATCACGACGAGCGCCGACAGCAGCGTAACGCCGAGTAACGCTTCTATCATCATCTAAAACCACCCCCCTGTGACGCCGAAGACGACAAGCAACGCGACCAAGCCGAGCGTGAGCATCGTCGCGTAGTGGCTGACGATGCCGTCCTGGATGCGGCGGATGCGGCCGCCGGAGAACAGGCTGATGCTGCTGACGGCGTTGACGATGCCGTCGATGACGCCCTGGTCGAACGTGTCCGCGCCGCGAGCCAGGGGCAGCGTCACGCCCTTCGCGAGCCAGACCTGGTATTCGTCCTGGTAGTAGTTGTTGTACAGCAGTGTTCTCGCTGCGCCGAGTTTCTCGGTGTGCTTGGTGGGTGCTGGGCCGCTGTACAGCAGCCACGCGAGGCCGGCACCGCCGAGCGCGAGCGCCAGCGAGACCGCCGCGGGAACGAACGGCGCGATGTCCGCGGCGTGGTAGCCGGCGAACGACTCCAGGAGGTGATGGTAGTGTTCGTAGCCCAGCGCCGAGAACGCGGTGCCCTCGGGGCCGGCAAGCCACGTGTGGAGGAACTCGATGTGGAGGCCCGTCGCTTCCGCGACCGGCGTCATGTTCACCAGCCCCACCGTGGCCGCAAGCACCCCCAACACGACGAGCGGGAATTTGACGTTCCACCGCACGCCGTGTGGGTCCTCTGCGGTGTCGGAGCGGGGCTCACCGTGGAAGGTGAGCACCACCATGCGGAAGGTGTAGAACCCGGTGAAAAACACCGCGAGCAGCCCCATCGCGTACGCCGCAAGCAGGATCGGACTGTCGCCGGCACCGTAGATGAGTGCCTCGTAGAGGATCTCGTCTTTCGACCAGAAACCCGCGAACGGCACGATCCCCGCCAGCGCGAGGCTCCCGGAGAGGAACGTGTAGTAGGTGACCGGCATCTTCTTGCGGAGACCGCCCATGTCCCACATGTTCTCGTTGTGGTGCATGGCGATGATCACCGATCCCGCCCCAAGGAACAACAGCGCCTTGAAGAACGCGTGCGTGAGCAGGTGGAAGCTGGCGGCGATATACCCGCCGGTCCCCAGGCCAAGCATCATGTAGCCGTACTGGCTGATGGTGGAGTACGCCAACACCTGCTTGAGTTCGTCTTTGACCACACCCATGGTCGCGGCGAACAGCGCGGTGAACCCGCCGACAAGCGCGATGATCGCCAACACGGTCGGCAGCAGCGCGTAGAAGCCGTACATGCGCGCGACCAGGTAGACGCCGGCCGCCACCATCGTGGCGGCGTGGATGAGCGCCGAAACCGGCGTTGGACCCTCCATCGCGTCGGGCAGCCAGGTGTGCAGCGGGAACTGCGCGGACTTCCCGATGACGCCGCCCAGAACCAGCAGCCCAACGACGCTGAACCACTGTTGGGCGCTCATCCCGACCACGTCGAGGAAGTGTGCGACGTGTGCGGGCATCGTGCCCTCGCCGCCCACCGCGGCGAGCGCCTGCTCGGCCATGTGGGGGAACGCGTGTGCGCCCTCACCGGTCGCGACGAACCGCGCCGTGCCGAACGTCGCGAACACCGCCACCACGCCGATGAGGAAGAAGTAGTCACCGAAGCGCGTGACGAGGAACGCCTTTTTGGCCGCGCTCGGCGGCCCCTGCTGGCGGAAGTGGAAGCCGATGAGGAGGTACGAACACAGCCCCACCAGCTCGAAGAACATGAACGCCATCAGGAGGTTGTCCGCGACGACGAACGCGAGCATCGAGAACGTGAACAGGCCAAGCCCGGCGTAATACCGGTGGAGTCCGCCCTCGCCCTCGTCGTTCATATACCCGAGGCTGAACACGTGCACGAGGAACGCCACCAGCGAGACGATGACGAGCATCATCGCGGCCAGCGGGTCAACGAGCACGCCGAAGTGGAGGCTGAACGCGTTCGGGGCCGCCACCCACGTGTAGATCGACTCGGCAATGTATTCGCCCTGGCTCACGGTGACGAACGCCCACACCGAGACCACCAATGAGCCAGCGGTCGCTACGATACCCGGAATCGCGCCGCCCTTCGGGAGCAGCTTGGGTGCAAAATAGCCCGCAAGCAAGGCAACGAGGAACGACGCGAACGGCAACAACGGAATCGCCGGAATGAACTCTAATGCACCTGCCATCTTACCACCTCATCGTCGTCGCGTTTGTCACATCGATGTCATCGAAGTTACGATACAGCGTCAGGATGATGCCGAGACCGACCGCGACCTCGGCGGCGGCAAGCGCCATCACGAACAGCGTGAACGCCTGCCCCGAGAGGTTCCCGTGGAACCACGAGAACGCCACGAGGTTGATGCCCGCCGCGTTCAGCATCAACTCGACGGACATCAGGAACAGCAACGCACTGCGGCGCGTCAGCACGCCGAAGACGCCGATACAGAAGACGGCAGCGGACAACAGGAGGTAGTACTCCATGGGCACCATCACTGGTCACCTCCCTGGCTGCTGCGGTTTGCGAGGAAGACGGCGCCCGCCAGCGCCGCGACCAACACGACGTCGATGATCTCGAACGCAGCGAGGAACCCCGGCGTCGCCTCCGCCAGCGCCGTGCCGTTGAGGTCCATGAGTACGTAGCCGAGGCTCGCCGTGACGGAAACGTCCGCCGGGAACCCGGCGGTCGCCGACTCGAAGCCCGCACCGACGAACACGACGGCCATGACAGCGAACAGCGCGACTGCGGCCAACCCGGAACCGAAGTTCAGGTCGCCCGCGAACTCCGGGCGCGACGTCACGAGGACGTCACCCCCGGTTGTTTCTTCGTGAGCATCACGGCGAACGTGATGAGGATGAGCACTCCACCGACGTACACGAGGATCTGCATCGCCATGAGGAACGGCGCCTGCAGCATCACGTAGTGGACGCCGATGCTGAGCAACGCGATGCCCAACAACAGCGCGGAGTGCCACACGTCCCGCACGAGAACGACACCGAGGCTGCTCGCTACCGTGAGGGCAGCGAACAACGCGAACGCGAGTGTCTCGTATGGCATTGATTTGGTCACCTGATGGATTGAGAGAGCGCCCTATGTAGGTTTCGAGACGCTCGTCTACTGGTAGTCGACTTCGCCCTCGCCGTCACCGATCCAGGCGCCGCGGTCGGGTTCGCGCGAGGCAACCGGGTCGATATCGTTGTACCACGGTACGTTTTTCAGCTGCTCTTTGTTGAACACGAGATCGTGTTTCGTGTCCCCAGTGAACTCGAAGTTCTCCGTGAGCAGGATGGCGTCCACGGGACAGACTTCCTCACACAGCCGGCAGTAGATGCACTGGCCGACGTGGAGGTTGTACTGTTCGCCGTTGCGCTGGTTGTCCGTCACGATCTGGATGGTGTCGTTCGGACAGACGTTCTCGCATTGCCGACACCAAATGCAGCGTTCCTGGCTGAACTTGTGGACGCCGCGGAAGCGCGCCGACACTTCGGGCGCTTCCTCGGGATACTCGACGGTGAACGTATCACCGCTGAGCGCGTGTTTCATCGTCGTCGCCATCGATTTGAGGAGGCCTATCATAGTCCAGTCACCCCGAGTGCAGTCGCGGTGAGCACGAGGTTCGCGAACGACAACACGAGCAGTCCCTTCCAGCCGATGCCGATGAGCTGGTCGATCCGCACGCGTGGGATCGCGGACCGGCACCACTGCGTGAAGAAGTACACGGCCCAGATCTTGATCGTGAACCAGACGAACCCGGGCAGGAACGGCCCGCCAGGGCCGCCGAGGAACAGCGTTGCGATGATCGCACCGCCCAGGAAGATGTGGATGAACTCGCCGAGGTAGAACAGCACGAAGTACGCCGACGAGTACTCCGTCTGGTAGCCGGCAACGATCTCGGTCGGTGCTTCCGGCGTGTCGAAGGGGTTGCGGCCGACTTCAGCGAGGTTCGCCACGACGAACAGCACGAACGCGAACGGGTTCACGAACGCGAACCACGCCGGGATGCGGACGCCGGCGATGGTCGCAAGCGTGGTGTTCTGTTGGATGGCGACGATCTCGCTGAGCTGCAGGGTCCCCGTGAACAACACGACTGACGCCGCAGTGAGCACGAGCGGGATCTCGTACGCGATGTTTTGCGCGACGGCGCGCAGGCCGCCGAGCAGGCTGTACTTGTTGTTCGACGCGTAACCGCCCATGATCAGCCCCAGGCTCGCGATCGACGCGATGGCGAACACGAACACGAGTCCGACTTCGGGGTCGGCAAGCTGGATGCCGTTGCCCATCGGGATGACGGCGAACGCGAACAGCGCCGACCCCGCGAGCACGATCGGTGCGAGGTCGTAGGCGGGCCGGTCGACGCCCTCCGGGATCACCAGCTCCTTCGAGAGCAGGCGCACGGAGTCGACGACGATCGTTCCGAGCCCCCACGGGCCGACGCGGTTGACCGAGATGCGGTCGGTGAACGCCGCGGTGATCTTCCGCTTGGCCCACGGGCCGGCGAACGCGGTCATCGTGAGCATGATGGTGCCGACGAGCGCGGCGGCGACCAGCATCGAAACCGCGTCCCCGAGGAACCCGCCGACACCGAGGAGGTCCGAGATGATGTCCGGCAGGGGTGTCTGCGTGGCCATCTATCTGTCCACCTCCCCAAGGATCACGTCGAGGCTGCCGAGGGTCGCAACGAGGTCGGGGATGTACTCCCCGGTGGACATCTCCTTGAGCGCGGAGAGGTTCGAGAAACACGGGCTGCGGATCTTGAACCGGCCGGGCTTCTCGGTGCCGTCGGCGCGGATGTAGACGCCGAGCTCGCCTTTGGCGCCCTCGACGGTCCGGTAGGTCTCGGTGCCCGCCTCGGGCTTGAGCGTGCGCGGGACGTTGGCTTGGATGTCGCGTTCGTCCTCGGGCCAGCCCTCCAGCAGGTCGACGCACTGCTCGATGATGCGGGCCGACTGCTCGACTTCCTCCATGCGCACGAGCAGCCGCGAGTAGTTGTCGCCGCCGTCCTCGGTGACGACGTCCCAGTCGAGTTCGGGGTAGTAGCCGTAGGGGTCGTCGCGGCGAACGTCGTAGTCGACGCCGGAGCCGCGAGCCACCGGGCCGGTCACGCCGTAGTCTTTGGCGGTCTCGTAGTCGAGAACGCCGGTGTTGACTGTTCGCGCCTGGAAGATCTCGTTGCTGGTGATGAGGTCGCTGTACTCGTCGAGGCGCTCGGGCAGTTCGTCGAGGAAGTCCCGGACGCTCTCGAAGAACTCCGCGCGGGGCTCGGGGATGTCCCAGACCACGCCGCCGAGGCGGAGGTAGTTGAGCATCATCCGCTGGCCCGTGAGGTCTTCGAGGATGTTCTGGACGACTTCGCGGTCCCGCATCGCGTACATGAAGATGGCGGTGAAGTCGCCGTAGATGTCCAGACAGAACGTCCCCAGCGCGAGCATGTGGCACGCGATGCGGCACAGCTCGCCGCCCATGGTGCGCAGGATCTGTGCGTACTCGGGGACGTCGATGTCCGCGAGGTCTTCGGCGGTGCGGGCGTACGCCCACTCGTTCAGGATGCCGCCCGGGCCGTAGTCCCAGCGGTCCGGATACGGCATGATCTGGTGGCGGTACGTCCCCTTCTGTGCCATCTGCTCCTCGCAGCGGTGGAGGTAGCCGATGTCGGGGTTGACGTCCGCGACCTGCTCGCCGTCGAGGACGGTTTCGACGTGGAGCACACCGTGTGTTGCGGGGTGGTGTGGGCCGATGTTGAGGAACATCGTGTCCGAGTCATCGGCGGCCTGCTCGTGGCCCTCCAGTGGGTTCTTGTGCTCGTCGAAGGTGACGATCTGGGGTTTGTTCTGGTTGTAGTCCAACCCCAGGGGGTGGCCCTGCCAGGTGTCCGGCAGCAGGATGCGTTCGAGGTTCGGGTGGTCGTCGTACTCGACGCCCACGAGGTCGTAGGCCTCGCGTTCGTGCCAGTCGGCGGTGCGGAAGACGGGCTCCGCCGTCTCGCTGACGGGGTTGTCCCGGCTAGTGGGCACGATGATCGAGACCTCCTGTGTGGGGTCGTCGTACTTCCGGAGGTGATAGATGCTCTCGAAGCGGTCCTCGTGCTCTTCGGCGGTGACACAGGACAGGTGGTCGAACCCGGCCTCCGTTTTGAGCGTCGACAGCACGTCCTGGACGGCGTCGGCGCGGATGACGAACCCGGGCGCGTTGAGGTGGTCCTCGCGTTCGAGGACGTGGTCCTCGATGAGCGCCTCGAGCGCTGCGGGACTGCCGGATGCCGGCGTCGCCGGAGCGGCGTCGTCGACGTCCGGCGTGTCGTCTTCTTGCTGTGTGCTCATGGTGAATCAGCCCAGTTGTACCGCATGACGAGCGACTCCTCGTCGATGTCGGCGGCGAGCTTGTCGACGATCTCGTCGCGTTCGAGGTCGCCGAACTCTTCGAGTTCGTATGGCTTGACCGTGACCGGCGACGATTCGCCGTTGGCGATGCGTTCCTGGAGTTTCGCGACGCCGTAGACGAGCGCTTCCGGGCGCGGCGGGCACCCGGGGATGTGGATGTCCACGGGGATGACTTCCTCGGCGCCCTTGACGACGTTGTACCCCTCCTGGAACGGGCCGCCGGACGTCGAACAGTTGCCCATGTTCACGACGAACTTCGGCTCGGGCATCTGGTCGTAGACGCGCTTCATGCGCGGCGCGAACTTCGAGACGATAGTGCCGGGCACGATCATCACGTCAGCCTGCCGCGGGGATGCCCGGGGGACCCCCGCGTGGAAGCGGTCGAGGTCGTGTTTGACCGAGTACGTGTGCATCATTTCGATGCTGCAACAGGCGATCCCGAACTGCAGCATGAACATGCTCGATCCCCGGACCCAGTTCATGAACTTGTCGAACTTCGTGAGGATGAACGGCGTGGAGCCGAACGCCTCGCGGAGCCGGGAGTTGAATCGATCGTCGACGCCATCCCCCATGCGGGCGTCACGAGTCGATGTCAACGGGTCACTCGTGTCGGTGATACTGTCTCTTGGTTGGTCACTACTCATGTGTGGTCCTTTGTTCGTGTGCCGGGGTCCGCATCCACTGCACGACGCCCTTGCGCCAGGCCCATGCGAGGCCGACGACGAGAATACCGATGAAGACGAGCATCGGCGCAAGCACGTTCGTTAGGCCGATCCCGTCCATCGCGAGCGCGTCGCGGTAGATGACGGTCCACGGGAAGATGAGCACGGTTTCGATGTCGAAGACGAGGAACAGCAACGCGACCATGTAGTACTGCGTGTTGAACTGGAGTCGCGCGTTCCCGGTCGGCACCTCCGCGCTCTCGTACGTGGCTCGTTTTCCCTGCTCGGATACGCTGGGCCGGATCAGTGACGAGACGCTCAGCATCCCTGCGGGGATGAGAACGGATACGAGCGCCAGCATACCGATGGCGATCCATGGATTCATAGGATTATCTCCGTGACGGCTGGGAGTTTGAACCGCACACTCATAAACGTTGATTTATGGCCTTACGGGCAGAGGAACGCGTTATCCGGAGTTTCAGGCCCCTAGCCGCAGTCGGGGTGGCGCGGTTAGTTCTGGGGGCTGCGAAGGCTGTCGGTTCCCTGGCTGTGGAGGCGCGCCGAGACATCGGCGACCCCCTCCTGGCGGGCGGCCTGGAGGTCGCGCAGTCGGTCGGCGAGCGTGGGGTCGTCGGTGGCGAGGAACTGGGCGGCAGCGAGGCCGGCGTTGTAGGATTTCCCGGCGTCGACGGCCGTGATCGGCGCGCCGGTCGGCATGCCGATCACTGATGGGACGGATTTCTCCTGGACGGGCACCCCAACGACCGGAATGGGGTAGGCGAGCGACGCGGTCATGTTCGGGAGGTCGGCTGATTTCCCGCCCGCGCCGGCGATGATGACGTCCAGTCCCCGGGCGGCGGCCGTGCGCGCGTACGCGTCCATGAGTGTCGGCGTCCGGTGGGCGGAGACGACCCAGGATTCGAACGTGTATCCGGTCGGCGGGTCGTCGTAGTCGGTGAGCTCGGTGAACCCGAGGTCGGTGAGCGCGTCGTGTGCGCCCGCCATCACGTCCAGGTCGCTGTCGCTGCCCATGATGACGCCGACGTCGGGCGTTTCGTCGGGCGGATGGTCGGCTGCTGCTTCGGTCTCGAACAGGTCGATGAGATCTGAGACGGTTGTCATGAGTGGTGGGTGTCGGTGAACGAGACGGCATCGCGGGCGGCGCGCGCTCTCGCCAGGCGGTCGTCGCCGCCGCTGACGGTGACGTGGGCCATCTTCCGGTGCGGGCGGAGCTGTCGTTTCCCGTACCAGTGCAGCGCCACGCCGGCGTCACGGAACGCGGTCGGGACGCCGGCGATCGTCGCCGGATGTGGATCGACATCCGGGTCGCCGATGAGGTTCGCCATGACGGTCGGTTCGCGGAGCGTCGTGTCCCCCAGCGGGAGCCCGAGGACGGCGCGGATGCACTGTTCGAACTGGGAGGTCCGACACCCCTCGATGGTGTAGTGGCCGGAGTTGTGGGGGCGGGGTGCGATCTCGTTGACGAGCACGCGCCCGTCGACGGCGAAGAGTTCGACGCCGAAGACGCCGCGGCCGTCGAGGGCGTCGAGCACGTCCGCGGCGACACCGGTGGCGTCCTCGCGGACGGCTGGGCTGGTGCGCGCCGGGACGACCGATTCCCGGAGGATCTCCGCCTCGTGGAGGTTTTCGGCGACCGGGAACGTGGCCGTCTCGGCGTCGCCGCGGGCGGCGATGACCGAGAGTTCGCGCTCGAAGTCGACGAGTTCCTCGGCGACGAACCCGCCGAGGTCGCCGCCGAACTCCGCGCGGGCGTCGGCGACGGAGTCCACGGGGGCGTTCCCGCTGCCGTCGTACCCGCCGGTGCGGCGTTTCAACATCAGCGGCGCGCCGAGCTCCTCGAAGGCCGCGCGCAGGTCGGCCGCGTCGCCGACCGCGCGGAACGCCGGCACGGGGATGCCGGCGTCGGCGAGCGCGCGGTTCTGCACGAGTTTGTCCTGGATCGTGCGCAGGGTCTCGGGCGAGGGGTGGACCGCCACCTCGTGTGCCTCGGCGGCGTCGGCGAGCACGTCGGGGTCCGCGAGTTCGATCTCGTAGGTGAGTACGTCCGCGCGCGCGGCGAGTTCCCGGACGCCATCGGGGTCGTCGAAGTCGGCGCGGATGTGGTCGGCTGCGGGCTGTGAGGCGGGGCAGTCCGGCGTCGGGTCGAGGACGATCACGTCGACGCCGAGCGGGCTGGCGGCGTCGGCCAGCATCCGGCCGAGTTGGCCGCCACCCACGACGCCGATCGTGGAACCGGGCACGCGTGTCATCACCGACACCTCCCACCTACACCTGCATAAGAATTGCCCAGTTGGACCGAGAAGTATACACGAATGTGGTTACTTTCTAGGCGTTGGCGGTTCGTATCCGGGCGCTGTCGTGTCCACGAACACCACGATGATCGGCCCATCGGCGTCGAGTTCGTAGGTGACGCTGTCGTAGCCGCGGTCACCGAGCGTGGGTGCGAGTTCGTCGTAGTGGGTGGCGGGCGCGATCACCACGGGCGCGTCACAGAGCGAGGCGGTGCCGGCGGCCGTGTCACACGACACGACCGCGTCGGGGCGGGGCGTCGACGTGACGGTGGCGTTGGCGCGCTCGAGATACCACGGCAGCGGGAGGCGGTCGAACCACGACGTGCCCGCAACGCGTGCGGGGTCTCCGCGGTCGAACGGCGACGAGACGGCGAACCGGTCGCCGACGTACACGACACCGGCACCGCGCTCGGCCGCCGGGTCACCGCGGGTCGACGGCCCCAGCACCGACGCCGCCGATTCCAGGCCCGGGTGCATGTCGCTGGTCGGTTGGCCGGGCTGCACCAGCGGGTTGTCGCCGGCCTGTGGTGTCACGTGGCTGGTTTCGGCCGCCACCACGCCGACCTGTGCGACGGCGGCCAGCAACACCAGGCCCGCGAGCGCGGCGCTCACCGTGTCCCGGGACGCAACCGCGCTGTGTCCCGTGCGGACGACGGCGGCGATGCCGACGGCCGCCGGGATCGCGAGCGGCACCACCGCGTGGGTCACCGACCACGCGCCCGCCACGGTCGTGATCGCGGGGTACACGACGACCGAGGCGAGCCCCCAGTAGCCCGCGAACAGCACGAGCGGCCGGGGAGTGTCGGCGGCGTACCGCTCCGCGAGGAACCCGAGCACGCCACCGCCCGCGACCACGACGGCGGTCGTGGCCAGCGTGCGCAGGGCGGCCACCAGGTACGCGATGTAGCTGTGGTCGCGGTCGACCCCGTCGACGACCCACGTCTGCCAGAGGGCGTGGGCGGCGTCGGCGGACCCGGCGGCGACGGCGGATGGAAGCCGGGTGGGAGCAGCGCCGAGTCCGCCCGCGACCGGCCGAGGAGTGTAGAACGCGACGAACACGGCACCCGCAACCACCGCGGACGCCGCGAGCGTGCGCCGCCACGCCCAGAGTCCGCGGGCGGCCCGGGTGGTACCGGCCTGCAGTGACTGCGTCCAGGACAGCCCCCGGGGGTTGGCGGTGAGCAGCCGGCGATCCGCGACGAGCGCGCCCGCCCCCGCGAACATGGCGGCGTAGACGAGGGCGTTCTCCTTGGCCGTGAGCGCGAGCGCGAGCCACCCCGCGGCGACCGGGAGCAGCCAGCGGCGTCCGGTGTCGTGGGCGCGGACCGCGAACCCGACCGCGGCGAGGCTGAACGCCGCCACGAGCACGTCGCTGCGCATGAACCGCGAGTAGTACACCAGCGTGGGGGTGAACGCGAGCAGGCCGGCGAGCGCGATGACCTCGGTGTCGTCGAGTCGCCCCCGGAACAGCCACGCGACGCCGGGCAGGAGCCCGCCGACGACCGCCACCGGGGCGCGCGCGACCGCGTCTGACGCCCCGAACAGACCGAACAGCGCGTCGTTGACGTGGAACAGGAACGGCCCGTGAACGATCGGCCGATACGACCACGCGCCGGTCGCGTGGTAGTCGAGGATCCAGTACCCGACGCGCGCCTCGTCGGCGTGGAACGGCCGCGCGCCCAGCCCGGCGAGGCGCGCGGCGAGCGCACCCGCAACCACGGCGGCGACCGCGCCGGCAACCACGACACGGCGGTCGCGTCCCGTCGAGTCCATGTTGTCCGTGGGACGGATCGGCGCGCATACAAGTGTTGCGTGTTGCTGGAGGGCGGGAGCGGTAGGCATTAGTCCACGCCGGAAGATAGGACTGGTATGACACGGCTCGGGCTGGTGGTTGCGGAGTTCAACCGCAGCGTCACCGAACGGATGGAGGCGGCGGCGCGGGAGGCGGCCGCCGACGCCGACGCGGCGATCACGGACACGGTACACGTGCCGGGGGCGTACGATTCGCCGCTGGCGGCCGACCGGCTCGCGCGCCGCGACGACATCGACGCCGTGGCGGTCGTCGGCGCGATCGTTACCGGCGACACGGACCACGATCACGTGATCGCCAGCGCGACCGCCGACACGCTCACCGACGTGAGCCTCGAACGCGACACGCCCGTGACGTTCGGCGTGTCCGGCCCCGGCATGTCCGGCGCGGAAGCCCGAGAGCGTGTGGAGAAAGGCGCGGCGGCGGTCGAAAGCGCGGTCAGTCTGACCCAGGAACTATGAACTTCAGCACCAGAGTCACGAGCGTTGAACCGAGCGCAACCCTCGCGGTGAGCACTCTCGCGAGCGAACTGGAAGCCGACGGCGTCGACGTGGTCGATCTGTCCGTGGGCGAACCCGACTTCGACACGCCGGAGAACATCGTGGACGCCGGGAAGGCGGCGATGGACGCCGGCCACACCGGCTACGCGCCGTCCAACGGCGTGCCCGAGCTCCGGGACGCGATCGCGGAGAAGCTGCAGGGCGACGGCCTCGACTACGAGGCGGGCAACGTCATCGTGACCCCGGGCGCGAAGCAGGCGCTCTACGAGACGTTTCAGGCGGTCGTCGACGAGGGCGACGAGGTCGCGTTGCTGGACCCGGCGTGGGTGTCCTACGAGGCGATGGCGAAGCTCGCGGGCGGCGAGCTGAACCGCGTCGACCTCGCGCCCCACGACTTCCAGTTGGAGCCGGCACTCGACGACCTCGCGGACGCGGTCTCCGACGACACCGAGTTGCTGGTGGTGAACTCCCCGAGCAACCCGACGGGTGCGGTGTACTCGCGGGCGGCCATCGAGGGCGTTCGGGATCTCGCCGTCGACCACGACATCACGGTGATCTCCGACGAGATCTACCAGCGCGTCAACTACGGCCCGGCGCACGTGAGCCTCGCGGGCCTCGATGGAATGTTCGAGCGCACGGTCACCATCAACGGGTTCTCGAAGGCGTACTCGATGACCGGGTGGCGACTCGGCTACCTCGCCGGCCCCGAGGCGCTCGTCGATCAGGCCGGGAAGGTGCAGTCACACTCCGTCTCGTCGGCCGCGAACTTCATCCAGCGCGCCGGCGTCGAAGCCATCCGGCACACCGACGACGCCATCGACGAGATGGTCGCCGCCTTCGAATCGCGGCGGGACCTGCTCGTGGACCTGTTCGCCGAGCACGGCACGGACGTTTCGACGCCCGACGGCGCGTTCTACCTGATGCTCCCGGTCGCCGACGACGACCAGGCGTGGTGCCAGGACGCGCTCAAAGACGCCCACGTCGCAACCGTGCCCGGATCGGCGTTCGGCGCGCCCGGCTACGCGCGACTCTCCTACGCGGCGAGCACCGACCGCCTCGAAGCGGCAGTCGATCGGCTCGCGGCCGAAGGCTACCTGTAGCGGCCGCCGCTGTGCGCCCGGGTGTCGGCGTCGCTCCGGTCGCCGGCCCAGTATGCGACGCCCAGAAGCGCGCCGGACACGGACAGGGACGCCGCGGACGCAGGTGGTAGTTACGGCCGTTCTCAGGGCCAGCTACCGCTGCCCTCGTAGGCGTCGACGACGCGCTGGACGGCGACCACGTAGGCGGCGGTGCGGAGGTTCGGCGTGCCGGCGTCCTCGTGGGCGTCGGTCATCGCGTCGAAGGCGTCCGTGATGATGGCCTCAAGCTCCTCGTTGACGCGGTCCTCGGTCCACTGGAAGCGCTGGCGGTTCTGCACCCACTCGAAGTACGAGACGGTGACGCCGCCCGCGTTCGCGAGGATGTCCGGGACGACGGTGACGCCGCGCTCGGTGAGCACGTCGTCGGCGTCGGGGGTGAGCGGGCCGTTGGCCGCCTCGACGACGACGTCGGCGTCGACGTCGTGGGCGAGGTCCTCGTCGATGGCGTTTTCTAGCGCCGCGGGCACGAGGAGATCGACGTCCATCGTGAGCAGGGCCTCGTTCGAGAGCTCCTCGGTGGCGCCCTCGTAGCCGGAGACGCTGCCGGTCTCCGTTTTGAATGCTTTGACCGCGCGCGTGTCCAGCCCGTCGGGGTTGTGGACCGCGCCCGAGGAGTCCGAGACGGCGACCACGTCGGCGCCCTGGTCGGCGATGAGCTTCGCGGCGACGCTGCCGGCGTTGCCGTAGCCTTGGACGGCGACGGTGGCGTCACTGAGGTCCCGGTCGAGGTAGTCGAACACCTCGCGGGCGGCGAACATCGTGGAGCGCCCGGTGGCGTTCACTCGGCCCTCGCTGCCGCCGTTCTCAAGCGCCTTCCCCGTGATGACACCGGGCGCGGTGGTGTCTTCGAGGGTTTCGTAGGTGTCTTTGATCCAGTTCATCTCGCGCTGGCCCGTGTTCACGTCGGGTGCGGGCACGTCTTTGTCCTCGCCGATGAACGGGCGGAGTTCCGTGGCGAACGCGCGTGTGATGCGTTCGAGCTCGCTGTCGGAGTACTCCTCTGGGTCGAGGATGATCCCGCCCTTCCCGCCGCCGTACGGGATGTCTGCGACGGCGGTCTTGTACACCATCCATCCCGAGAGCGCTTTCACCTCGTCGCGGGTGACGCCCGGGTGGTAGCGAATGCCGCCCTTGTAGGGGCCGCGGTCCCCGTTGAACTGCGAACGGAAGGCTTTGAACGTCTCAATCGTCCCGTCGTCCATCTCCACGGAGAGCGTCGTTTCGAGGACGCGCTCCGGGTGTTTCAGGCGTTCGAGAACGTCCGCGTTGACATCGAGGAACTCGCCGGCGTCGTCGAGCTGTTCCTGCAGGCTCTCGAATGGGTTGGCTTCCGGCATATCTAAGCCACTTTCAAACTCAACGAATAAGCATGACGGATCATCCCCGCTGGAAGCGTCAGCTCCCAATCAGTTGTCCGCGGCCCGCGCCCGTCGCATGATGCGTTCGGCCTGCGCGATGAGCGGCGCGTCGATCATCTCGCCGTCCACGCGGAACACCCCCGCGTCGGAGTCGGCTGCGGCGTCGAGCACGCGGGTCGCCCACGCGGTGTCGGCCTCGGTGGGCGTGTACGCGTCGTTGATCGGGTCGACCTGCGCCGGGTGAATCGCCAGCTTCCCGTCGAACCCCAGGTCGGCCGCGAACCGCGCGTCGGCGGCGACGGCACTGGGGTCCTCGATGGCAGTGTGAACGGTGTCGATGGCGTCCACGTCCGCCGCGCTCGCCGCGAGCACGACGCGCTCGCGGGCGTACAACACCTCCGTCCCCTCGTCCGTCCGGGTGGCCCCGATGTCCGCGGAGAGGTCTTCGGCACCGAACACCAGCGCGTCCGTGGGGCCTGCGGCTGCGATCTCGTGGGCGTTCAGCACGCCCGCCGCCGACTCCACGAGCGCGAGCACCGGCGATGTGGCGTCGTGCTCGGCGAGCAGGCTGTCGACGGTCGCCACGTCGTCGGCGTCGGTCACCTTCGGGACCACCACCGAATCGAAGCCGCCCCCCGAGAGGACCGCGTCCACGTCGTCGCCCGCGCCCGATCCGACGGGGTTGACGCGCACACAGACCTCACAGTCGGGGTCGAAGTCGGCGGCCGTGAGCAGGTCGCTGACCGCGCGCCGCGCGTCGCCTTTGCGGGCTGGCGCGACGGCGTCTTCGAGGTCGAAAACCACCACATCGGCCCCCGTGGTCGGTGCCTTCCGCATCAGGCTGGGCTGGTCGCCCGGCGAGAACAGCACGCTGCGTCGGGTCATGTGCACGACGACGGCGGCCCCCATCTTGTACGTTTCCGGAGCGACTTTGACGGGTGGCGTCCACCTCCCGGGCATGACAGGCCGCTACTACGAGGGCTTCGAGGTCGGGGAGACGATCGAGCACGCCACCCGGCGCACGGTCTCGGAGGCGGACAACCAGGAGTTCTGTGACATGACGATGAACCAGCAGCCGCTGCATCTGGACGCCGCGTTCGCGTCCGAGACGCAGTTCGGCGAGCGCATCGTCAACGGCCTCTACACGATGAGCCTTGCCGTCGGCATCACCATCCCCGAAACGACCGACGGCACCATCGTCGCGAACCTCTCCTACGACGACGTGGAGCACCCGGCGCCGGTGTTCCACGGCGACACCATCCGAGTGCAGTCGACGGTCACGGACAAGCGCGAGACCAGCGACGGCGAGCGCGGCGTCGTCACGATGCGCGTCGAGGTGTTCGCCGTCAACCGCGAGGACGAACCGCTGGTCTGCGAGTTCGAGCGCACCGTCCTCTCGCTGAAGCGTGCACACGACGCGACCGGGGACTGAACCCGTGACTGCACGCGACCGCGTCGACGCGCTCGGCGGCCGTGCGAGCAGCCTCGCCGAGCGCGCACCCGCACCGGCGACGCTCGCCCGCGTGGGACTGGGCCTCATGCTCGTCGCGGCGGGCGCGCACAAACTCATCGACCCCGCGGGCTGGACCGTCTACGTCACGGACTGGCTGGCCCCCCTGCTCGTCGTCTCCCCGACGACGTTCATGCTGGCGAACGGCTACCTCGAACTCGGGTTCGCCGCGCTCCTCCTCGCGGACCGCTGTACGGCGTTCGCGGCGCTCGTCGCGGCCGGCTCGCTCGCCGTGACGACCGCGTACCTCGTTGTCGTCTGGGTCGACACGGGGCTGTTCGGGGACGTGGTCGCCCGTGACGTGGGGCTGACCGGGCTTGCGCTGGCGGTGCTCGTGGGCGCACTTCGAGGCGAGTAGGCGGCCGGACAGTGCCGACTACAGGATGGTGCCGTGTTTCTTCGACGGGCGGTCTTTGTCCACGTCCTCGTAGAAGCTGAACCGGTTCGAGAGTTCAGTCCGGAGTTCGGAGGGCGGCACGATCTCGTCGATGACCGTCTCGGAGGCCATCCGGTGGGCGTCGATGTCCTCGCGGTACGCCTCGCGGAGCTCCTGCTCGCGCTGTTTGCGCTCCTCGGGGTCGTCGATGGCGTCGAGCTTGTTCGCGTAGACGGCGTTGATCGCGGCTTCGGGCCCCATGATCCCGATCTCGCCGGATGGGAGTGCGATGGTGGACTCAGGGTCGTAGGCGGGCCCGGACATCGCGTAGATGCCGGCGCCGTAGGCCTTCCGCACCACGACGGACTGCTTCGGGACGGTGGCCTCGCTGGTGGCGTAGATCATCTTCTTGCCCTTCTCCAGGATGGCGTCTTTCTCGACGGACGACCCCGGCATGAAGCCGGGCGTGTCACAGAGGTACAGCAACGGGATGTTGTAGGCGTCGGACTTCCAGACGAACTCCGCGGCCTTCTCGGCGGCGTCCGGGAAGATGGCGCCGGCGCGCTGGGCGGGCTGGTTCGCGACGATGCCGACCGTGCGGCCGTCGATGCGCGCGTACCCCGTCAGGATCTCGGCACCGTACTCGGGCCGCAACTCGAAAAAGGAGTCCCGATCGACCACGCGGTCGATGAGGTCGTGCATGTCGTAGGCGCGGTTCGGTGCCTCCGGGATCAGGCCGTCGATGCCCTTGGGCGGCTTCGCTGGCGGCTTCGCCGGCTGACTGGGCGGTTTCTCGTCGCTGTTGTCGGGGAGGTACTGCACGAGGTCCGCGACCAGCTCGCGGGCGTGGTCCTCGTCGCGGGCGACCAGGTCGGCGCTGCCGGACTGCTCGGCGTGCACCTGCGGGCCGCCGAGGTCCTGCATCTCGATCTGCTCGCCGGTCACCATCTCCACCATCCGGGGGCTGGCGATGGCCATCGCGGACATCCCCTCGACCATGATCGTGAAGTCCGCGAACACCGGCGTGTACGCTGCCCCGGCGATACAGGGGCCGTACAGCACGCAGATCTGGGGGACGCGGCCGGAGAGCCGGGAGTGATTGAAGTAGTATTTGCCGATGCCTTCGCGGTTCGCGAAGAACCCCGACTGCTGGTCGATGCGCCCTCCCGAGGAGTCCATCAGGTACAGCACGGGTTTGCCGGTCTTGAGCGCGCGCTGCTGCATGCGGAGGAACTTCTCGACGCCGCGCTCGGCCATCGACCCCGCTTTCACGGTGAAGTCGTTGGCCATGAAGTGGAGGTCCCGGCCGTCGAAATCCGCCGCGCCCGTGATGAGCCCGTCGGCCGGGACCCGAGTGCCGTCGTCGGCCTCGTCGACATCGGGGCTGTTGGGATGCCAGCCGTCGAAATGCGCGAACCTGCCGTCCTCGAAGAGGAGATCGTCGTCGCCGTCGTCGTCGTCGCCGAACCAGAGGGCGAGGCGGTCGCGGACGAACAGTTTGTCCTGCTCGGGCAGGCGCTGTTTGTACTTCTCGGGGCCGCCGTCGAGGATGTCCGCGATCTCCTCGCGGAGCACCTCCTCGCGCTCGGTCGGCCCGAGGTCGTCGGCGTCGGCGCTGTCGTCGGCAGGGGGCTCGGGCTCGTGGACTGCTGCCGGCTCGTCGGCGTCGCCCAGATACACCGCAACGTCGTCGCTGACGTGTGCCGCGAGTGCGGCCGCGACCGCGCTGGCCTCCGCGTCCGTCGCACCGACGCCGATTCGTACTTTCATGATCATCGGTGACAGGAGGCTCCCCCATACCGTTTTCTCTTCTGACCATTGGCCGCCTGGGTTTTTGACGGGCGAGCGCCAACACAGCGTATGGATTCGCTGGCAATCGTCGGCGCTGGTCCCGCGGGCGCGGCGGCCGCGTACGGGCTCCGGGAGGCTGACCGCGAGATCACCGTCTTCGAGAAGTCCCGGGGCGTCTGCGGGCGGGCCGCGACCCGGCGCAAGGACGGCTGTCGCTACGACCACGGTGCGAACTACGTGAAACCCGGTGACGGCCCGGTCGCGGAGCTCGTCCACGCGCTCGGTGACGACGGACTCGTGGACGTGACCGCGCCGGTGTGGACGTTCGCTGGGGACGGCGAGCTCTCGCCGGGGCGGGGCGACGACGACCCGAAGTGGACGTGGGAGGCGGGCATCACACAGCTCGCAAAGCGGCTGTTCGCGGCGACCGACGCCACCGTCCAAACGGAGACACGCGTCGAGACGCTCGCACGCACCGACGACGGCGACTGGACCGTAACGATCGACGGCGGAACTCGACACACTGGCTTCGACGACGTGTTGCTGACGCCGCCCGCCCCACAGACAGCCACGCTGCTGTCGAGCACCGACTGGGCGGACGACCGCCGGGACGCGCTCCGGGCGGCGGCCGCGGACGTGTCCTATCGGCCCATCGTCACCGCCGTGCTTCATTACCCCTTCGAGCTGGACCGGGAGTGGTACGGACTGGTGAACACCGACGACGGCCACGACATCGGGTGGCTCTCACGGGAGGCCTGCAAGGCCGGCCACGTTCCGGACGGCGAGGAGATCCTGATCGTGCAGATGGCTCCCGACTGGTCACGGGAGCACTACGACCACCCCGCCAGCAAGCAGGCCGCGGTGGCGGCGCGGGCCGCCGGCGTCTTGCTCGACGACGACCGGCTGGCCGACCCCGACTGGACGGACACCCAGGGGTGGCGGTACGCGCTCCCCAACGACGCCGTTGCGGGCGCGCCTGTGGACGCCGCCCGGGAGGCGGGGCTGCACGTCGCGGGTGACTGGGTGGCCGGCGACGGCCGGGTCCACGCCGCCGTCGAAGCCGGGCTCGCCGCTGCCGACCACATCACACGGGGGTAGCCGCGGTCAGAGTGCCGGCCCGCGTGGCCGGTGGCTGCCGCTCGCTGAGACGGGGGTATATGATTGTGACGGAGCGGCGTCGGGTTTGCAGGTCCTGCGAGCCGGTGGGCGCGTTTAAGACAGTTGGCCGTGTTGGACGGAGTGAACGCCGTCTTGGTTTCGACAGACGGTGCATCGACTACAATGACGAATCCAATCGACAAACACGCAAAAACGCTTGCGACCAGTTGGACGTTCATCATCGTCGTCGCCGCCATCGTTGGCGGCGTCGGCGGGGTTGCGCTCCAGTCGGGGTCCGACAGTGGCCCGGAGAACTCGGTCGCGGTCGTTAACATCGAATCGGCGATCACTGGTGGGACAGGCGACGCGGTAGCCAAGGAACTGCGATCGATCCGTGGAAACGACTCGATCGACGCGGTCGTGCTCCGGGTGTCCAGCCCGGGCGGCGCTGTCTCAGGCAGCGAGGTGCAGTACCGCGCGGTGAAACGGCTCGCACAGGAGAAGCCGGTCGTAACAAGCGTCCGGGGCCCGGCAGCCTCGGGCGGCTACTACACGATCGCGCCGACTGACAAGATCTACGTCACGCCGAGCTCGCTCGTTGGCAGCGTTGGCGTGATCAGTTCCGTGTCGGAGAACAACGGCGTCCCCTCGCGGTGGAAATCCGCGCCGGACAAAGGGACGACCGGCCCGGCTGACAAGGCTCGCGCGCGTGCCGCGACCTTCCGGCAGTCGTTCCTCGACGTGGTGATGAACGAGCGCGGCGACGACCTCACGGTCGACCGTGAGACGATCGGCCGGGCGCAGATCTACGCCGGCAACAAGGCCGTCGAGATCGGGCTCGCCGACGAGATCGGCGGCCTCGACGCGGCGATCGCGGACGCCGCCGACCGCGCGAGCGTGCAGAACTACGGCGTCGTGTACCGGAGCCCGGGCGGTCTCGGCGGGCTCCTCAGCATCATCGGCGGCAACTCCGATACGGGGGCGGCGAACGCCGTCTCGGCGTCGGAGTTCTGTACCAACGAATACCTTGCATACGCTCCACAGGCGGGGCCTGACCTGGAGGTGATCCAAAATGCGTCCTGCTGATATGACATCTCGGATCGGCGCGTTCGTGCTCGTCGCGGTCATCGTTGCGGCGGCCATCGTGGGGCCGGGCATGATCGCTGGCGGTAGCGGATCGTTCTCCGCGGGAGAGCTGTCGGTGCCGGGCCACGACTCGCCGAATATCGCCACGCAGCCCGTCGAGGAGGGGCAGATCGAGATGTCGGCGACAACCAGCGGGAAGGTCGTCGTCATCGACAAGGCCCACGGGAACGGCGTCGGCGAGTTCCAGCTGCGGCCACTGATCAACACGCTCACCGAGAACGGCCACGAGGTTCGGTTCTATCAGCCGGACCGCGGGCCGGGCGGCGAGCAACTGAACGAGACGCTTCGGGGCGCCGACGCGTTCGTTTCGCTGGCCCCCGATAACCGGTTCAAGCCGGCTGAGGCCGACGGCGTGTCGGCGTTCGTGGACGCCGGTGGTCGCGTGCTTGCGGCGGGCGAGCCGGAGTCCGGCGGTGGCGGCGGACTGCTCGGGATCGGCGGGTTCGGTCGGTCCGGCCGGTCGGCGGCCGAGTTCACGCCGGTGTTGTCGCAGTACGGGCTGACGGTCGGCTCCGGGTACCTGTACGACACCACGGACAACGTGAACAACCACGCGAACATCGACGCCGCTCCGACCGGGAGTAGTGACCTCACCGCGGGTGTCGACAGCGTCGTCGTGCATCAGGCGGCACCGGTCACCGGCAACAACGTGTTGTTGCAGACCGACTCGGAGACGGAGCTGACGACCACCCGGGACGCCGACGCGTACGGCGTGCTGGCGCGGACCGGCAACATCGTGGCGCTCGGTGATTCGTCGGTGCTGGATCCGGACTGGACGTACGTCGCCGACAACGAAGTGCTGGTGGGCAACCTCGCGGACTACCTGGTGACGGGTGACCGCGGGCGGATGCCGGCGCCGAGCGAGTAAGCCTACGAGTCGGTGCGGTTCGCTGTGCGGTGTTCTTTGTGGCGGGGAGCCGACACCGGAGGCGCCGTCTGTGACTGCGTTCTCGGTGGCGTTTAATGGGGTGGGTGTGACGACACGTGCATGAACAAGTGGCAACGGCGCACCGCCGCCTACTCGCTCGGCCTGCTGGGGTTGATGGCGGCGTTCGCTGTGGGCTACTACTACGGGATGCGGCTGTTCGAGGGCGACCCGAAGACGTTCGTGCATTCGTTCCGGGTGGTGGTGGAGACGTTCACGACGACGGGGTATGGATCCGATGCGCCGTGGGCGACCCCGGAGATGAACGTGTTCGTGGCGGTCATGGACCTCACCGGGGTCGCGTTGATCTTCATGGCGCTGCCGGCGTTCGTGTTCCCGCTCATGGAGGACGCGTTCGCGACGACGGTGCCACAGACGGTGGTCGACGACTACAGCGATCACGTGGTCGTGTGCACGTACACGTCTCGGGCGGGCGCGCTCGTGGCCGATCTCGAATCCCGGGACGTGGCGTACGTGATCGTCGAACCCGACCGCGAGCAGGCGATCGAGCTCTACGAGGACGGGGTCGACGTTGTGCACGCCGATCCGGAGTCGGTGTCGGGGCTGCGTGGCGCTGGCCTGGCGTCGGCGCGCGCACTCGTGGCCGACGTGTCCGACCGCGTCGACGCCAGCATCGTGCTCGCTGCCCGGGAGGCCAACGAGGACGTACCGATCGTGAGCGTCGTGGAGGATCCCGACCGCATTCCCTACCATCGCCTCGCGGGGGCTGACGACGTGCTGTCCCCGCGGCCGCTGCTGGGGCGGAGTCTCGCGTCCAAGGTGACGATGTCGGTGTCGATGGACGCGGCGGACGCCGTCGAGATCCGGGACGGCTTCGAGATGGCGGAGTTCCCGGTGCATCCGGGCAGTGAGCTACAGGGGACGACGCTCGCGCGGAGCGGGATCCGCGAGCGAACGGGTGTGAACGTCGTGGGTGCGTGGTTCAACGGCGAGTTCGAAACCCCGCCGGACCCCGAGACGCGGCTCACTGACGGCACCGTGCTGTTGGTGACCGGGCGGAAAGACCAACTGGAGGCGCTCATGGAGATCACGCAGTCGGAGTTTCGGCGCTTCGAGCGCGGGGAGACGCTCGTAATCGGGTACGGCCACGTCGGCAAGTCGATCGCCGACGAGTTGGATACCGCCGGGGTGCCACACACCGTCGTGGATGCCAGCGCGGACGTTGATGGCGTCGATGTGGTGGGGAACGCGGTGGAGCCGGAGACGCTGCGTGCGGCGGGCATCGAGGACGCGCGGTCGGTGATTCTGGCGTTGCCCGACGACACGCTCACCGAGTTCGCGACGCTGGTGATCCGCGATCTGAGCCCGGCAACGGAGGTGATCGCGCGGGTCGAGGAGTCCGGCAGCATTCAGAAGATGTACCGTGCGGGCGCGGACTACGTGCTGTCGTTGGCGGCTGTCACGGGCCGCATGATCGCGTCGACGGTCATCGACGGCGAGGACGTGCTGGCGCTTGACCGCCAGATCGAGGTGGTCCGGACCGCAGCACCCGGGCTCGTGGGGACGCGCATCGGTGACGCGTTGGTGCGAACCCGAACCGGCTGCACGGTCGTGGCGATCAACCGGGACGGTGCGCTCATCACTGAGGTCGGCCCGAACAGTCGCGTCCGGGACGGGGACAAGCTGGTGGTGGCTGGCACCACCGAGGGCATCCGAGCGTTCACCGACGCGTTCGTGTGACCCCGGTACGGCGGTCGACAAGCCGGTGATCGTGCGCGACAGCGTGGCGACCCCAGGCGCGCCGTCGGTGATGCGTTTATCAGTCCGCCGCCCATGAGTGGGTGTATCATGGGCACAGACAGAGTGGGCACCAACAGCGAGGGGTGTCGCGCGTGACGCTCGAAGACACGCTCCCGGACTGGGTGCGGCGGAGCTACGTCCGGAAGTTCAGCGTGCTTGCGGCCGTCTTGATCGTTAGCATCGTCGTCACCGGTGTCGTCACGCAGACCGCGGTCTCCAATCAACTCACCGACCAACAACAGGCAACGCTGCTGACGAACGCCGACCAGGAGGCGGGGTCACTAGAGCAGTGGGTGCAATCCCAGCGCTCGACGGTCCGCACGCTCTCGAAACACCGCGGCCTGACCGCCGACAGCAACGCCGCGGTTCGCCAAACGCTCGCCACGGAGCGGGAGTTCCTCCCGCCGGAGGTCGCACACCTCCACTACGTCGGCCGGCAGAACGGCAGCATACGCGCCAGCACCGACCGGCAACTCGAGGGCGCGGGCATCGCCGCCACGAACATCGTCTGGCCACAGGAGCAGGCGTTCTCGGAGGTCTCGTTTGAGACGCCCGACGCGGTCGTTCAGACCTGGATGTACACCGACGACGGCACGCCGTCGGTCGCCTACGCGTCCCCGGTCCCCGAGGAAGACGCGTTGCTCATCGCGGTGGTTCGGACCAGCGAGCGCGCACAGCGGTTCACGAGCGCGATCAACGGCACCAAAACCACGGCGGTCGGCGACACCACCGGGGACGTGTTGTTCGACCGCAACGAGTCGGCGTTCCTCACGCAGTACCAGAGCATCGGCGGCAGTGGGGTCATCGAAACCATCGAATCCCAGGACCGTGGCACGGTCGTCACCGAGGACACGATCATCGCGTTCGCGGCCGTCCAGGACGACGCCACCAACTGGGTTGTCGTCAAGGAGACACCCAAATCGGACGCGCTGGCCATCGCGAACAACGTGCAAACGAACATCTGGGTGCTGTTGGGGCTGACCCTCATCGGTCTCGTCGGCTTCGTCGAGGTGGTCCGGGCGGGCTTGATCGGCTCGCTCCGCGAGATCACCACCCAGACGGCCGCGATCGCCGATGGGAACCTCGACCAGGAGATCCAGGACAACGGCCGCATCGACGAGATCGGGCGGGTTCGGTCGGGGTTCCGCGACATCAAATCGTACCTTCAAACCGTCGAAGGGCAGGCCATCGCGCTCTCCCAACAGGACTTCGACAACGACGTGCTCGACGACGAGGTGCCCGGAACCCTCGGGGAGTCGCTCACGGCGATGCAGACGGACCTGGAGACGTTCATCGAAGACCTCACCGATGCCCGCGAGGAGGCCGAGCGCTCGCAGCGAGACGCCGAGCAGTCCCGCGAGGAGGCCCAGGCGCTTGCCGATTCGCTGGAGCGCCAGGCCGAACGCTTCAGCACGCAGATGCAGCAGGCGGCCGACGGCGACCTCACACAGCGCCTCGATACGGACGTCGACCGCGAGTCGCTGGCGCAGATCGCCACGGCGTTCAACGACATGCTCGTGCAGCTGGAAGCCCTCGTCGACCGGATCCAAGCCACGGCCAACGCCGTCGACGACAGAACCCACGCGATGTCCGCATCAACCGACGAGATCGAACAGTCCAGTATGTCGGTGGCGAAAAGCATCGAGCAGATCTCCGCCGGCGCGGAGAACCAAAACGAGAAGCTGACCGCTGCCGCCGGCGAAATGACGGACCTCTCGGCGACCGTCGAGGAGATCGCGTCCTCCTCGAACAACGTCGCCCAGCAGGCCGAGGACGCGGCGGCGATGGGCCAGGACGGACAGGCAGCCGCGACGGACGCCATCGCGGAGATGGACGCCATCGAATCCAAGGCCACGCAGACCGTCGAAGAGATGCAGTCCCTCCAGGAGGAGGTCGGTCGGATCAGCGACATCGTCACGATGATCGACGACATCGCGTCCCAGACGGACATGCTCGCGATCAACGCGTCCATCGAGGCCGAGAACGCGAGCACCAGCGGGGACGGGTTCGCAGTGGTCGCCGACGAGGTCAAATCCCTCGCCGAGGACACTGCGACCGCAACCGACGAAGTCGAATCCCTGATCGCGGAGGTCGAGGCATCGACGAGCGCGCTCGCCGAGGACATGTACGAGATGCGCGACCGCGTCGGCGACGGACAGGACACCATCACGGACACCGCCGCGCTGCTGGAGGACATCGTCGATCGCGTCGAAGACGCCAACGCGGGCATTCAGTCGATCAACGACGCGACCGAAGACCAAGCGGCGTCCGTCCAGGAAGCCACACGCATGGTCGAGGAGGTCGCCAGCGTGAGCGATCAGACGGCCGGCGAAGCCAGCAACGTCTCGGCCGCCGCCGAAGAGCAGACCAGCGCCATCCAAGAGATCTCCCAGAGCGCGCAGTCACTGCAAACCCAGGCTACGGAGCTCCTGGATCGAGCCGAACAGTTCGACACCTCGTAAGCGGCGGCGGGCGTGCGCCCCGTCCCTATGGGGGGTCACGCTCTCCGCCGCGGTTGGATCGCGACCACGGCGTCTCCGAGGCGGGTCTGCCGTTCCGTCCCGACCGGTGCGATGCGGGATCGACCCGACACAGGGCGACCCCGAGAGGTCACTGCACAGGGAGGGGTCTCACGCCCAGTGGAGGAGATAGGTCAGATAGACGCTAGCGCCAGTAATGAGTATCCCGACGGCAGCGAAGGCAACGGCAGCCAAGCCGGTTGTATAGAACGCCATCTGTACAGCCTGGAGGCCGACGAGAACTGTGAAGACGGACAGTATCGTCCAAAAAACAGTCGAAATGAGGGACAGCCCCGCGTCTGCCACCCCCTGTCTGACGGCGCGCCGAACGCCGGCTTCGGTGAGATCATCGGAAGTTCCCATGTGAGGGGCCAGACTCGCGATCCACTAAAACTCCCCTGGTGAAGTGCTGGGGTAATCACACCTTCACCCAGTGGTGGACCGGACGAGTCGCCGTCCGAGGGGCACGGAGACGCCGAGTTGTCGCACGAGCAGTGCACTTGGCTCGTCGAGCGCCCATGGGACACTCTAAACGAGTCTGGGAGTCAATACATCTTGAGTTCCGGTCGTACGACTACTGGATCACCCCATACGCGGAACAAAGAATCCGGATTGGGGACTGCTGCTACCCATCCCGCTGCCGTCTCCCGATTCTGTTCTCGGTCTGTTGCAACGGTTCATTGCCCCTTTACCGCCCGATACGAGCAGGCCGACGCCGGTCACCGGAGAAGCTCGTCGGCGCGGGGGTTCTGACTATCCCTCTCCTTCTTGCTGCCCTGAAATACTACGTTGATGAAAACTACTTCTCAAAAACGAATGCATCGAAGCTCAGAATCGCTCTACTCATGATGTTCGGCTATTTCACTCTTCTCTCCGTAATTTGGTTGGCCGCAAACTCTCTCATGCCCTACGTCCTGCCGAAAACCCGAGCAACTCTGTACATGCTTTAGGCCTTTGTTGCGCTAGCCGGCGTAGCCATTGCGATGGTTCTACGACGAGAGTTACCCGGATCTTGGGGAAAGCGACTGAATTCCGTAGTTTTGGGCTTGTGGATTCTCGCGCTCAGTCTGTTCATTTACGCTCTCTATGCGAGCCCAATCACGTGACTAGCCGGGCGAACGTGTGGCTAAGGCCACCAATTCAAAACACGCCGCATCCCTCAACACAGCGCATCAGAAACCCGCCTCACCGGATAAATCCCTTACCAGTCCCAATTAAACAGGCAGGAAGTAGGTTTGCCCACCGGGCTGCAGGCTCGCTCAATCCCAGAGATATTGTCATTTACTCTTCATTAGACTTATGCCAGTCTATAGTTTAACATTATCTATGTCTTCGACTGACCAACAGCAACAACTTGATGAAGTCCTTGAATATTTCTACGACGAATTCATCGACCCGCAACCCCACACATTCTACATCACCGCCGGACACGCAATTCAGCAGATTGAAGATGTACTGAACGTCGACAGGCGAGAAGCACAGGACGTGTGGCAACTCTTCAAAGACCGGTACGTGATGGAACAGCCGGCAAAAAATAGCGACCTTCTCTCGCATGAGGGTGTTGAGCGAGTAGATGAGATACGCGACGACGTTCCCGTTGATGAGGATGTTCAAGGAGAACTTGTAGACTATCTTTACGAGTATTATCTCGAAAGTCCGAGTCGGGCGGCGGTGGAACGTGACCAACTTCTCGCTGATTTTGATGCATCGGAAACGAATATCGACCTTAATCTATACGTTCTGAAAACGGCAGACTGGGTGGATACGAATACGCAGATGGGTATTGGAGATGCTGGTTACAAAAGTGTGGAGCTGACCGAGATTGGCCGCAAACGCCTCTCTTGAGTTCACATTGCTCCATCTCACCCAATAAAATTTGAATTATTCTACCAAGCTGTGACAGAGTTGAAATTTGAGTGGGTTGGAAGTCCCTGTAGAGAGGTCGTATCGCCACACCCGAGGAGGAACTGATACTTTGCAGGAGCTAGGAAGTTGTTTGCATGGCTCCTCTGGAATTCGTTCGAGACCAGATATTGAAAGATCAGAAGTTAAGCTATTTCCTGACACCGGCAACCTACGGATATTTTCTGTATTTTGATCCGAAAGAAGTCTTTCTGTATTTGACTATCGGTTCGCTAATACCTTCGATGGTGATGTACGTGGAAGCCGAGATTCGTGAAGACTTGGAGGAATTCTATTTTGAGGTTACCCCGTGGCTGTGGATCGAAACCGGTCTTCTTGTCATCTGGACCCTATTGACGCTGAATATCACCTACGTCTATGCTTTCAAGATCAACTGGAATCTTGATCTGTGGATAGCGGCACTTGGATTCGCAAATTTCCTTCTTGTAACACGGTTTGCGATTGACCGAATCTACTCATACAAATATTCGAAACACTATCTACTCGCTAAGCGGATTAAGGAAGCCAATTTTTAGAGAATAGCAGAGACCCTCACCTTCGCCTGCTGAGTGTCTCGACGCGATGGGCTGTATGTAAAGGGGGGGTTGGTTGCACTTTCATCTTTACACCCCCACGCGGTCTGCCAGTTTCACGGTACCCGTGAAACCAGATTCCCGTCTCCCCAAGACTCTTCGGAGAGATACGCTCCTGATTCGGCTGTCTGCGGGCGTAACAGACGACTCAGAGACTCATGCCGACCACCTCCGCGAGCCAGAGTTGGCGCGCGTCAGTCGGATACGGCGAGACGCCGCAGCCCGGTGCGTGTTGGTATCCGATTCAGACGTTCCCTTGTGGCACCCCTGGTTCCCGTATACACAGGTAGTAGAGAATCATAGCTCGCGCTCCTGAGTTGGACGCGCTTCAGGAAGGAATCGAGTGGGCGCTGCAGGATTTGAACCCGCGGCATCTTGGTCCGAAGCCAAGTGCTCTGTCCAAGCTGAGCTAAGCGCCCTGCATCCCACGGTATTCGGGGGGGACGTTTAAGCCCAGTGATTCGGGGACGGATGCGGTGTGGCTGGGGCAGTGGTTTCGCTCGGTTTTTGTGGGCTCCACTCGCGGATACGACGCATGGGGACGGGCGTGGAGACCGGGCGCGGGCTGGTTGAGTTGGCGCGGCCAGTGAACACGCTGGCGGCGGGGGCGTTGACGTTCATCGGGGCGTTCGTTGCGGGCGGTGCCGTCGGGCGGCCGGCGGCGACCGGCGCTGCGGTGGGGGCGACCTGGCTGGCGACGGCGGGCGGGAACGCGATCAACGATTACTTCGACCGCGAGGTCGACCGGATCAACGATCCCGACCGCGCGATCCCCCGGGGTGCGGTGTCGCCGCGGGGGGCGCTGGCGTACAGCGTCGTGTTGTTCGTGGGGGCGGCCGCGTTGGCGGCGACGCTGCCGGTGCTTGCGGTCTGCATCGCGGCACTGAACCTGGCCGGGTTGCTGACGTACACGCAGTGTTTGAAGGGACGGCCGGGTGCGGGAAACGCGCTGGTGGCGTACCTCGGCGGCAGCACGTTCGTGTTCGGGGCGGCGGCGGTCGGCAGTCCGCTTGCGGGCGGTGTGTTGGCGGCGTTGGCGGCGCTGTCGACGTTCGCCCGCGAGGTCATCAAGGACGTCGAGGACCTGGCTGGTGATCGGGCGGCGGGCTTGCGGACGCTGCCGGTGGTGGTGGGGCACCAGCGCGCGCTGGCGGTCAGTGCGGTGTTCGTCGTGGGCGCAGCGGCGGCGAGTCCGGTGCCGTATCTCGTGGGCGTGTTCGGGTGGTGGTATCTGGTGGCCGTGTGTCCGGGCGTGGTCGTGATGGTGGTGGCGGCAGCCCGGAGTTACACGGACCCAGCCGCCGGTCAGCGGCTGTTGAAGCGCGGACAGTTGCTCGCCGCGGCGGCGTTCGTCGTCGGGCGTCTTGTCACGCCATAACAGCCTAATCAAAAGGAATATAACCGCCACAGGACACAGTAGACGCAGGCAAGAACGGGGGAGCTGGGTGGCCTGTGGGGCCGCCCCTGACTACCGTTGGGAGGTGATGATACTATGTACGAGTTAGGCGCCGCGTTCTCCGGCGTCGACGTGTCGGAGGGGACAAACCTCCTTGTGGAGGGACCAGCGATGAGTGGGAAGCGCGATCTCGGGTTCCGGGTGCTTGCGGCCGGAACCGACGCCGGCGAGAGCGCGCTTGTCGTCTCGACCAAGGATAGTGCCAACCGCGTGATCGATGCCTTCGATGGCGTCGGCGACGCCGAGACTGCGACGCTCGGCGTCGTCGATTGTGTGACAAAACAACAAGGGATGGGGGGTGAGCGGCGCGACGCGGAGTTGGTGCGGTACGCGTCCTCGCCGAACGATCTGACCGGGATCGGGATCGAGCTGTCGGAGCTGTTACAGCGCCTCTACGAGCAACGCGACAGCACCCGCAATCGGATCCTGCTGCATTCGTTGTCGACGTTGTTGATGTACTCCGACCTGCAGACCGTGTTCCGGTTCCTGCACGTGTTCACCGGGCGCGTGCAGTCCGCGGACGCCCTGGGGCTGTTCACCGTTGACGGGGCGGCTCACGACGCCAAGACCGTGAGCACGCTCAAGCAGTTGTTCGACGGTGTGATCACCATCCAGGAGCACGACGGCGGGTTTCGGGCGCGGGTACTGGGTGTCGGTGACGACACGTCGTGGCGGGAGCTATAGGTTTATCGGCGCGGTAGCCGTACGCCGGTGGAATGGCAGGCAACACCGACAGCGAGCGCAGGGCAGTCCTGGACGCCGAAACGATCGCGGTCGTCGGGTGTTCGGCGACGCCCGGGAAACCCGCCCACGAGGTGCCCGCGTATCTCGACGCGCACGGCTACACGGTGGTGCCGGTCAACCCGTACGCCGAGCGCGTGCTCGGGCATGCGGCGGCCGACTCGCTCGCCGAGATCGACCAGCGGGTCGATGTCGTGGACGTGTTCCGGCCCCGCGAGGAGGTGCCGGGGATCGTCGACGCTGCGATCGCGCGCGACGACGTCGGCGCCGTCTGGCTGCAGGTCGGCATCCAGCACGCCGACGCCGAGGAGCGCGCCGCGGCGGCCGGCCTTCGGGTGGTGTCGAACAGCTGTATCAAAGTCGACCACCAGCGCCTGGTGGCACCGTAGGGGGCGGCGTCAGCCCTCCCACTCCTCGTAGTCGCCGTAGAGCCCCTTCGAGAGGTAGCGCTCGCTTGAGTCCGGGAACACAGTGACCACACAGTCGTGTGGGAGGTCGATGTGTCCGGCGGCGGCGCGCTCGGCGACATCGATGGCGGCGAGACTGTTCGCGGCGGCGCTGGACGCGACCAGTTGGGCTTCCTCGGCGGCGAGGCGCTGCATTTCGGCGTGCGTGTCCTCGTCGGGGATCTGGGTGACGTCGTCGACGAACTCGGGGTCGAACAGCTCGCTGGTCGACGGGTCGTGGGTGCCGATGCCCTCGGTCTTGTACTCGCCTTCGGAGACGTCGGCCCCGGCGGCCGAGGCGTACATCGACCCTTCCGGTTCGACGGCCGTGACGTGCAGCGCCGAGATCTGGTCGCGGAGGAACCGGCTGGTGCCCATCAGGGTGCCGGCCGTGCCACAGCCGGCGACGAACGCGCCGACAGCACCGTCGAGCGCGTGGTAGATCTCGGGGCCGGTGGTCTCGTAGTGGGCTTCGGCGTTCAGGGGGTTGGAGAACTGCTGGGGGACGATGGCGTCCTCGCGCTCGGCGGCGAGGTCGTGGGCGCGCTGGATCGCGCCACCCATGCCGTCGTCGGTGGACGTGTTGACCACGTCCGCGCCGAGCGCGCGCATCAGCTGTTGTTTTTCGAGACTGAACCGCTCCGGCACGACGAAGACGGCGTCGATGCCGAGTTGGCTGGCGGCCACCGCGAACCCGACACCGGTGTTGCCGGCGGTCGGCTCGATGATGGTGCCGCCCTCGGGGAGCTCGCCGGAGGCGAGCATCTGTTCGATCATGTACGTGCCGATGCGGTCTTTGATGCTGGCCCCGGGGTTGAACGATTCCAGTTTCGCGTACACGGGGACGTCGTCGGGCGCGGCCTGCACGCGCACGAGCGGCGTTTCACCGACGGTGTCCAGCACCGAGTCAAGGGGTCTGTCGTGGGTCGTCATCTGTACGGGGGTTTCTGGCTGTGGCGTTTAGTCGTTGGCATCCGGGTCCGGGTTGCCGGCGTCGTCCTGGGGCGAGTCCGTGGCTGGGGCGACCGCCTCGACGTCGATGTCGTGTTCGGCGGCGATGGCGTCGATGATCGCGCGCTGCTCGGTGAGTTCCGTTTCGAGGGCTGCAACCCGGTCGTTGGTCTCCTCGACCGTGCCGGTGAGGTCGCTGACTTGCTGGCGGAGTTGTTCGAAGCGCTCGTAGAGGTTGTCCGCGAGGTCGGTGACTTTTTGGAGTTTCTTCGCGGTTGAACCGAATCCCATACAGCCGATTAACAGCCCCTGTGGGTTGATCGTTTCCCCTCCGACGGCCACGCTCGGGAGGGGGCAGCGAGGGAGTCCGTGTACGCCTCGACGGCCGCGTCCCAGCCCTCGCGGAGGGTCTCGTAGTGGTTCGGTAGCGCGGACATACTCGGGGACACGACGGACTTCGGTAACATGCTAACGCGAGACACGGTAGCAAGTGTTATTTACTCGAACCCGAAAGGCCCTTAAGAACGACCCGGGTAGAATGAGATGGACTAGGCCGGGCGGTTTGGCTCCGCCCGACACCCGTGAGACAGTCATCAGCGGGGGCCGAACACCGGGCGCGTCCGACCGCCGCGGTCGGGCCCCGGAAGCCAACGTGGAAGCCTCGTCCGTCGGGGACGGCGGTCCGCGGCGTGCGCCCGCAGGGGCGTTCCGTCGTGGTTCGACGGTGGCAACCCGCCAGGCACGGAAGTGAGCAGCGGACCACCGAACGCCCGTCGCTCGACGGGTCGCGGGGTGGAGAAGGCGACCGGGACTACCCGGCCGGGAACGCCGGGCTACCCCGACTGTCCACTCATTCATACCGAATTCGGAGCCGAACAGCGACGGCTCCCGGTCGCCGGGAACAGCGGGCGGATTTATTGTCCGTGGCGTGGCAGGCGTTGCTATGTACGATCGAGTGTGCCTCGCAACGAACGGCGGCGTGGCGTCCGAGAACGCGGAGACGCACGCGCTCAACCTCGCGGCGGCGATGGACGCGACGCTGCACGCGGTGTACGTCGTCGACGAGGCGGTGACCACGGCGTACAGCGGCGACGAGTACGTCGACACCGCCGAGGGGCCGGCCCACGGCCTGACCGAGTACGGCAACAGTGTCTTGGGTGCGCTGGCCGAACGCGCCGACGCCGCGGGCGTCACCATCGAGACGGCGGTGTTGTACGGCAGCCCGGCCGACGAGATCGTGACTGTCGCCGACGAGGTCGACGCGGACATCGTGATCCTGGGGACGAAGCGGCGCTCGGACGAGTACCGGTCGCTGCTCGGGAGCGTGACTGATCGGGTGTTGCGCGTGACCGACCGGTCAACGACCGTGGTGAAAACGAACGTGGGCGACGAGGACGCCCCGTAGCCGCGGGCCAGCGTGTTAGTGGTAGACGGCGGTGTTGCCCCGCACGTCCACGACGGTCGCGCCGACGCGGTCGGCGAGATCGGCGGCGAGCCCTGCCGTGTCGTCGCCGCCACGGGCCGCCCGGAGGAACTTCACCTTCACAACGTCGCGGTCGTCGAGTTGGTCGGCAAGCTCTTCGACAACGGACTCGATGCCGGCCTTCCCAACCCAGACAGTAACGTCGGCCTCGTGGGCTTTCGTCGCCAGATCGTCTGACATTCGTGTGCGTGCTTGCGCCCCGGGCTGTTTGAACCTTGTTGCATGGGTCAGCCGGTGTACGGGTATCGCGCGTGCGTGCCGCAGTCACAGGTCACGACGACGTGGCCGCTGCGGGTGCGAACGCGGGCGTTGCGCCCTGGAACCAGGACGGCGTCGCAGTCGTCACAGGTGAACCGGCGGAACGCCGGTGGGAGTGTGAGGCGGTTGCGTTCGGCGAGTCGGCGGGCGAGCCGGACGTACTCGCGGGCGCGATCGTCGTCGCCGGTGCGGGCCGCCGCCCGCGCGAGCGTGTGGAGGCGGTCGATGCGCTCGGCCGCGATGGACGCCATACTGGAGGTCGACGACGCCCGCTGAAGACAGTTCCGGTAGGGTTATCGGCGGCGGCGTACGTCCACCGGATGATGCGAGCGCTGAACTACCTCGAAGCGGCGGAGGCCCTTCGCGGCGGGATGGTGACCGCGACGAACCAGCAGCGGGCCGCCCTCGAAACGACCGACGTTGAGGTAGTTGAAACGCCGTGGCGGGCCGGCGATCCGGTGCGTTCGATCGGCTCGCTGGCGGCTGGCGGGTCGTGTTTCACGGCGTTCGACGTGGCGCACTGTAACCTCGTGGGGCCGGGAAGCGTCGCGGTCGCGCGCCACGCGCGGCGCACCGACACGCCGCTGGTGTTGCACGCACACCTCACTCGTGAGGACTTCGCGCAGTCGTTCCGGGGGTCGAGCACGATCGCGCCCGCCCTCGAACCGTACTTGCGGTGGTTTTACTCGCAGGCCGACCTCGTGTTGTGCCCGAGCGAGTACACGAAAGACGTGCTCCGGGCGTACCCCGTCGACGCCCCGATTCGACAGCTCTCGAACGGCGTGGACCTCGAAAGCATGCAGGGGTATGAGTCGTTCCGGGCGGACACCCGGGCGCGGTTCGATCTCGACGGAACCGTGGTGTACGCCGTCGGTGAGGTGTTCGAGCGCAAGGGGTTGACGATGTTCTGCGAGTTGGCGAAAGCCACCGACCACGAGTTCGCGTGGTTTGGCCCCTACGACGAGGGGCCACAGGCCGGCGCGGCCACGCGGAAGTGGGTGTCCGACCCACCGGCGAACGTGACGTTCACGGGCTACATGGAGGACAAGCGCGCGGCGTTCGGCGCGGGCGACATCTACCTGTTCCCGGCGAAAGTGGAGAACCAGGGGATCGCCGTCCTGGAGGCGATGGCGTGTGGGAAGCCGGTGGTCCTCCGGGACATCCCGGTGTTCCGGGAGTTCTTCACCGACGGGGAGGACTGTCTCATGTGTTCGACGTTCGAAGCGTTCCGCGACGCCATCGACCGCCTCGCCGGCGACCCCGAGTTGCGGACGCGGCTGGGCGAGAACGCGCGGGAAACCGCGGAATCACACAGCCTCGATCGCATCGGCGAGGAGCTCGCCAGCATCTACGAGTGCCTGCGTGACGGCGACGTGGCGTCGGCCGTCGCGGCCACGGAGGGGTAGTGTGTCCGGACGGCTGCCGACCGTTGCGGCGTTCACGGACTCCTACCTGCCGACGGTCAACGGCGTGACGTACACGGTGTCTGCGTGGCACACCGAGTACGAGGCGCGTGGCGGCCGGATGCCCGTGGTCTATCCGGCGTCGGACCACGAGCCGGCCGAGACCGAGCACCCGGTCGCGAGCCTGGCGTTCCCGTTCTACGACGGCTATCGGATGGCGTTCCCGAGCCCGCCCGACGCCGTCGCGGGGGCCGACGTCGTGCACGCGCACACGCCGTTCGGGCTGGGGCTCGCGGCCGTCCGGCTCGCCCGCCGCAACGACGCGCCGCTGGTTGCGACCTACCACACGCCCACCGCGGAGTACGCCGAGTACGTGGGGCCGGACGCCGTGAATGGGGCGGTGCGGCGGGCCAGCGAGCGATACGAGCGGTGGTTCCTGTCGCGTGCCGACCTCGTGTTGACGCCGAGCGAGCGCACCCGCAGGGAGGTCCGGGCGCTCGGCGTGGACACGCCCGTGGAGGCGATGCCCAACGGCGTGGACACGGACCGCTTCCAGCCGACCGATCCCACCGCGTTCCTGGCGGCACACGATCTGCCCGCCGACGAGCCGTTGATCGGGTACACTGGCCGCCACGGCTACGAGAAGCGACTCGGGGACCTGCTCGCGGCCGCCGCGGGCGTCGACGCCACGGTGGTGTTCGGCGGCGACGGACCCGCCCGCGACGACCTCGAAGCCGAGGCCGACGCCCGCGGCGTCGACGCGCGCTTCCTGGGGTTCCTGGATCGCGAGGAGATGCCGGCGTTCTACTCGGCGCTGGACGTGTTCGCGTTTCCGAGCCCCATCGAGACGGAGGGACTGGTCGCCCTGGAAGCCAACGCCTGTGGCACGCCGGTTGCGGGCGTGGACGCGGGCGCGCTCTCCGAGACGATCATCGACGGGACGACCGGCTACCACTACGACGCCGGCGACATCCCCGGGTTTCGGCGTGCGATACGGCGCGCGCTCGACGATCGTGACACACTCGCTGAGAACTGTGTGGCGCGCAGACCCGACATCAGCGTGGGGCGCGCCATCGACCGGCTCGCGGCCCGCTACCGCGAGTTGCTCGGTTAGTCTTCGAGCGCGTTCGCGATGCGGTCGAGCTTGTTGTTCGTGCGCTCCAGTTCCTTGCGCAGCATCTCCAGTTCGCGTTCGGCCGTCTCGCTGGTGCCGCCGCCGGACTCATCGCCGCCGGGGCCGCCACCCATGCCGGGCGGGCCGCCACCGCCGCCGCCCATCATGCCGCCCATCATCTGCGCGAACGGGTTGCCGCCGCCACCACCGCCGCCCATGCCGGGCGGGCCGCCACCGCCGCCCATCGCGTCGGCCATGCGCTCGCGGGGGTCCTCGCCGTCGCCCTCGTCGCGCTCTTCGGCTCGCTCCTCACGGATCTCCTCGACGCGCTCGCGGAAGGACTTCTCCTCGCCGTCGTCCTCGGCGGCGTCGTCTGCTGGTTGGTCGTCGTCTGCCATGCAGGGTGGTTTGCCGCCCGCATTGAAAAAAGCCGGCTTCCCGGACGCGCCTAGAACGCGGTGAGACTGGCCTGCCGGTCGCGGTCGTCGGCGCCGGGCGTGATCTCGTGGCCGACGAGCGCGCGCATGTCGACGCCGTAGGTCGTTTCCCGCCGGTCGAGGACGAGCAGGCGGCCTTTGGTTGCGCGGACCGTGCCGGTGAGCATCGTCTCCGCGACGGGGCGGCTGTCGACATCGAGGCCGTAGTCGAAGTCGAACTCGTCGATGGGGTCGAAGTCGGACACGAGGTCGCGCCAGGCGGTCCGGTCGAGGGTGGCACCGAGCCCCCGGCGTTTGGTGGGAACGCGCACCCGGTCGGTGATGCGGTCCGCGATGCCGGCCTCGATGCGGCGGGCGCGCCGCCCGTCGGCGACCGTGTGGACGTGTGCGGCGCGGTCCGCGCCCTGCTCGCGGAGGCGGGTGTCGAGGCGCCAGGAGCGGGTCACGCCCACTTTGAACACGTCCGGTGCGAACGCCGCGAGGTAGACGGCGTGTTCCTCCTCGCAGGCGTCCAGGGGTTTGTCGCAGTCGCCCGTGCAGCGCGCGCACGGCCAGACCGACGTGTGCGCGTCGCAGTACGGCGCGTCGGGGCGCTGGCAAGGCTGGTGGCCGTCGTCGCCGCGGTCGACGCCGGCGCAGTGGCGGTCGGCAAGCGAGTACGCCAGCTCGGTGGTGGGGGCCAGCGTGATGTGGTCGATGGTCCCCGCGTCGGCGACGCGAAGCGCGGCGGGTCCTTCGCCTGGCGCGGTTTCGTACCCGACAATTTGCACGCACTCGGGTACGCCAGCCCGGAATAAAGCGGTGGCGCTGTCACGGGGTCGCTGTACGGACGGCGGTCCGCATCGAAGCACCACAGGGGCCGGTGCGTCAGTAGACACGGTGCTGGGTGACACGGCCGTCACCGGGTGGCGCGGACGCCCGCGAGCGCTTTTGTTCGGCCGCTGCCTACGTGTGGTATGGCGGACACCAACAACCCAGTCAGTGCGGACGCCCCCGACAGCCCGTTCCGGACGACCGGCACCGATCACGTCACGATCTGGGGGAGCAACACAGCGGACACCATCGCGTTCTACCGCGACCTGCTCGGGATGCCGCTGGTGATGCGCCAGCCGAACCTCGACGACCCCTCCCAGACGCATCTCTTTTTCGACACGGGGGACGGCCGCATTCTCACCGTCTTCGTGAACGACGAGCGAGCCTCGAATCACGACCGTCTCCGCACGCAGGTCGGCGGCGTCCACCACCTCTCGTTTTCCATCGCGGCCGCGGACTTCGAGGACGTGATGGCGGCGCTGGACGACGCCGGCCACGGCTACAACGTCTTCGACCGCGGCATCTTCTGCTCGCTGTACACGCAGGACAACAACGGCCTCATCGTCGAGCTGGCGGCTGACAAGTACGACATCCCGGACGACCGCCGGGGCGAGGTGCTGGCGGCCGCCCAGCGCATCCGTGAGGCCGACGGCGCGGACTTCGCCGCGGACCGCCACATGGAGGCGGCCTTAGACGAACTCGGCATCGACGCCGAGCCTGCCGACCTGCCCGACGCCGCCACCGGTGCCGGCGTCTGAGTGGCGGCGCTCAGTCGAGAACGCGCAATCGGTACCCCGCCAGTCGCTCAGGGTTCGCCACGCGGTCGGTCCGCGTGGCGGCGTCCACGATGGCCGCGACGAACGATGTCGGGACCTCCACGGCGATGAAATCCGAGTCCCCGGGCACCGTCAGGCGCGCCATCGTCCGGTCGGTGCCGTCGTCGTTGTAGATACTGCCGACCCGGTCGCCGTCGTGGCGGAACCGCAGCGTCACGTCGGTCACCTCAAGCGCGTCGAATCGCACCTCGAAGACGCGGTCCGTTGCTTCGAGGCGTGCGAGGAGGGCACCGTCGAGTTCGGTGACAGTGGTGTCCATGGGGACGTAACGGGCGGCTCCCGCATAGGCGTGCTGGGGGCGTGTGCTGAAAGCTTCTATCGGCGGTGTGCTCTGGCCCCAGTGCGGTCAGCACAGTGCAATCACGGCTCGAAGTCGGCCGACACCGATCAGCTCTGTTCGGAACGCCGCACGGGGCACAGGGCGTATTCGGCGAACGGCGACCGTACAGATCATACGCCACGGGCGTGTGAACCGCGGTAGGTAGCTGCGCTGCTGTGTGGGGGTTGATTTAATATGAACACGCTCTCACGTAATCCAGACATGAACAAGCCCGAAATTGTTCGGTTGCTCGTACTCTGGTTCGTCGTCGTGGTTTTTCTGCAGACATCACCTGGGAGTGACGGGCCAATAACGATGGGGATCGGTCTCTTCGCGCTCGCGTCGTTTTGGATCATCCCCCTCTATGTGCTCACATCCTGTTTGTCGACAGTGATGGGCGGATTGCGGGCTAAGTGACATCCTCCTCGCGGGAAACGGCGAGGCTTCCCGTGCCGCAGGTGGGATATCTGCCGGGCTGCGATACGACCTGTTCTCTCGTGGTGAACGTCCCGCTCTCGCGGTCGTGGTTTCGGTGGTGTCGTTTCCGTCGGTGTCGTCGGTGCCTCCCGAGTAGCCGGCGAGGCCGTGGATCGTGGACCGAGGCACTCAGAAGATCGCGTCGCGCTCGTCGAGTTCGTGGGCAGGCCCGCCGACCTCCCAGACGGCGGTGTCGACGCCGCAGTCGGCGACCGCGGCCTCGACCTCGTCGGCGTGACTCGCAGTGGTGTTCACGTACACTGTCGCGCCGGTATCCGTCGAGAAGTACGTCGGCACGCCGTCCGCCCGGAGCTCCCGCACGGTCTCGAATATCGAGAGCGTCTCGGGCTTCCAGTACACCCACCCGGACGGCCCCGTCATCGTCGTCGCCGCGAGCGACAGCGAGTCGTGTTCGGCGGTCTCGAAGACGCGCTGGAAGTCGCCCGCGCGGACGGCGTCACGCATCTCCGCGAGTTGGCCCTGGACGTGTGCCAGCCGCGCGTCGAACATGTGGCTGTCGGCGGCCTCGGCGTGGGCGGACTCCGTCTCCTTGTAGGCGGGCACTTCGCCCACGACGATGCGCAGGTCGGACGCGAACTCCGCGGGGGCGTCGAGGCGTTCGCTGCGGCAGTCGGCGTCGTTCAATCCCGCGTGCAGATCCGAGAACCCGCCCGTGACGGCGCGGGCCGCGGACGCCGATCCGCGGCGCGCGATCGTCGACACCGTCGGGAGATCTAGGTCCAGGCCGGCGGCGCGGACGCACGCCAACGCGGCCGCCGCGAACCCCGACGACGACGACCCCAGGCCGATGTTCGTGGGGAAGCTGTTCTGGCTCTCCAGGCGCACGCGGTGGTCGAACCCGGCGCGGTCGCGGACCGCATCGACCACGCTGCGGATGCGGTCCGCGCCGTGACCGGTGGCCGTGTCGCCGTCGACGACGTACTGGTCGGCGTCGCGGTCGGGATCGAACTCGACGGTCGTCGTGGTGTTGCTGGGCGCGGTGCAGACGCTGATGGAGTCGTGGTACGGCATGCGAAGCGACTCGTCGCGCATCCCGTGGTATTTCACGAGGCCCTGGATGGGGTGTGCGCGCGCGGTTGCTTTCATACGTCGATGCGGGGGTGTCGCGCGCATAAGCGTCCCGGAAGCAGCCGCACGGACACACCCCGTGGTGGTTCCGGTACAGCGAAGGGCATCGACGCCCTGGCAGTGGTATGGGCACGCGACTGGAGACGCGAAGCGCGCAGGTCGAGACCGTCATCGACCGGCTGCGCGAGCAACACCCCGACCCGGAGATCTCGCTGCGGTTCTCCTCACGCATGGAGCTGCTCGTGGCGGTGATCCTGTCCGCACAGTGCACTGACGAGCGCGTCAACGCCGAAACCGAGCACCTCTTCGACACCTACGAGACCGTCGCGGACTACGCGAACGCCGACGAGGAAGCGCTGGCTGCGGAACTGAACTCGATCACGTACTACAACAGCAAGGCCGGATACATCAAAAGCGCCGCACAGTCGATCCTCGAAGACCACGACGGCGCAGTACCCGACACCATGAGCGACCTCACGGACCTCTCGGGGGTCGGTCGGAAGACGGCCAACGTCGTCCTCCAGCACGGCCACGACCTGACCCAGGGCATCGTCGTGGACACCCACGTGCAGCGGCTGTCGCGGCGCCTCGGGATCACCGAGAAAAAGCGCCCGGAAGCCATCGAAACCGACCTGATGCCGGTCGTGCCCGAGAACCACTGGAAGAACTACACGCACTGGTTGATCGCGCACGGCCGAGAGACGTGTACGGCCCGGAACCCGGACTGCGGGGCGTGCGTGCTTGCGGACATCTGCCCGTCGTCGAAGACCGACCACGACATCGACTTGGCCGACGGCAGCGAGTGGTGACGACCGCTCGGTGACTGTTTTGGTCCCGCCAGAAGGGAGTTAAACACGGATTGTAGCCTCGCGAGCGGTTTTATATCCGGCCGCCGTACGTCCGTGTGGATGACAGCGAACCGCCTCCTCCCGGGCAGCACATCGGTCGACGGCGGCGACGGCTCGGAAGTCGTTCACATCCGGGAGGACGCCGCCGACGAGGTCTTCGACGCGCTCGGGTCCCGGACCGCACGCGAGATCCTGAGCGCGCTCTACGAGGAGCCCGACACGGCGTCGGGCGTCGCCGACCGCGTCGACACCTCCCTGCAGAACGCGAGCTACCACATCGAGAACCTCGTCGAGGCCGACCTCCTGGAGGTCGCGGACACGTGGTACTCCGCCCAGGGCCGGGAGATGAGCGTGTACGCGCCGGCGAGCGACACCCTGGTGTTGTTCGCCGCCGACAGCGGGCAGTCGCCGTCGCTGCGCAGCCGGCTGGCCGGACTGCTCGGCGTGCTCGGTGCCCTCGGCGTGGTGAGCGTCGCCGTCCAACGGCTGCTCGCCGGGGGTACACCGCGCCCCGGTGCCAGGATGCGCGTGGCATCCGAGCGGGTCACACAAGCCGCCGAAAACACCACCGAGCCCGGCGTCGTCGATCGGATCGGACACGCAGTCACGGCGACGCTGCAGACACTCCCGCCCGGCGTCGTGTTCTTCGCCGGTGGCGTGTTCGTCCTCGCGATGGTGGGCGCGTACGCGTGGTATCAGTCCTAAAACGGGAACTCGGGGTACCGGATGACGTACCGGGCGAGGCCCAGCACCCAGGCGACCAGCCAGCAGAGCACGTAGCCCGCGACGCCGGCGCGCAGCCGGAGCCGCCAGGCGCCCATGTTCTCGTGGATGTCGTCGATCTCCAGGTCCGGATCGGGGTCGTTGTAGAGGTTGTACTGGCGTTTCGCGCGCAGGATCGGCACGATCCCGGTGAGCGCGAACACCAGAAACGCGTACGCCTGCACGCCGAAGAAGGCGTGCAGCGCCGCGAACCCGCCGAGCTGGCCGAGCAACCGGGGTGCCATCCACGTGACAACGGGCACGGTGTTCAGCGTCAGCCCGACAACGATATACGAGAGGTGGTGTCGCAGCACACCCCACGTGACGGGGTCGGCGTCGATGATGATCCACGCGCCGTAGATGTAGAACGGAAAGCTGAGCGTGACCAGCGCCGCGGCGAGGGTGGCGACCGCCACGTCTTCGACCATACGTCGGTCTTTGGCCGGCGGGACAAAACGCGTTCGGGTCGCGGCCACCCCGTCGGTCGGAAGCGTTTACTCCGTCGCCCCGCAACGCGCAGACGATGACGGACTCCAGCGCCGGCGGAGACGAAACGGAGCCGGCGGATCGCACGACACAGGACACCGACGCCGACAAGTCCGTCGAGTCGATGACCGCAAGCGACATCGCCGCGGAGGTCGACGACGAGTACGACTTCGAGGAGTTCGGCCCCCGGCAGATGGCCGAGATGGACGCCGACGAGTGGGAGGCGGCGTTCGACCCGGACGCGTGGATCACCGGCGGGGCGTTGCTCGACCGCGTGGCCGACGACCTCCGCAGCCGGGTGGCCACGCGGGACGTGTTCGCGGTCGTCGAGCGCGACACGATCGACGGCGAGCCCGTGGTGTTGGCGTACTCGGACGAGGGGTACGCCGTCGTCTACGAGGACGGCACCGTGGAGGGGTCGGGCACCGTGCTGCGCGACGTCAAGCCGACGGTTGCGTTGTGTTCGATGGACGGCTACGATGCGCCCGACCCGCCGGCGGACGCGGGGCTGCCCGACCCCCAGGAGATCCCGGAGTCGGCAAGCGGGTTCGGCACCACGCTGCTCCAGTACATCGGCATCGCACAGCTGGTGGCTGGCGTGCTGTTGTTCCTCGCGCCGTTCGTGTACGACCCGCTCGTGCGGCAGTGTCCACCGGTCTCGGTGCCGGGGTCGACGGCGCGTGCGTGCGAGATCGCGGGCGCGTCGTTCACGCTGCATCCACTGGGTGATTCCGGGATCATCGCAGCCATCGCGGGTGTGGGGTTCGTCCTGTTCGGCGTGTTCATGCTGGTGTTGGTGGCGAACGCACGGCTCTCGGATCGGTTCCGCGCCGACGAGTTCCGAGCGCGGCTGCGGTCGGTGGGTGTCGGCACCGACGACCGCCCGGCGTTCGTCCCACAGACCGACGCCGATACCGGGACGGCCGAACCGGACGAAGACACCCCGTAAGCCGGCGATACTGGCGGCGTAGTGGCACCGAGCCATCGGTGGGTTTATCCGGTTCGCATCCTGATTTCAGCGTGTATGAAGAGGCGGGACTTTCTCAAAATTGCAACCGGCTCGGCTGGCGGCGCGGCGGCCGTCGGAGCAGTCGGTGCGCGGTCGTCCTCGTCTTCGTCAGCCGTACACCAACAGGCACCCGGAAACGCCACGGGCAACGGCACGGCGATGGACAACAGCACAGCAGGCAACGAGACGGCCGCCGGCGGCGACAGCGAGTCCGGTGATGGCGGCGGTGGTGCAACCACGAAGACGGTGAAGGTTGGGCCGAACAACCAGAACGTGTTCGATCCGGCTGAAGTGTACGTCTCACCGGGTGACACCGTGAAGTGGGTGTGGGAAGGATCGACTGGGCACAACGTCCACGCGACCAGCGTTCCGGACGAGGCTGGCTGGGACGCCCAGACGGAGATCGTCTCCGCCCCTCACGAGTACTCACACACGTTCGAGGGGCCGACCGGCGAGTACAGCTACGTCTGTGACCCCCACAAGAGTCTGGGGATGAAAGGCAAAGTGATCGTCAACGAGAACGGCCAGGCACCGAGCGGCGGCGGCGGCCCAGTGGAGCGGTCACCCCACGAGATGGGCGTCCCGATTCAGGCCCACTACGTGGGCATCGCCACCATCCTCATGATGATCCTGAGCATGGTGTACACGTTCTTCGTGTTGAAGTACGGCGAGTCACGGAACGCCAGCGCCCCGAACAAACCATAATGTCTTCGAAAGGCTCCAACTACGGCGACATCCACCGGTACGAGCCGGCCAGTGAGAGCACGGCCGCGATGATCACGATCGTGCTTCTGACAGTCATCGAGGTGCTGCTCGTCGGGCTGTTCACCTGGGGGCTCGTGACCGGACTGGGCACCGATCCAGTCGGAAACATGTATCTCGGGTTCCTGCTGGCGGCGGTCTTCATCGACCTGTCGTTCATCCTGATGCTGTACCGCAAGGAGTTCCTGCCGGACGTGATGATCGTCAAGAAGCGCCGCCGCAAGTGGGAGGATCTCTACATTCGCGAAGACCAGGTCGACGGCACCTCGATGTTCGAGAACACCGTCGAACAGTTCAAAACGGCGCTGTATCCGTACAAGCGTAAATAACAATGTCAGACAAATATCCAGAGAGTTCGGGTCGACGCCGGTTCGTGAAAGGCGTCGTGGGAAGCGCAGCGCTGGCCGGCGCTGGGACGGCCGGCACGGCAGTTCTCGAATCGGTCACCAACCCAACGGGGTCGGGTGGTGGGCAGACGAACTACTTCGCCGTCGAGAACACCGCCGGTCCGGCACCCCGGGGGATGCCGATGGTCCCCATCGAGATCGACGACAACGGCGACATCAAGGGCGTGTTCCCGGATGTCAAGGAGGTCGAGACGGAGACCGGTGGCACGAAAAAGCAAGCCCGGATGGAGCTGGGCGGCATCGAGTACACGCCCAACTGGTACCAGTACTGTGGCGTGCAGGGCTACGGCGGGTTGCGCCCGGACTACGACGGTGACAACTACTTCCGGTTCTCGGGCGCCGGGTACAGCTGGCAGCCCTCCGGTGGGAAAGTCAACATCGACGAGTTCGACGACTACGACACCTGGGAGAACGACTACGGTGACGCCGGCATCGGGAAGCCGGCGAAAGCGACGTGGCGGTCCCAGAACACCGATAACACGATCCCGATCCTGATCATCCGCAGTCCCGTCCTCGAAGACCGCGTCGAGTCCGCTGAGGGGGAGGTCGCCGAGTGGCTGGAGGCCGCGACCGATCAGGGCGTCATGGCGATCGTCAACAAGTGTACGCACTTCTGCTGTGCGCCACAGGGGTTCCGCACGTCGAACTACGAGGGCGCTGAGGACAAGATCTACTGTCAGTGCCACCAGTCGATCTACGATCCGTTCAGCATCGTGAAAAAGAGCTTCGTCGCGTTCGCGCGGCCTGAAAACTAACAATGAGCATTGAACGCAAAGACGACCACGACCACAAGGCCTGGATCAAGGAGAAGGATCTGACGGCCATCGAGAGCACGTTCCTCACGGTGCTGGTGTGGCTCGACCGCCGCCTCCGCATTGTCGATTACTTGGAACTCCTGGAGACGCTGTACTACCGCGTCAACCTCCAGATGCCGAAAAGCCACACCGAACAGTACAACCTCGACAACAAGTTCTGGTACTGGTATCCGCTGTACTCGCTTGGGTTCTTCTCGACGCTGTCGTACGTCGTCGCGGCGATCTCCGGGGCCCTGCTTGGGTTCTACTATTCGCCGTCGGCGGCCGCGGCGACCTGTGGCGTCGACGGGAGCACGGTGGCGTACTGTGCGGTCGCGGGGATCATGACCGATCTGAACTTCGGGTTCTTCCTGCGGTCGCTGCACCGGTGGGCCGCACAGGTCATGACCGCCGCGGTCTTCCTGCACATGCTGCGCGTGTACTTCACGGGCTCGTACAAGGAACCCCGCGAAGTCAACTGGCTCATCGGCATCGTCCTGCTCAGCCTGACGATGGTGTTCGGGTATACGGGCTACCTCCTGCCGTGGGACCAGCTCGCGTACTGGGCGGGACAGATCGGTGTCGAGATGAGCCTCTCGATCCCACTGGTCGGCGACTGGGTCGCCCAGTTGATGTTCGGTGGGTTCTCGCTCGGACAGGCAACGCTCCAGCGGATGTACCTCCTGCACGTGTTCCTGTTGCCGTTCGTGGTGACAACCGTGATCGCGATCCACCTCGGGCTGGTGTGGATGCAGGGCATCGCAGAACCCCACTAACACAATGAGTGACGACCAACCAACGGACGAGGACGCTCGCACCGACGGCACGGGGATCGTCTCACCCGACGACGAGACGCCCACGTGGCGCGAACGGAAAGAACGAACGACGGGGCTGTCGCGGCTGACCTACGAGTACTTCGAGCGGTCGCGCCGCGAGGACCAAGACCTCCGCCAGGAGTCGGACTACGTCGAGCGGGACGTGCTGGCGTTCCCGACGTGGCCCCACGAGCTCGTGCGGAACCTCGCGATCACGAGCTTCTTCGTGGGCATGATCCTGTTCCTCGGCGCGACGCTGCCGCCGCACCTCGGACAGCCGGCCAACCCCAGCACGACGCCGGCCGTGATCCTGCCCGACTGGTATCTGTACTGGTCGTTCGGGCTGTTGAAGCTCAGCGCGTTGAACCCCGAGCTCGCCATCCTCGGCGGCCAGAAGCTGCTGGCCGACCGGACGTTCGGCGTGCTCGCGAACGTCGTTGTGGTCGGGTTCATCGCCATCGTGCCGTTCCTCAACAAGGGGAGCGCACGACGCCCCGTCGAGCAGCCGTTCTGGGCGTCCGTCGGCGTGATGGGTGTCGTGTTCGCGTTCACCATCAGCGCGTACTCGGCGAAAACCCACCTCCCGTTGAACCCGCATCTGAGCTTCGATCTGGCGTTCCTCATCCCGCCGATGGCGGGTGCGGTCGCGTACGCCATCCTGAAGACGATGCGCGAGGGGTACATGTACGACCTGAACAAGCGGTATTACAAGCTGCGGCCGCCGAAGTAGCGGCCCGCTTGCGGCGTCGTTTTTTCGCGTGTCGGCTCCCGGTGAGCTGTGGTTCCGTCGCAGTAAAGTAGCCAGCACCCCCACAGTACCGTGATGGGTGACGATTCACGCAGTATCGTTGTTCCCGAGCGCCTCTACAAGACCGTGACCGTGTTCTCGACGTTGTTCGCGATCGTGACGGTCGTCGGGGGGTTCGTGGCGCTCGACGCGGCGACGAAGAGCGCGTCGGCCAAAGCCAGTGAGGTGAGCGTCCCGTTCGCGGTGTTGGGTATCGGGCTGATCGCGGCCGGCGGCCTGGTGTACGCGTTCGCGTCCCGGTTCCGGGCCCGTGGAATGGCAACGGATAAGAACAGCGACGACCAACAACCAAACAATGGCTGACGAATTCATCAAGGGGCTGGGCATGTTGACCGGCGGTGGCCTCGTGTGGATGATCATGGCGGGGTGGTACCGGACGCCGGAGTTCGGGCACGGGCAGCTCATCAGTGAGGTGCCAAGCAACCTAACGATGTACGACCAGATGGCGGTCGTGCTGTTGGAGGGGGCGTTCTGGGTGGCGATCATCGGGGCGTTGTTCTTCTGGATCGGCCTGCCGTTGGGCCGTGAAGCGTACGCGACGTACGCCTCGAATTAAGCGGCCGGGCGGCGTGCTGTTAGATCACTCGGAACGCGCCACAGCGGGCATCGAAACGGAGAACGTCGGCAGGCCGGAGCCGCGAGCGTGACGATCAGACGACCTGCGTCCACAGCGGCTTGACGACGAAAAACAGGCTGAGGTAGGCGACGTACAGCAGCATGAAGGTCGCAGCGACGAGCGCGCCCTTGGGGCGTTCGAGGCTGCGGCCGTCGCGTGCTTCGACTTTCCGGGCTTCGAACTCGAAGAAGTCGGCGAAGAACACGCCGAGCACGAGCACCGACAGCACCATTCCGGCGTGGTGGTGGAGTGTGAGGTAGTACAGCGTCGTGATGACGAGGCCCCACGTGGTGAACGAGTGGAACCAGTGTCGGCTGAGCGCTTCGGGACCGTCGGCGGCCTGCGTGACGTGTTGTGCGTGCGCGATGCGTCGGCTGACGAAGTTCAGGACCGCGAGCGCCAGGATCGCATATTCGAGGTATGGCGCGACCAACGTGTCAAGGGGCCCGAAGATCGCGACCGAGGGGTCTACCATGGTCGGGTTTCGGTGGGACGCAGTATTATGTCTTTTCCAATCGCTTAATCGCCGTGCGTCCCGGCGTGGGACACCACCGCGATCGGGAGCGGCGTCCCCCAGGACAGCGTGACGGGGCTGTCGACGGGGACGCGGCCGTGGGCGTGCCCGTCGGCGTGGAGTTCAACGGTGGTTTCGTCGCGGGCCACCGTGACCGAGACCGGCGGGCAGACGACCCAGTTGGTGCGGTCGACGCGGAACGGCGAGACGGGAACGACGGCGGCCGCCGAGACGCCGGGGGCGAGGTGCGGGCCGCCGGCGTCGGCGGCGTATCCATGGCTCCCGAGTGGCGTGGCGGCGACGATCCCGTCGGCGCGGACCGACGCCACGGTCCGGTCGGGCGTCGAGACCGTGTACTCGGAGATCTTCGCGGGCGCGGTCGTCATCAGCGACACGTCGGCGATCGCGCGCGCGTCGGTGGTCGGCGTGGTCACGTCGAACGTGGGGTGGTCGACGACCGCGTACGAGCCGGCGGCGACAGCGGCGATCGCGTCGGTGGTGTCGGCGGGGGCGACGCTGTCGGGGGCGGCGTCGACGTCGACCGGCACCACCGGCGGCTGGGCGGCGGGCGCGACGTCGGACAGCGCGGCTGCACGGAGCCCGGCGTCACCGACCGCGACGACGACGTCAGCGGCTGCGGCGTCCCCAACCAGGGTTGCGTCGTCGCTCGCGGTGAGCGTCGCGACCGTGGGGGCGGTGCTGTCGCCGCGGACAGCGACGTGGAGTGTCACCGCGGCCACAACCCCGGTTGCGGCGGTGGCGACAGCGCTCCGGAAGTCGGCGTCTGTCTCATCGGTAACATCGGGGACCGCGACTCACAAAAACCCGACGGGCGCGACCCGGACGCCGGGAGTGTGGCGGCGTGGCGACTAGTACGGCCAGTCGCCGGTGATCTGCATGCCTTCGGCGAGGCCTGCGTCGGTCAAGCCGGCGGCAACGTCGGCCTCACTGGCGTGCGCGACCGCGAAGCCGTCGTCGGCCAGGCGAGCCGCGAGCGCGGCGAGGAGGATGGCGTGCTCGCGGAACGTCCGGAGTTCGAGTTTGTCGAGCGTGTCGGCGGACGTGTGCCCCCAGCCGCGGCCGCCGGCGGCGTCGCTGGTGGCGTGGTAGCCGGGAACGCCGTGTTTGACGTACGCCCAGTGGTCGGAGTGGGGGTTGAGGGCTGGGGCGACCGTGATCGGGTGGGCGAACGTGTCGCTGACCGCGTTGGCGGCGTCCCCGAGCGCGTCGAAGCGGTGGGTGTACAGCTTGAGCGTGCGCTCGCGCACCACGCCGTCGAGGTTGAGCACCGCGCGAACGTCGTCGAGGTCGCGCTGGGCGGCGTCGTGGTGTGAGCCGACGAGCCCGACCTCTTCGGCACCGAAACAGACGAAGTGAACGCGCGTGTCGAGCGCCGACTCCCGGGCGGCCAGGATGCGTGCGAGCTCGACGGCCATCGCAGTGCCGGCACCGTTGTCCATCGCCCCGTCCGTGATGTCGTGGGCGTCGACGTGGCTGGTGACCAGTAGCTCGGCGTCGGTGTTCGGGCCGAGTGTCGCGTGGACGTTCTGGCTGGTGGCGTCGTGCGTGTCGGCGTCGACGGTGAGCGTGACGGTGTCGTGCTCGAAGCGCCGGGAGAGCCGGGTTCCCGTCTCCGTGGAGACGCCGACCGCGGGGATCTCGCCGATCGGGTCGTCGCCGGTGCCGACGCTGCCGGTCGCCGGGAGACAGCCCGCGACGTGGTTCGTGTACACGAAGCCGGCGGCACCGGCCGCGACGGCGTGGGCGTATTTCTCTCGGCGGTGGAGGTGGCGGTCGTACCAGTCGGGCACGTCGGCGGCGACCATCACGATCGCGCCGTCGAGGTCGGCGTCCTCGAAGTCCCCGGGCAGTCCGTAGCCGAGGTCGACGAACTCGCCGGCGGCGGTCCCGGCGGGGCTGCGCGGGAGTGCGATGGTGTCCGCGGTGGTGTCGGCGGGCGTCTCGATGGCGCTGTCGCCGCGCGTCCACCCCTGGACCGGGAACGTATCGAGCCACGCGTCGTCGGCGTGCTGTGCGAGCGCGTCCCGGGTTGCGGCGGCGGCCTCGCGTTCGCCGTCGCTGCCCGCCATCCGGGTGGGGGTGTCAACGAGTCGTTGGAGGTGCGTCCAGCCGGTGGTGCTGGTGAACGTGTCGCCGATCCAGTCGGTCATAGCGGGGCGGACGCGGGGCGTGGGCTAAGAAGTTATGGAAGAACAGCGAGCTACAGCTCGTCTTCGTCTTTGAGGCCGGCGATCACGTCGTCGACGAGGGTGTCGACGGAGTCGTAGGGGAAGTCCGCGCGGCTCGAGAGCTTGGTGGCCAGCTCCATCGCCGTCCAGGATTCGCCGCCGGCCTCGAAGGACGTCGAGGGGCCGCTTGGGAGCGCCGGCACGAGCCCCATCTGGTTTTTGACGGGATAGTCAGCGGTTGCGAACGCGTCGGTGAGTTCCTCGCGGAGTTCGGACTCGACAGTGGACATGGGAGGGTCGTCGGTACCACCAATGATAAGCGTTCTGGAACGACGGACGTGCGGACGCGCGTTGTCGGTGGCGGCCTCACGGGGGCGTGTGGCGAACGGACAAACCAAAGTCTTCAGTAGCCGTGATTCCTTAGCCGCACGTATGAACTCCGAGACCGATGTGGGGGTGTCCCGGCGGAGCGTCCTTCGCGGCGGCGTGGCTGCCGCTGCGGGTGCAGCGGCCACGGGCACGGCGGCGGCAGCCGAAGGCGGGGGCGGTGACGGCGGCGGGGAGAAAGTCGTGAAAGTCGGCCCCAACGGGAGTAACGTCTTCAAGCCCGCGGAGATGTACGTCAAACCCGGCACGAAAGTGCGGTTCGTCTGGGAGTCCGGCGGCCACAACGTCCACGCCACGGAGGTGCCGGGCGACGCCGACTGGGGCGTGAGCACGGATATCGCTGGACCGCCGAAGGAGTACACCCACACGTTCGACGGTCCGACGGGGGAGTACAACTACGTCTGTACGCCACACGCCTCGCTGGGGATGAAAGGCACCATCATCGTGACCGACAGCCCGCCGGAGAACAAGGGCTACCAGACGATCGTCCCGGATTCCGCGAAGACGATGGCCGTCGGAGCGATGGGGTCGATGACGTCCGTGCTGGGGTTGGCGTATTTCTTCATGAAGTACGGCGGCGACTACGGCGAGTAACGCCTGCGGTCACGTCAGCGTGACGTCTAGCTCGACGGGGCGTGGTTCGCCTTCGAGGTCCTCGACGACGCGCTCGACGACGCGCTGGCCTTCCTCGGCGATTTTCTCGGTGACGCGGTCGGCCACCCAGTCGAAGGAGACGAACGCCGGCAGGTCGATGAGGCCGCGCGCGCTGCCCGGGTCGTAGGTGACGACGAACGAGACGGCTGCGCCGGCGTCGGCGTCGGCGATCAGCCAGTCGCCGGCGGCGTCGAGGCTGCCCAGGATCTCCCAGCTGATGCGCGCCGGGGGGTCGGTGTCGGTGACCCGGGAGCGAACCGTCTGTGAGAGCTTCCACCAGGCGAACGTGAGGTCGTACTCGGTGCCGGGGCCGCCGTCGCCGTGTTGTGTGACCGACTCCAGGTACGCCGAGTACTGCGCGTACCCGGGGAAGTCAGCGAGGAACGTGTAGGCTTCGTGGGGCGGCACGTGGACGGTGGTGGTGACTTCGAGGGTGGCCACGGATCTACGTGGGGCGCTGGTGGCTTAGTCGTACCGCGGCGTGGCCGGCACCGGCGGGGCGTGGTGGCGTGGAGTACAGCGATTTAAGACGCCGGCTCACTGAGTCGAACCCGAATGCTCTCCGGAGTGAACGTCGCGGTGGGTGTGACCGGCAGTATTGCGGCGGTGAAAGTCGTGGAGTTCGTCCACGAGCTTCGCCGGCGCGGCGCGTGCGTCCGCGCGGTGATGACTGAGAGCGCGCAGGGGATCATCCACCCGTGGGCGGTGGAGTTCGCTACCGAGAACCCGGTCGTGACGGAGATCACGGGCACGGTTCCGCACGTCGAGCTGTGCGGCCGGGACGGCTGGGCGGACGTGTTCGTGGTTGCACCGGCGACGGCGAACACAGTGGGGAAGATCGCGGCGGCGGTCGACGACTCGCCGGTGACGACGTGTGTGACGACTGCGGTGGGCGCTGACGTGCCGGTGGTGGTTGTGCCGGCGATGCACGAGCCGATGTACGACCACCCCGGCGTTCGTGACGCGATCGATCGCGTGTCTTCGTGGGGGGTGTCGGTCGTCGATCCGCGCATCGAGGAGGGGAAAGCGAAGCTCCCCCGTGAGTCCACGATCGTCCACGAGACGGCACGCGCGGCCGGCGAGCAGCCGCTTGCGGGCACGCACGTGGTCGTGACATCGGGCGCGACGAGCGAGGCGATCGACCCGGTGCGGGTGTTGACCAACCGGGCGTCCGGGCGGACGGGGCGGGCGGTCGCCGCGGCGTGTTACGTCCGCGGCGCGCGGGTCACGCTCGTCCACGACGCGAGCGACGGCGGGGCAGCGCCGTACGCGGACGTGCGTGACGTGTCGTCGGCCGCCGAAATGACAGCGGCTACGCTGACGGCCTGTGCGGACGCCGACGCGCTGGTGTCGGCGGCGGCGATCAGCGATTACACCGTCGAGGCGGCCGACGAGAAGCTGCGGTCGGGCCGCGAGGACGTGGCGCTGTCGTTGGAGCCGACGCGGAAGCTGGTGGGGGCGGTTCGGGACGACAACCCCGACCTCCCGATCGTCGGGTTCAAGGCCGAAACGCCGGCCGACGACGGGACGGCGGGCGACGACAGCATGGTGGCCGCGGCGCGCTCGCTCCTCCAGCGGGACGGGCTGGCGTTCGTGGTTGCCAACGACGCCGGCGTGATGGGCAACGACGAAACCCGCGCACTGTTCGTCACCGCGGACTCCGTCAGCGAGTACGCCGGCCACAAGCGCGGCCTCGGTGCGCGGATCGCGGAGCGCCTGGCTGTGTTCGCGTAGCGCGCGTGTCGGCGGTCCGGTCGGGGAGGTGATAGGACGCCGGGAGAACCGGCGCTCATCCGAGAAACCGAAGGTATCAACATCGGGTATCACGACCCTTCACACACGACAATGACGACAGTCACGCGGCCGCCTGGCAGTGCGCGGTCCGAACCGCCGGAGGTGAGTGATGGCGGATAACGACCTGCTGATCCCGGTTGCGGACTCCGAGACGGTCAGGCAGACCGTCTCCCATGCGGCCGACCGCGCGCAGGAACGCGACGGAACGCCGACGCTTCATTTCGTCTGCCCGGTCTCCGAGCGGCCGGCGAACGCGGCCGACAGCGCGGCTGCAGCCGAGGCCGAAGCGTTGCTCGATCGGGTGTCGGTGTGGGCCACCGACGATCTCGGCGACGACGCATCGAGGGTCGCCATCGAGACGAGCCTGGTCGGGCTGGACGTCTACCTGTTCAACCCGGGCGATTACGCCGACGTCTTCGGCGCATACGCGCGTGAAAACGGGGTCACTGCGGTCGTGCTTGACCCACGGTTCAACCCCCTGGGGATGGCACCGCTGCTCCCGCCGTTGGAGCGCGAGCTGGAGGCCGCCGGGCTGACAACCGAGCTCGCACCCGTCGAGCGCGCGACCCGGCGCGGCCCGATCACGCGGTCGGCCGGCCTGGGGCAGTTCGCGCTGCTGTTCGGCGCGGCGTTCGGGTTCTACCAGCTCATCGCCACCGAGCTCACGACCGTCAACCTCATCACGGGCGCGATCACCGCAACCATCGTCGCGGGCGTGCTGCGCCGTGTCTCCACGCAGGGGTCGGTGCGCCCGCGCCGGCTGGTCGGTCGCGTCGGCCGCATGCTGGTGTACGCGCCGTACCTGCTGTGGGAGATCGCGAAAGCGAACGTCGCGATCGCGAAGGTGGTGTTGCATCCCCGGCTCCCGATCGACCCGGCCGTCGTGGAGTTCGACGCCGCGGTGTGGTCGGAGCTGCCCGCAACGACGCTCGCGAACAGCATCACGCTGACACCCGGGACGCTGACCGTGGACGTGACACAGCGACATTTCACGGTGCACAGCCTCACCGCTGACGCCCGCCGCGACCTGCTCGCGGGCGGGCTCGAACGCGCCGTTCGGTTCGTCTTCTACGGGCGGGCGGCGATGCGGTCGGCGACCCCGTCCGAGCGCGGCGAAACCCCGGACGGGAGCGTCGACAGTGCCGGCATCGACAGCGCACAGTCGGCATCGCGCACCGACACCAACGCGGGTGACTCGGAGTGACACTGCTGTCCGAGGTGCTGTTGGCCGGTGCCGGCGCGTTCATCCTGCTGTCGGCGGTCGTGTTGTACCGGGTGCTCGTCGGACCGACGATGCAGGACCGCGTCATCGGCGTGAACGCCATCGGCACGAACATCGTGGTGATCCTGGCGCTCGTCGGCGCGGCCACGGAGCTGACGGCGGCCCTGGACATCGCCATCGTGTACGCGCTGTTGAACTTCCTGATGAGCATCGCCATCTCGAAGTTCACGGTCGAACGGGGTGGGGTACTGTGACGCCGACCACGATCGCCGCCGGCGTGTTGCTCGCCGGTGGCGTCTTCTTCACGTTCGTCGCCGCCGTTGGCCTGCTGCGGCTGCCCGACATCTACACGCGCGCCCACGGCGCGTCGAAAAGCGACACCCTGGGTGCCGGGCTCGCGCTCGCAGCCGCCGCCGTCGCGTTCGGCGGCGGCCTGTCGAGTCTGAAAGCCGGCCTGCTGTTGGTATTCATGTTCATCACGAACCCGACCGCGGCGCACGCGATCGCGCGCGCCGCCGCCGACCAGGGAATCGACCCGTGGACAGCCGACGACCACGAGGGAGGTGATGGGGAATGAACATCGAACTCCCGCTGTTGGTGTTCGTGGTCGCAACGGCGCTTGCGACCACCGTGCTCCGTGACGTGCTCGCGTCGATCATCGCGTTCGCGACGTACAGCCTCGGCGTTGCGGTCGTCTGGGTGGTGTTGCAGGCACCCGACGTCGGGCTGACCGAGGCGGCAGTGGGTGCCGGCGTCACCACCGTGTTGTTCCTGCTGACGATCGCCAAGACCGTGCGTCCCGGTGACGAGGCGGTGTTCGAGCGCCTCAACGTGCCCGCGTTCGGTGCCGCCGTGGTGCTCGTCGGGGCGCTGTTGACGACGGTGCACGCGCTGCCGACGATCGGCGACCCCAGCAACATCGCGGTCACGTCGGAGGTGACGCGGTACTACATCGACCACGCCTACCACGAGGCGGGCGTGAAAAACGTCGTGACGGCCGTGCTGGCGTCGTACCGTGGGTTCGACACCCTGGGTGAGGCGGTCGTCGTCTACTCGGCGGGCGTCGGACTGCTCGTGGTGTTGCGCCGGGAGGTGTTCGCATGAGCGACCGCCCCTCGTCGTCGCAGCGCCAGTCGTACATCGAGAGTTCGATCATCATGGGAACGGTCCGGGTGGTGTCGCCGTTCGTGTTCACCTACGGGCTGTTCGTGATGTTCCACGGCGCGGATTCGGCCGGCGGCGGCTTCCAGGGCGGCGTCATCGTCGCGACGGTGATGTTGATGCTGGGGATCGCGTTCGGCATCGACCCGGTCAGGGAGTGGGTCGGGGAGCGGCTGCTCGTGGCGATCGTCGTCGGCGGTGTCACGGCGTTCCTCGCCGTCGCGTCCAGCACGGTCCTGTTGGGCGGTGCGTTCCTGGACGTCTCCGTGTTCGGCGGGCACCACGCCAGCAAGTACAGTATCGAGATCATCGAGTTGTTCATCGGCGCGATCGTGGCGAGCACCATCACGGGGTTGTTCATCGCCATCGACGCCGGGACGAACGACGACGGAGGCAACGACAAATGATGGAAGCACTCGCGGCGAAAGACTACTACATCGCGTCGTTCCTGCTGATCGGGATCGGAACGTACGTCATGATCGCTGCCGGTAATCTCGTGAAGAAGGTCATCGGCATGAACATCTTCCAGACGGGCATCTTCCTGTTTTTCATCGCGTCGGCGTACGTCGAGGGCGGCACCCCGCCGCTGTTGACATCCGAGACGCCACACGTCAGCCCGGTGCCCCACGTGCTCATCCTGACCGCGATCGTCGTCGGGGTGGCGCTGACCGCGGTCGCGCTCGGGATGATCGTGCGCATCTACGACGACTACGGGACGCTCGACGAGCGCACGCTCAAGGAGGTGCGCAGCAGTGACTGATCTGGTTCCGTTCGTGGTTGCGGTCCCGATCTTCGGGTCGGTGCTGGCGTTCGCGGCCGGGATCGCGCGCCCGAAGACCGGGTGGCCGGTCGCGGCCGTCGCGTCGCTGGCTCAGGTCGCCGTCGCCGGCGTGCTGGCCGCGGCGACGTTCGGCGCCGGGCCCGCCCGGATCGCGTACGTCGTCGGCGGCTTCGAGACGCCGTTCGGGATCGAGCTGGTCGTCGACGGGCTGTCGGCGACGGTGCTGGTGTTGATCGCGGTGGTGTCCCTGGGTGTGCTGGCGTACGCCCGCCGCGCGGGCCCACGGTCGAACGCGTTCTACGCGATCTACATGCTGCTGGTGGCCGGGCTGTCCGGGATGACCGTCACCGCGGACCTGTTCAACATGTACGTCTTCCTGGAGATCACGGGGCTGACGGCGTACGCGCTGGTGGCAGCCGGCGAGGACAGCCGGTCGACGGTCGCCGCCCTGAAATACCTCCTCGTGGGGACGTTCGGCGCGTCGCTGTTCCTGCTGGGGATCGGGTACGCGTACGTCGGCACCGGCACACTGAACATGGCCGACCTGGCCGCGAAGCTCGCGGATGCTGACCCCGTGCTCGCGCAGGCGGCGTTCGCGCTCATCGTCGTTGGGTTGTTCATCAAGGTGGCCGTGTTCCCGCTGCACACCTGGCAGCCTGACGCGTACGCGGGCGCACCCGACACCGTGAGCGCGCTCATCTCCGCGCTCGTCTCCACCGTCGCGGCGTACGCGCTGTTGCGCGTGGTGTACACCGTGTTCGGCGCTGGGTTCCTCGATTCGACGCCGGTCGCTCGGGCGATCCTGATCGGCGGCGCCGTCGTCAGCATCGTCGCGGGGAGCCTGCTTGCGGTCTCCCAGTCCGAGATCAAGCGCGTGCTCGCGTACTCCTCGGTGTCGCAGTTCGGCCTCATCCTGGCTGCGATCGCGATCGGGAACGACACCGCGCTGACCGGGGCGGCGATCCACCTGGTCGGGCACGCGGTCATGAAAGGCGGGTTGTTCCTCACTGCGGGAGTCGTGGCGACGGAGACGGGCGCGCGAACGATCGACGAGTTCGACGGGTTGGCCGACCGCAGCCCGGTTGCTGCGGGCGCGTTCGGCGTGCTCGCGGTGTCGATGGTCGGAGTGCCGCCGACGGTCGGCTTCGCGGGCAAGTGGTATATCGCGATCGGCGCTGCCGAGGCGGGATCGTGGGCGCTGCTGGCCGTGATCGTGGCGAGCACGCTGCTCACGCTGGCGTACTTCCTGCGGCTCGTCGAGCGGATGTTCTTCCGGGCGCCCGCGACGGTGCCCGCTGACGGCCGCTCCGACGGCGCCGAGACGCCGGCGTCGTCGTCGACGGGGATGTACGCGACCGTCGTCGGCGCGACCGTCTGCGCCGTTGCGCTCGGGTTCGGTGCGTTCGTGTACAGCACACAGATGCAGGCGACACTCACACAGCTTCTGTCATGACAGAAATCACCTCACTCCGGCCGCTGGCCGCGGTGCTCGTGTCGGTGGTTGCCATCGCGCCGATCCTGGCGTCGGGCAGCCGCCCGAACCTCCGGGAGGGCTGGACGCTGCTGGCGTCCGTGCTCACGCTGGGCCTGGTCGGCAGCATGGTGCCGGGTGCCATCGCGGGCGACGTCTACGTCACCACGCTGTCCACGTTCGTCCCGGGCGTCTCGCTGGCGCTGCGGGCGGACGCACTCGGCGTGTTGTTCGCGCTGCTGGCGAGCACGCTGTGGCTGGCGGCGAGCTTCTACAGCATCGGCTACATGCGGGGGCTCGGCGAGCACAGCCAGACCCGGTATTTCGCCGCGTTCGCGGGCAGCATCGCGTCCGCGATCGCCGTGGCGTTCGCCGCGAACCTCGTGGTGTTGTATCTGGCCTACGAGCTGCTGACCGTCGCGACGTACCCGCTGGTCGTCCATGACGAAACCGACGCCGCGCGGGCGGCCGGTCGGAAGTACCTCGCGTACACGTTCGGTGGCGGCGTCGCGGTGCTCGCGGGCGTCGTGCTCGTCTACCACGCCACCGGCACCACCGCGTTCGCGCCCGGCGGCATCGGCGGGCTCGCGACCGCCGACCCGACGCTCGCGCGGGCGGCGTTCGGCCTGCTCATCACCGGGTTCGGGGTGAAGGCGGCGCTCATGCCGCTGCACTCCTGGCTGCCCGACGCGATGGTTGCGCCCACCCCCGTCTCGGGGCTGTTGCACGCCGTGGCGGTCGTGAAAAGCGGCGTGTTCGGGATCGCGCGCGTGCTCTTGGACGTCTACGGGATCGACCTCGTTGCCCACCTCAACGTGGGCATGGCGGTCGCGGTCGTCGCGGCGATCACGCTCATCGTGGCGAGCGTCATCGCGCTCCGCCAGGACAACCTCAAGCGGCGGCTGGCGTTCTCGACGGTGAGCCAGCTGTCGTACATCGTGTTGGGGCTGGCTGTCGGCGCAGCCACCCCGGGAGCCGACGCCACCAAGTGGGCGCTCATCGGGGGGCTGTTGCATATCCCCGCACACGCGTTCATGAAGCTCACACTGTTCTTCTGTGCGGGCGCGTTGCACGTCGAAACCCACACCGACGACATCTCGGACATGGCCGGCATCGGCAAGCGCATGCCGCTGACGATGACGGCGTTCGCGGTCGCCGCCGCGGGGATGGCTGGCATCCCGTTGGTCGCCGGGTTCGTGAGCAAGTATTTCCTGCTCATCGGCACCGTCACGGGCGGCCACCTCGTGTTCACGGCGGCGCTGTTGGTCTCCGGCGTGCTCAACATCGCGTACTTCTGGCCGGTCGTCTACACGGCGTTCTTCGAATCCCAGGGTGACAGCGACGAGAAACCCCTGGTCAGTGGGGCGCTCGGCGGCCGGCTGGGCGGACACACCCGCGCCGACGGCGGCCACGAGGGCGGCGGCTTCGAGCGCCGGGCGGTGTCCGGCGCGGAGGGGTCGTGGTTCCTCATCGGACCGGTGGTGTTCGCGGCGTTCGGGTCGATCGTGCTGGGCGTGATCCCGGACACCGCGGTGTTCCTGTCCCTCGTGCGGACGGTGGTTGACACCGCGACCGCGATGGGGGTGGTGGGTGTATGATCGACACCTTCGTGCCGCCGTTCGTGCCGGTGTTGGTGGCCGCGCTGCTGGTGCCGTTTCTGTCGCGGCGGACCGGGCACGCGCTGGGCGCGGTGGCGTCGGCGGCCGTGGTGCCGTACGTGTGGCTGGTCGCCACGGGCGCACACCTGCCGGTGAAGCTGTTCGGGTTCCACGCGATCCTGCTCAACGTCGACCCGTTCTCGACGCTGATGGGGCTGATCTTCGGGCTCATCGGCGCCGCCGGCGTGGTGTACTCGTACGCCAGCGACGCCGAGAACATCCAGACCGCGTTCGCGCTGGGGTACGTGGGGACCAGCCTGGGTGCCGTGTTCGCGGGCGACTGGCTCACCCTCATCTTCTTCTGGGAGCTGATGGCCGCCACGAGCACGCTGCTGGTCTGGCATTACGGCGGGAAGGCCGTGCGTGCGGGGTTCCGATACGCGCTCGCCCACGGCATCGGCGGGACGCTGTTGCTCGCCGCGATCATCTGGCAGTTCGCCGAAACGGGCACGTTCCTGTTCGGGTCGGTGCCGGGCGGCCCCGAGACGGCGGGGCTAGCGGGCAGCATCGCGCCCGTGTTGGCGGCGCTCGGGATCGGCGTGAACGTCGGGTTCGTGGGGCTGCACGCGTGGCTGCCCGACACCTACCCGCGCCCGCACATCGCCGCCAGCGTGTTCCTGTGCGTGTTCACCACGAAAACCGGCGTGTACGGGCTGTATCGCGTGTTCCCCGAGCACGGGAACATGGCGGTGGCGTACATGGGTGGCGCGATGGCGGTGTTCGGCGCGATGATGGCGCTGTTCCAAAACGACATGCGGCGGCTGCTCTCGTATCACATTCAGTCGCAGGTCGGGTACATGGTGGCCGGCGTGGGCATCGGCTCCGCGCTCGCACAGGCCGGCGCGTTCGCGCACGTGTTCAACCACATCCTCTACAAGGGGTTGTTGTTCATGACGGCGGGCGTCATCGTCTACCGGACCGGTGAGGAGCGCCTCCCGAAGCTCGGCGGGCTCGCCCGCGAGATGCCGATCACGGCCGGGGCGTTCACCGTGGCGGCGCTGTCGATCAGCGGGTTCCCCGGGTTCAACGGCTTCGTCTCGAAGGGCATCATCATCTCGGCGAGCCACTACATGCACGCGCCGCTGGTCACTGTCGGGGAGTTCACCGGCCTCCAGGTGTTGTTGTTGCTCGGTGGCGTCGGTACGTTCATGTCGTTCATCAAGTTCGGGTATTACGCGTTCTTCCACGGGAGCTACGACGGCACCGTGAAAGACGCCAACCGCGGGCAGGCCGCCGCGATGGTCGCGATCGCGGCGCTGTGCCTGGGGTACGGGCTGTACCCCGAGGGGTTGTTCGGCATCCTCCCGATCGACGTGACCACGAACCCGCCGGTCGGCCACGTGTACACGACGTACACGATGTCCCACCTCACGGAGGGCGTGGCGCTTGCCGTCCTGGGCGTGATCGGGTTCGTCCTCGTGAAGGCACCGCTATCGGGGCTCGGGCGGGTGCCCGACGTCGACGCCGTCTACAACCGCGTGCTGTTCTACGGCACGCGGGCGCTCGTGGTCGGCGTGACCGAGCTGTACGCGGCCGTGGATCGCGTTGTCGTGGCGGCGGCGTCCGCGACCGCGGGCGTCGTTCGCGCGCCGGACGCAGTGGCCGGGCGGCTGCTCGGTGACACGGATTCGCCGGTGTCACTGCGGGCGGACTACAGCACGAGCATCCTGGTGGTGGCTGTGGTTGTGGCCGCGTTCGTCGTGGCGATCACCGCCCTGTAGGGCGTACCACGGGCATTCCGTTCCGTCACCTTTTCGTCGGCCCGCGAGTATTTCCTGCATGGATCGGCTCAAGCAGTCCCTGCTCGATGCCCCCATCATCGAGAAGGACGGTTACCATTATTTCGTACATCCGATCAGTGACGGCGTCCCGATGCTGGAGCCGGAGTTGCTGCGGGAGATCGTCATTCGCATCATTCGGAAGGCCGAACTCGACGAGGTCGACAAGATCGTCACCCCCGCAGCGATGGGGATCCACATCTCCACGGCGGTCTCGTTGATGACGGACATCCCGATCGTGGTCATTCGGAAACGCGAGTACGGGCTGCCCGGCGAGGTCGCGCTCAGCCAGGAGACGGGCTACTCGGAGAACGAGATGTACATCAACGACGTTCACGAGGGCGACCGCGTGCTCGTGCTCGACGACGTGCTGTCGACCGGCGGGACGCTGCGCGCGATCACGGACGCCTTGGAGCAGACCGGCGCGGACGTCGCGGACGTGCTGGCGGTCATCAAGAAGGCGGGGCCGAACGAGCTCGACGACACGGACATGGACGTGCGGACGCTGATCAACGTCGACGTGGCGGACGGCGAGGTCGTCGTCGTCGACGACCAGGGCGATCACTGAGCCGGGAAGCCGGCGGGGATCGCGGCGGACACGCGGTTTTTCTTCTCGGGTGCCGTACGAAGGGGTACATGGCATCCGCACTGCTGGTCGTGAGCGAGGAGGGATACTGGGGCGAAGAATGCATCGAGCCGTTGACGACGCTCGACGACGCTGGGTTCGACGTGACGGTGGCGACGCCGAGTGGCGGGCCGGCCGTGCTCGACGAGCGGTCCGTCGACACCGCCGAGGTCGACGCCGACACCGCCGAGTGGGTGCAGGAGGTCCACGAGAACGACGAGCGGCTGAACGACCCCGAGCCGCTGGCCGCCCAGACGGCCGCGGAGTACGACACGGTCGTGTTCCCCGGTGGGCACGGCGCAGAGTGGGACGTGAACCAGGACGTCGACGCGCGCCGCCTGCTGCGGAACGCGGTCGCCGGCGAGGACGGGACGGCGCTGGTTGTCTGCCACACCATCGGCATCCTGGCGTGGACGCGCACCGACGACGGTGACTTCCTGGCGGAGGGCCGGTCGATCACCGGCTTCCCCAACGAGTGGGAGGAGGGAATCGTCGACGAGCACGACCGCCTGCCCGACGGCCGCAAGCTCCCCTACTGGGTCGAGGACGAGGTCGTGGCTGTGGGCGCAGACTGGGACGCCGAACTCGATTCGGAGACGAGCGTCACGGTCGACGGCGACCTGGTGACCGCGCGCGGTCCGGGGTCGTCGGCGGCCGCCGCCGACAGGCTGCTCGACGAGCTCGACGTGTAGGAAATCTCCCACACGGCGACCGAATCAGAACCCTTATCCGTAAAACCGAGTTATGGATTGATAGCGGGATGGGATAGCCAGGAGATTCCGCCGGGCTCATAACCCGGAGATCGGTAGTTCAAATCTACCTCCCGCTACTCCTCTGGAACTCGACTCCTGAGCCTCGCCACCGTTGCGGGGCCCCCCGAGAGTTCCTGTCCCCTGCTTGTGCAGCGGTGCGTGTTCTCATTACAGCCGAGCGCAGCGAGCGCCGGCGCGGATCGTGTCGTCGATCGCCGGCAGCGACTGCCCCACGGGGTCCAATCAGCGCCGAACCGCGTCGGCGATGGTGTTCCGGTAGCGCGTGGCGAGTTCGCGGACGACGAGTCGGTCGCGGGGGTCGACGCCGAGGACCGAGAGCGCGCCGAGATACGAGGGCAGGCCGACGAGAACACCGGCAGCGATTGCCAGCGAGCCGTCCACGAGCAGGGATCGGACGCCGAGCATCGCGGCGGCCATCACGGCGCCGGCGGCGAGCGGTCGGAGGAACGTGGCATCGAACGGCCAGAGGCCTTCGAAGCGCCGGAGGAGCAGGACCTGAAGGGCGTTCTGGACGGCGATGGCCAGCGAGGTGCCGAGCGCCGCGCCGACGAGCTTGAACTCGACGACGAAGACGTACGTGAGGGCGACGTTGAGCACGGCGAGCAGCCAGTCCAGCGCCATCCGGGCGTACTGGTGGCGGTCATCATGAGCAGCCAGCCGGTCGCGCCCACGGCGCTGCCGACGAACACGCCCGCGAGGTAGACGGCGAGCGGCCCGTATCCGCGGGTGTACGTCGGGCCGAACAGCGCGAGCAGGTCGCGGCCGAACACGAGCTCGACGGCGAGGATGGGGACGACGGTGGTGACGATGAGCCGGGTCACCGACGAGTAGACGGCGTTCAGGGTGTCGATGTCGCCGGCGGCGTGGAGCCGGGAGGCGACCGGGGGGAGCAGTTGGTTGAACGACAGCAGGGGGATCCACGCGATGGAGACGAGCACGAGCACGACGTTGTAGACGCCGGCCGCGACGGCCGTGAGGAGCGCGCCCACGAGGAGGATGTCGGCGCGGTTCTGGAACACCTTCCCGAAGCTGCTCATCGCGACCGGGGCTGCGTGGTCGTAGAACCGGCGGGCGTCCCGGCGGAGGCCGCGCAGCGTCGGCGTGACGCCGGTGATGCGCGCCGTGAGTGGGAACCCGAGAACGACGAGGACGAGCATGCTGGCGGCGTATGCGCCGGCGACGCCCACCACGGAGTAGCCGAGCGCGAGCGCCGTGAGCGCGCCCACGAGGCGGACGGCGGGCCGGAGGAGTTTATTGAACAGGACTTCACCGCGGGCCGAGCCGTCGGCGCGGAAGGTGGCGGCGTACACCATCACGAGGCCGACGAGCACGACGACCACGCCGAGCAGCCGCATCGCCGCCGGGAACGACGGGTGGTCGACGGTGGCGGCGTTCAGGCGGGGTGCCGCGAGCCAGACGCCCGCCGTGATGAGCAGGCCAACGCCGGCGGTGGTGACGTACGCGAGGCCGGTCACCCGAGAGCGGCGGCGGGCGTCGGCGGCGGGCAGGTACCGCTGGAGGGTGGGGACGCTGCCGAAGGTGACCAGCCGGGACAGCAGCTGTGCGATCCGCCACGCGAGCGCGTAGACGCCGTACGCGACGGGGCCGAGACCGCGGGCGAGCGCGAACTCCACTGCGGCGACGAGCGCGCGCTGGGCGGAGACGCCGCCGGAGGTGACGACAGCGCCGTGAGAGATCGTCACCAGCGCGTCGCGTTCAGCCTCTGACACCGTCTCGCCGGGGGCGGTCGCCTCGTGGTCGTCGGTGCTGTCTCCCATCGTGCTGTGACGTGCGAGTGCGCGTCGCCGAGTAAGCTATTCGGTCCGCCGGTCGGCGGAGCCGCGGGCGGAACCCGAAAACGTTTGCCGGATCAACGCCACGCCTCCGCTAATGGAGTTCGGGGTGGTCGCTCGATGGTGGGTGTTCTTCGGGGTGTTGTTGGTGGCAGGCCTACCCGTGGCGTCGCGCCTGCTCCCGGACGCGCCCGACCGTGGGGCGTCGGTTGCGATGCCGCTGTCCCTGGTGGTGGTGACGCTGGCGACCCTCTGGGTGGGGCAGGTCGCGTACGGACAGCTGGTCGTCGGCGCGGTGTTCGTGGCGGTTCTCGCGGCAGCCGCGTGGCTGGCGCGCGGTGGTGTCGAAATCCCGCGGAAGCCGCTGCTGGAAGTGGTCGGCGTGTTCACGGTCGCGTTCGTGTTCCTCATCGTTGTCCGGGCGTGGGCCGACGGGGTTCAGCCGGGCGGCGGCGAGCAGTTCCTGGATTTCGGGCTGTTGCAGGCGCTCGACCGGGCCGGCCAGCTACCCCCGCGTGACATGTGGTTCGCGGGCGAGCGCGTCGTCTACTACTACGGCGGCCAGCTCATGGCGAGCATCGGCGCCCACCTCACGGACACGGCCCCGCGGTTCGCGTACGAGCCCGCGCTCGCCGGCGTTTACGCGATGGGGTGTACGGCGGCGTACGGGCTTGCGAGCACGATCGCCGCGGGCAACGGCGGCGAGGGTCGGCCGGTGGGTGTGCCGACAGCGATCGGTGGGGCCGGGGTCGCGCTGGCCGTGGTGGTGCTGGCGACCGGCGTCGACTGGCTGGTCGTCGCGCTCCCGGCGGCCGCCGCTGCGGTCGTCGTCACGCGGCCCAGGCGCGTGCGAGCGGGCGTGCTCGGGGCGTTCGCGTTCGGGTTCGCGAGCAACCTCGGGCCGGTGATCCGGCTGCTCGCGGCGCGCGTGGACGTTGTCAGGGCGGCGGTCGTGGCCGCGGGGATCAACGCCGACCGTCGGCCGGCGATCACCCCCGAGGCGTTCGACATGTGGCACGCCAGCCGGTTCATGGAAACCGGGCTCAACGAGTTCCCGCTGTTCGCGTACCTGAACGGCGACCTCCACGCCCACATGGTGAGCGTGCCCGTGCTGTTCGTCGCCGTGGCGGTCGGGGTGGCGTACTATCGGACGCCGGCCCGACAGCGGCGGCGGCGTTGGGCGCTGCTGTGGGGCGGGTTCCCGGTGGCCGGGGCGGCGATTCTGACCGTGAACACGTGGAGCCTGCCGACCGTGTTCGGGGTGGCCGCGCTCGCCGTCGCGCTGGCCGACCCCGCGCCCGCCACGCTGCTGCCGACGGGGGTGCAGCAGTGGACGTGTCGGCGGTCGGCGGTGGGACAGTCGGTGCAGCGCGTCCTGCTGGCGGTGGGCGTCGCGGCCGTCGGTGGCGTGCTCGCCGTGGTGATCGCGTGGCCGTTCGTGCAGAACGTGTTGTTGGCCGGCGCGAGCAACCAGCACCTGGCCGTGCTGCCGGTGCCGTCGCAGGCGGGCGCGCTGGTGTTCGTGCACGGGCTGTTCCTCGCGGCGTTCGGCGCGTACTTCGTGTCGCGCGTGGCGACATCGGTGGCCGGCTGGGTGGTCGCGGCGGCGGCTGCGGGCGCTGCGGTGGCTGTGGCGGTGGCCGTTGGGCCGGTCGTCGGTGGCGTGGGCATCACCGCGGTGGTGCTCGTGGGGCCGGTGCTGGGCGCTGCGTGGTGGCTCCGCCGCCGAAACGCCGCCGGGGTCGAGTGTGTGCTGGTGGCCGCGGGCGCGGGGCTGGTGGTGCTCGTGGAGTACGTCTACTTGGCCGACGCGGCGTCCTACGAGCGGTTCAACACCGTGTTCAAGGTGTACGCACAGGTGTGGGCGCTGTGGTCGGTGGCGGGCGGCGTTGCGCTCGCTGGCGTCTCCGAACGGCGCGCATCCAGCAGGGGCCTGGGAGCAGTGTTCGTGGTGGGGCTGGTGGTGGCGGCGTCGGTCTACGGCGGGCTGGCGGTGACCACGCACGCCGCGAACGCCGACGACGCGTCCCTGGACGCCCTGGAGTACGCCGGCGACGCCCATCCAGGGGAAGCAGCGGCCGCCAGGTGGCTGGGGGACCGACGCAGGGGAACACGGATCATCGCGGCACCGGGCGTCGATCCGTACACGTGGCAGAACCCGGCGGCGAGTTTGAGCGGGGTGCCGACCGTCGCGGGGTGGGCCCACGCCGCCAACTACCACAGTCAGGCGGCGTGGGAGCAACGCGTCGACGACATCGGCGTCGTCTACGAGACGACGGACGCCGCGTCACGGGCGGCGATCCTCGAAAAGTACGACGTGACCTACGTGTGGGTGGGGCCGGTCGAGCGCGCGCGCTACGAGATCCCGGATCTCAGCGCCGACCCCGGGATCGAGCCGGTACACCGGACGCCAGCGGTCACGATCTATCGGGTGACGGACGGCGAACTCGTCGCGCCCCGCAGCGGTCCCATCACGGTCACAACGACGCCACAAGCGACCGCGACGGCACCGGGGGCTCAGACCGCGAGGTCGCCGGCGCGCTTCGTGACGGTGACGTCTTCGGCGTCGACGGCCGTGACGTCCAGCCAGTGGGGGACGAAGTTGCGTTTCTCGTAGTCCTCAAGCTCGTCTTCGTCGCCGGCGATACACCACAGCTGGACCTCGTCGGGGCCGTGCCAGTCGCCGTTCCGGGTGACCTGGAAGAGGTGCTTCTCCTCGCCGTCGACCTCGACGATGCCCTCCCGGCGGACGTCGGCGTCGCCGTGGATGATGAGCCGCTCCATGCGTTCGGTTTCGGCGTAACGCGGATTAAACGCTTCGAAGCCCCCCTGCGGCGGTGCGTCCGAACCAGTACGTGGGGTGGGCGAGGACGACGAGCAGGGGCAGCCACGCGACGAGCACGAGCGTCGGACCGACCACGGCGACGACCGCCGCTGGCGGTGCCAGAACGGCTGCGAGCCGCTGCCAGCGACTCGCGGGGGCGACGTCGTGGGCCGCGCCGAGGACGACGAACACGCCGAGTTGCGCCACGAGCAGCCCCGAGACGACAGCCCTGCGGACGGTCGGCAGCGCGACCGCGGGATGTGTGAGTGCGCCGCCGACGGCGGCGAGCGTGCCGAGCGCGATCGGGGTGCCGACCGCCGCCGCTGTGAGGCCGCGAACCGTTCGGAGCCGCCCGCTGGCTGCGAGTGTCCCGACGGCGGCGGCAGTGAGCGCGGCGAACAGCGCGGCGGCGATGGAGAGCTCGAAGTACGTAGAGACCACGCCGGACCCGACGAGCGCGACGGCCGCAGCCCCGCCAGCGGCGGCGACGACGGTGCCGGCTTGGGTGGAGCCGACGGTCGGCACGCGCGTGCCGACCGCACGCGTCGACCACAGCAGCCCGGCGAGCACGGCCAGCGTCGGCGCGAGCACGATGGCTGCGTACCGGAGGAATGCGGGGCCGGTTTCGGCGACGAGGGCGGCCTGCGTGGCGGCGGTGGCGACGAGGCCGTCGCTGGTAGCGTACGCGATGACTGCGTCGTCGAGCTGGTCGCCGCGCGTCCACGTTGTCACGGGCGCGTCGGCGGGGCCGTGCGTGACGACGTGGTCGGCGGGTGCGTGCAGCCGGACGGCGTCGGCGTCGACCTCCCAGCCCGTCGGTCTGCCGTCGGCGACGGCGTCGACGACGACCACGCCGCCCGCCGCGGTGTGGGCGACGCCGGGCGCGTCGTACTCGATGGTGACGGTGTCCCCGCCAGCCGTGAGAGTGGCGGCTGCCGGGACCGGCGCGATCCCGTCGGTCGCAGTGGGGTCGCTGCCGGCCGCGAGTGCCGCGAGGACGGCGTCGGCGTTGGCGGCGGCCCAGCGGGCGTCCGCCGAGCCAACGGTCAGATCAACGGACACCTGGGTGGTGCCGTTGGCGGCAACATGGACGTCCATCGTGGACGCCGCAACGGTGGTGTTGTCGCCGCCGGCCGCCGCCGCGGCCTCCTCGAAGCTCGGACCGCACGCACCACAAACGTCCGCTGGCGGTGGTGCCGCCGCGGCCGGTGGGGCAGCGCCGAGCGAGAACGCCGAGACCACGATGAGGACGGCGATGAGACCAATGCGACTCGCGTCGGCACACTCAGACACGGCGGACAGCGATCGGGACGAGGGGGGCGGTGACATGTCCGACGTGTCACATCGAACTGTCAAAACGTTTGCTCGGCAACCGCCGCGGGGCGTCCAACTCGAACGACGGTTCTGCTGCCGCCCCCGAACCAAACGGATTTTAAACAGCCGAATCATATCGGGGGATAACAGAGCTGATTCCGCCTATGGAGATGCCACGCCGATTCAACAGCTACTGCCCGAACTGTGACGAACACCACCAGCTTGAGGCCGAGAAGGTGCGTTCCGGCCGCTCGTCTGGCATGAAATGGGACGCTCGCCGCACGAAGCGCGCGAACGCGTCCATCGGGAACCACGGTCGGTTCTCGAAGGTCCCGGTCGGCAACAAGCCGACCAACCGGACGGACCTCAAGTACCGCTGCAGCGAATGCGGCAACGCCCACCTGCGTGAGGGATGGCGCGCCGGCCGACTGGTGCTCCAGGAGTAGACCAATGTCAGGAGGATTTTACAACGTCGAATGTCCGGATTGTGAGAACGAACAGACCGTCTTCGGGAAGGCCTCCACGGAGGTCGCCTGTGCCGTCTGCGGGACGACGCTCGCGCGTCCGACCGGCGGCGAGGCCGACCTCCTCGGTGAGGTCATCGAAACCGTCGAGGCCAGATGAAATACGAGGGCTGGCCCGACGAGGGCGAACTGGTCGTCGGGAAAGTCGACGACATCGAGGACTTCGGGGTTTTCGTCGACCTCGAACAGTACCAGGACAAGCGTGGGCTGGTCCACGTCAGTGAGGTCGCCAGCGGCTGGATCAAGAACGTCCGCGACCACGTCAACGAGGACCAGACCGTCGTCGCGAAGGTGTTGGGCGTCGACGAGTCCGCCCAACAGATCGACCTGTCGTTGAAAGACGTCAACGACCACCAGCACTCGGACACGATCCAGGAGTGGAAGAACGAACAGAAGGCCGACAAGTGGCTGACCCTGGCGTTCGGCGAGGACATGGCCGACGACCAGTTCCGCCGCATCGCCAACGGCCTGCTGGCGGACTTCGGGAGCCTCTACGACGGCTTCGAGCAGGCGGCCATCCACGGCCACGAGGCGCTGGCTGACACCGCCCTCGAAGACGACGAGATCGACGCCATCGTCGAGACCGCCCGCGACAACGTCTCCGTGCCGTACGTCACAGTCACGGGGTACGTCTCGCTGCAGTCGCCGGACGGGGACGGCGTCGACACGATCAAGGACGCGTTACAGGCCGCGGAGGGCAACGGCGAGGTGCCCGACGAGGTCGACCTGGACGTGACGTACGTCGGTGCGCCGGAGTACCGGCTGCGCGTGCAGGCACCGAACTACAAGACCGCGGAGTCCGCGCTCGAGGCGGCCGGCGACCGCGCCGTCGACTCGGTCACGGCCCACGACGGGAGCGGCGCGTTCCACCGCGAGCGCCAGCTCGACGACGACGCGTAATGAAGTCGGATATCCGCGTCTGCGAGGCGTGGCGCAGCCACCACGACGGCCCCGTCTACACGCTGTCGGAGACGTGTCCCGAGTGTGGCGGTGACGCCGTCAACAGCGCGCCAGCGCCGTTCGACCCGGCGGACCCACACGGCAAGTACCGACGCGCTCTTAAGGAGCGCCGCCGGCTGTAGGGATATGGACGAACTCAGCATTGAGTGGGTTGCAGAGCCATCGCTGGACGATCCGGCGCTCGTCGAGGGGCTGCCGGGCGTCGGGCACGTGGGCAAGCTGGTCGCCGAGCACGTGATCGCGGAAGCGGACAGCGAGCTCGTGTGTCGCGTGCACAGCGAGTACTTCCCGCCACAGGTCACCGTCGGCGACGACAGCGTCGCGGAGCTGGCGGCGGCGGAGATCCACGCCGTCGAGACGAGCGGCCGGGATCTGCTCGTGGTGACCGGCGACCACCAGGCCCAGGACACCGTGGGCCAGTACCGCGTGACCGAGGCGTTCCTGGACGCGGCCGCGGAGTTCGACGCGACGGACGTGTTCTCGCTCGGCGGCGTCCCGACCGGCGAACTCGTCGAGGACCACGACGTGATCGGCGCGGTCTCCAGTGCGGCGCTGAAAGACGGGCTCGCGGACGCCGGCGTGGAGTTCCGCAGCGAGGAGCCCGCGGGCGGCATCGTGGGATCGAGCGGGCTGCTGGTCGGCCTCGGCGGGAAGCGTGGGTTCGACGCGGCCTGCTTGATGGGGGAGACGTCGGGCTACCTGGTCGACCCGAAGGCCGCCAAGGCCGTGTTGGCCGTGCTGGGGGCGCGACTCGACTTCGAGATGGACGAGGAGGCGCTGGACGACCGCGCCGAGGAGATGGAGGAGGTCGTGTCGCGGCTCCAGGACATGGAGGAGACGCCCAGTCCCGGCGACGAGGACCTGCGGTATATCGGCTGAGCCGCGGCCGGTCGGTCGCGGTGAGCGAACGTTTCTTTTCCACGCAGCCCCCATGATGACGTGTGCCAGGAGCATGGCTCGCGTGGGGGGCTGCGATCACGGGCGGCGTGACAGTGGTTGCGGCCGCGCTGTTCGTCGCCGGACAGCGGCTGTTCCCCGCGGGGGACAGCCACGGGCCGACAGGGGAGTCCGGGGAGTGGAAGCGCCGCAGGGAGATCCGGGAGTACTTGCACGCGATCGGGGAGCCGTTCGCCGAAGACCACGTGGTGGCTGGTCGCAGCGTGGCGTTCTACCTGCCACAGCGCGACGTCGCGGTGACCTTCGACGCGGGCGCGTATTTCAGCATTCGGAGCGCGGACACGGCGGCGGTGTTGGCCGAGCACGAGCTCCCCGGGTGGGCGATCGGCGGCCGGCTCCCGTTCGAGACGCCGGACGTGAGCGACGTGTTCGAGGCGGCCAGCGCTGCCGAGAGTGACAGCGACGGGGCGGCGGCGATCGAGGACGCCTTCGAGACGCTGGGCGTTTCACGCGGGGCCAGCGACACCGAACTGCGGGCCGCGTACCAGGACCGCGTCAAGGACGCGCATCCGGACCACGGCGGTGACAGGGAGGCCTTCGAGCGCGTCCGGGAGGCGTACGCGGTGGCACAGCAGGCGCGGTAGCCGGCTGGTGGCCGCCGCCGCGGATCGCTGTGCATAACTCGCCGGGTTGCGACGCATCGGGTGTGTCCCAGACGCCGGCGTGGGTGGTGTTCGGGCAGCGGGTGGCGTATCTCCCGGCGGCCGACGCGCTCGTGCTGGCAGATCTGCACGTGGGGCGGGGCAGCGCGTCGGACGAGCGGCGGGACATCCTGGCCCGGTTGCGGGGCCACCTCGACCGGTTCGAGCCGGCTCGCGTGGTGGTAGCGGGTGATCTATTGCACGCCACTGGGTCGCTGCCGGCGGGGGTCGCGGAGACGGTTGGTGCAGTCGTCGGCGCGATCGAGGACAGCGCCGCGGGCCTGCGTGTGGTTCGGGGCAACCGGGACGGAATGCTTGCCGCGGTTGGCGTGTCCGCAACCGACAGCGTGCGGCTCGACGACGGCACGGTCGTGTGCCACGGCCACGAGGAGCCGGCGGCGGATGGGGACCGGTACGTGGTCGGCCACCAGCATCCGGCCGTCACAATCAGTGGGGGGCAGCGGCGGCCGTGTTTCCTCTATGGCCCCGGGCAGTACGACAGCGCCGACGTGCTCGTGGTGCCGGCGTTCACGCGGCTCGCGGCGGGGACGCCGGTCGGAACGCTCGGCGACGGCACCGCCGTGTCGCCGCTGTTGGCGCCGCCGGCGGGCTACCGGCCGATCGTCGTCAGCAACGGGGAGACGCTGGGGTTTCCCGCGCTCGGGGATCTCGACGGGCTGTTGGTGGGCGCGCGCGGCTACGAGACGTGATCGCTGGCGGCGCGTGCGGCCGCCCGCCCGCTCTCCATGGCACCGTTTATCGAGGCGTTGTGCGTGTACGAGCCGGCGACGTACACCGCGCCCGCGGGGGCGGTGGTGTCCGGGAGCGTGTCGTGGACGCCGGGGGGTTGTGCGAACTGGGAGAACGGCACCCGGTGTGTGTGCAGGACTTCGAACGCGCCGAGCGACGCCTCCGGATACCAGTCGGCGATGGCGTCCCGGGCGGCGGTGGCGAGGGCCGTCGACGAGCGGTCCGGCGTGCCCAGCGTGGTCACTGCGACGAGTTCGCGGTCGTCGGGGGCGTATTCGGGCGCGACGCCGGACATCGGTGCGACGGTGTTGGGCACGTCATCGGCGGCGTTGAGGTGGATGCGGTCGCTGTCACCGAGCGGGTGGGCGGCCGGGAGCGCGACGTGTTGGGTGGTACAGCCCTTCCAGTCGGTGGGGATCGCGTCGACGCCCGTGAGCTCGCGTGCGGCGTCGGGGTCCGTGGCGACGACGACGGCGTCCGCGTCGATCCGTTCGCCGGGCACGTCGACGGCAGCGGGATCGCTGTGGACGGCTTCGACCGGCGTTTCGGGTTCGATGGTGACACCCGCATCGCGGGCACGGGCGGCCAGCTGGGCGGAGATCGCGCCCATCCCGGCGGCCGGGAGCACGGTCCGGCCGTCGGCGAGCAGTTTGAACGTGTACTCGAAGACGCGTTTGGACGTGGACAGCGACCGATCCAGCGTGATACCCCCGTAGAACGGTCGCACGAACCGGTCGACGTACCGGTCGGAGAACCCGCGGGCGGCGAGATACTGCTCGATGGTGGCGTCGGCGTCGCTCCAGATGTCCGCGAAGGGTTTGCGGGTCAGTTCCCGCTTCAACAGCAGCGTGCGGAGTTTGTCCATCGTCGATACCTCCCGGTTCAGCATCGACGGAACGAGTGCGCCCGGATCGCGCAGGGGGTCCCCGAGCACTGCGCGCCGGTCGCCGCGGCAGATGACCGCCCCAGGTGAAAACGACCGCAGGTCGAGGACGTCGAAGTCGAGTTCGCGTTTCGCCGCGGGGTACGACGTGAACAGCACCTGGAAGCCGCGGTCGAAGGTGAAGCCGTCGGCGTGCGTGGAGCGGACGCGGCCGCCGACCGTGGGGTTGCGCTCGAACAGGGTCACGTCGAGACCGTCCGCCGCGAGGTGTCGCGCCGCCACCAGCCCCGCCAGCCCGCCGCCCACAACCACTGCCTCTTCGTCGGTCATGGCCGGGTGTTGGGGTGGCGGCGTCATCAACGTGGGTGCTTTCGGGGCGTGTGTGCCGCCCCGAGGACGCCGGCCACGCTGGAAGGGACAGGGCCTTTGTCGGGGCGTTCGAAACACCGCAGCATGGAGACGACGCGAGCCTTCGAGGGGCTGGAGTGCGTGGACTGTGGGGAATCGTTCGCGGCCGCGGCGGCGACCCACCGGTGTCCGGAGTGTGGGGGCATCCTCGACCCCGCCTACGACCTGGAGAACCTGGACGTGGACGCCGAGACGTTCGAGGCGCGGCGGTTCGACTCGCTGTGGCGGTACGCGGAGTTGCTGCCGTTCACGCGTGGGTCGGCGGTGTCGATGGACGAGGGGGCGACGGCGCTGGTTCCGTGTCCGGGGCTGGCCGACGAACTCGGCGTGGGCGAGCTCTACATCAAAGACGAGGGGCGCAACCCGACCGGCACGTTCAGGGACCGCGGGCAGACGGTGGCGATGACGGCGGCGGCCCAGCACGGTGCCAGCGAGGTGGCATTAGCGTCGACGGGGAACGCCGGACAGTCAGCGGGAGCGTACGCCGGTCGTGCGGGCCTCGATGCGCACGTGTTCCTGCCGTCCCGCTCGGGGTTCACCACCAAGGCGATGGTGAACGTCCACGGCGGCGACATGAACGTCGTGCAGGGGCGCATCGGCGACGCCAACGCCGCCTTTGAGGACGCCATGGACGAACACGGCGAGGCGTGGTACTCGCTGCAGGCGTTCGCGACGCCGTACCGCCACGAGGGCAAGAAGACGCTGCTGTACGAGACCGTCGAGCAACTCGACTGGGAGACGCCCGACCACGTGGTCTATCCGACCGGCGACGGCGGCGGGCTCGTGGGGATGTGGAAGGCCGCCACGGAGCTCCGCGAGCTCGGCATCACCGCGGACGTGCCGGCGATGTACGCCGCGCAGGCCGAGGGGTGTGCGCCGATCGTGCGGGCGTTCCAGGAGGGCCGCGACGCCCACGAGCCGTGGGACACGCCGGACACCATCTGTGGCGGCATCGAGATCCCGGACCCCGCGGGCAGCCGGCTGGTGTTGGAGGCACTGCGCGAGAGCAACGGCGGCGCGGTGGCCGCGAGCGACGAGGAGATCCTGGAGGCGGGCACCGCGGTCGCCAGCCGTGCGGGCCCGGAGATGGGGGCGACGTGCGCGGCGGCGGCGGCGGGCGCGTGGGAGCTGGCTGACCGGGACGCGTTCGGGGAAGACGACACCGTGGTGGTGGTGAACACGGGGACGGCGAACAAGGCGGCGGACGTGTTGCGGTCGCATCTGATGAGCAAAGGCATCTGAGCGACCGCGTTGAGAACACGCGTTATTTCGACGGATCGGTTTAATTCGTGGTGAATTTTGCGGGCGTTGGTTCTGGAACAATGGGTGCGACAGCGCCGAATACGACGTTCGAAATATTAATACGATGGAGAACCCACCGGCAACTGTATGCCAACTGAGCACACGCGTCGGCGGTTCCTGCAGGCGACTGGGGCAACCGGCATCGCTGCGCTGGCTGGGTGCGCCGGCGGTGGCGACGGGGCCGGGGACGGCACGCGGCTGTCGTGGCACGCGGGCGGCCAGAGTGGCACGTACTACCCGCTGTCGAACGAGTTCAAGACCATCGTCGAGGACAACACGGACTACTCGCTGAACGTCCAGACCACGGGCGCAAGCGTGGAGAACGTCGGCAGCCTCGCGAAGGGGAACGCCGACTTCGCGCTCATCCAAAACGACATCGCGTACTTCGCGAAGAACGGCACCGGGATCGATGCCTTCCAGGACAGGGCGGTCGACAACCTCGTCGGCGTCGCCACGCTGTACCCGGAGACGATCACGCTGATCACGCGTGCGGACACCGGCATCGAGACCGTGGCCGACCTCGACGGCGCGACCATCAACACCGGTGACCTCGGGTCCGGCACGCAGGTCAACGCCCTCCAGATCCTGGAGGCCGCCGGCGTGACAGACTACGAGGAGCAGACCGCGTCGTTCGCACAGGCCGCCGAACAGCTCCGGAACGGCGACATCGACGCCGCCTTCGTGGTCGGCGGCTGGCCCGTGGGTGCCATCGAGGAGTTGGCCAACACCAACGACATCGAGATCGTGCCCATCGAGGGAGAGGCCCGCGACGCCGCCAAGGAGGCGGCGTCCTGGTTCGCCGACGACACCATCCCGAGCGGGACGTACAGCGGCATCGACCGGTCCATCGAAACCGTCTCCGTGCAGGCGATGATCGCGACCCACGACGGCGTCGACGAGGCGACCGTCACGGAGGTCACGAGCGCGATCTTCGAGCACACCGGCGACCTGACCATCAAACCCGACTTCATCGACACGGCGTCGGCCCAGGACGGGATGTCCATCGACCTCCACCCTGGCGCGGCCGCCTACTTCGAGTCGTAACGCCGCCTCCACACCCCACACGCGGGTGTTTCACAAGCCACATGCGTAGAGAGATCAGTTCATGAACCGCACTCGTATCGTCGTCGTGGCGGCCAGCGTCCTGGCCGTGCTGACAGTGATCGCTGCCGTCGTGCCGGCCGGGACTGTGCTGGTCGCCGACGACACCGACACCGACCAGCGGTATCTCACGGTGCCCGTCTCCGAGGGCTCGACAGTGGCGCTGGAGTACACACACAGCGTCGAGCGCTCCCGCGTCTACGAGGCCTACGCCGTTCGCGGCGAAACCCTGGAGATGACGCGCGCGGAGTTCGAGTCGTACGGCTGGGGGTTCCCCAGCGCCGCGAACGTCACCATCGAGAACGGGACGTTCGTCTACTCGCCGGACCGCACCGCCACCGTGTTGACGGTGTCACCGGGACGCATCGCCGGACACACGCTGCACGTCGACGACCGAAGCTACGACCTCGTCTCGGTGACCGACGCACAATCAGTTGATCTTCATGTTGTCCATCGAACACTCCTTGCGACGATGATCGAGAGCATCTATGAGTAACGACCACTCGACGACGGACGCGCCGGACGCGGACTCAGTACTGCAAGAGATCGAGCGGAAACGCGACCTCAGCGGGCGGATCGTGCTGGCGGTCGCCGCGATCGGGATCGCGTTCTCCGTGTTCCAGTTGTGGCTGGCGGCCCGGGGTTCGGTGCTCTCGGTGTCGCTCCCGATCGTGGGGTCGGTCACGCTGGCGAAACTCCAATTGCTCCAGATCAACGCCGTGCACGTGGCGTTCGCGCTCGTGTTGACGTTCCTGCTGTATCCAGCGAGCACCGGTGACGGGCCCGTGGCGCGGCGGTGCAAGCGGCTGTCGGAGGCGGCCACCGCCAGGCTGGGCTCGTCGCACCCGGTGACCCGCGTGATCAACGCTGTCGGCGCGGGCCTGGCGTGGGCGATCGTCGACGACGACCTCGACGCCGTGGCCCCGATCGACATCGCGTTCGCGGCGGTGTCGGCGCTGGCGGCGGTGTACTTCATCACGGACTTCGCCGAGATCCGCGAGCTCCGGTATCTGGGCCTGACCGCTGGGCGTCCGCTCCCGACGGTGTGGCTCGGCTACCTCGACGTGATCCGGCCGGTGTTCGACGCGCTCAGCCCCGTCCTGAACCCTGCCGGGGCGTTGCTGGGGCCGCTCGGCCACACCTCCTACGCGCTCGTGCTCGGCGCGGTCGGCGTGGTGCTCGTGCTCGAAGCCACGCGGCGAGCGATCAGCCTCTGGCTGATGTGCATCGTCGCCGCGTTCATCGCGTACGCCCGTTTCGGCTACCTCATTCCACAGGACGTGGCGTACCTGCAGATCATCTCGATCCCGCCGTTCGCGTGGCCGGAGATCATCCAAAACCTCTGGTATAACACCGAGAACGGTGTGTTCGGGATTCCGGTCACGGTGTCCGTGCAGTTCATCTACGTGTTCATCCTGTTCGGTGCGTTCCTGGAGATGTCGGGCGCCGGCCAGTGGTTCATCGACCTGGCCTACGGCGCGACCGGAACCCGGAAAGGCGGCCCCGCGAAGGCCTCCATCCTGGCGTCCGGGTTCATGGGCACCATCTCGGGGTCGTCGATCGCGAACACGGTGACGACGGGCGCGTTCACCATCCCGCTGATGAAGCGCTCGGGATACCGCCCGGAGTTCGCGGGCGCGGTCGAGGCGTCGGCGTCCTCGGGCGGCCAGATCCTCCCCCCAGTCATGGGGGCGGCGGCGTTCCTCATCGTGCAGTACACCGGCACGCCGTTCGCGGACGTGATCGTCGCCGCGACCATCCCCGCGCTCGTGTTCTTCTTCGGCGTGTGGGTGATGGTGCATTTCGAGGCCGGCAAGGAGGACATCGGCGGGCTCGGCACCGACGACCTGGTGTCGCTTCGGTCGCACCTCCGCACCGGCTGGTTCTACCTCGTCCCGATCGGGTTGTTGTTGTACTACCTGATCGTCGAGCGGCTGTCGGTGGCGCGCTCGGCGTGGTTCACGATCGTCGCGATCGGCGCACTGATGGCGCTGGTGGCGGCGTACGGCGACGAAACCCGCGGCCTGCTGGGCGGCGTGCTGACGGTGGTGACCGGTGGCACGCTGCTGGCGGAGTGGCTGGGGGGCGGCTCACTGGTGGCGGTGCTGACCGGTGGTGGTGCCGGCGCGCAGCCGCTGGGCGGAGCGGTTGCCGCGACGCTGGGTGAACTCGGCTGGCTGGCGATCGCGGCGGGCGTGATAACGATGGCGCTGCGGCCGCGGGCGGACGCCAGCCTGCTGGGCTTCGACGACGCCGTCGACGACACCGCGGGCGCGGTCAGCGCCGCGGTGGGGCGCCCGTCGCTTGCCGGCAACGGGCTGTTCCGGTACGGGGTGTTCACCCTGAAGTCGATGGAGGACGGCGCCCGGACCGCGGTCCCGGTCGTGATCGCCGTCGCCGCGGCCGGCATCATTCCGGGCGTCATCAGCATCTCCGGGCTCGGGCCGAACCTGGTGTCGCTGATTCAGGCCGTCGCGGGGGGCTCGCTGGTGGTCGTGCTCGCGATCACGGCGATCTCCTCGATCATCCTCGGGATGGGGATGCCGACGACGGTCACGTACATCATCCTCTCCGTGTTGCTCGTGCCGGTGTTGCTGCCGTTCGGAGTGCCGGAGCTCGCCGCGCACCTGTACATCCTGTATTTCGGCGTCATCGCGGACATCACGCCGCCGGTCGCGGTGGCGGCGTACGCGGCCGCCGGGGTGGCGAAATCGGACCCGTTCGACACCGGCGTCGAGGCGTTCTCGCTGTCGCTGAACAAGGCCATCGTGCCGTTCGCGTTCGTGGTGACGCCAGGGGTCATGCTGTTGCGGCGCAACGCCGGGTCGCTGCCGCCGGGCGACCAGTACAGCGTCGTCGGCGTGGCTGACCTCCTCGACGTAGGGTATTCGGTTCCGGAGGTGGTGCTCCCCATTGCGGGTGTCGTTCTGGGTGTCGTGGCGCTGGCTGCGACCGTCATCGGGCACGTGTACACCGACGTTGCGCGCGCCGAGCGCGTGGCGTACGCGGGCAGCGCGCTGTTCCTGATGGCACCCACGCTCATCGTCACCACGGCCAACGACGTGCTCGGCCTGCTGGGCGTTGCGGGCGGACAGACGGGTGTCGTGGTGGATCTCGGACTGCGGGCGATCGGGCTCGCGGTGTTCGCGGCGCTGCTCGTGCGGAACCGTCGTGCGAGCACCGCCGAGGAACCGGCCGCGTAGCGCTGCCGGGTGGTCGCTCGTTTTTGCCTGCGTGAATGATTCGTCGCAGTGCCACCGCTCACGACAGTCGGGAAAACGAAGGTACCCGCATCGCCAAATATATATTTAGATGCATCTAAACGACGGTGTTGGCATGCTCTCTGACGTAATGGAAGACTACCTCAAATCGATCTACAACCTCGAACGCGAACACGAACCGCCGATCGCGACGTCCACCATCGCGGAGTACCTGGACGTCACGCCGCCCACGGTCACCAGCATGGCCGAGAAGCTCGAATCCCGCGGCCTGATCGAGCGCGAGAAATACGCGGGCGTCGAGCTCACGCCCGACGGCGAAACCGTCGCCGTGGAAGTGATCCGCCACCACCGCCTGCTCGAATCGTTTTTGGCGACCCATCTGGACTACGACTGGGACGAAGTCCACGACGAGGCCGACGCCCTCGAACACCACATCAGCGAGGAGTTCGAGGACCGACTCGCGGAGAAACTCGGTGACCCGACGGTCGACCCCCACGGCGACCCCATCCCGAACGCCGACCTCGAACCGCCCGAGCACCCCGACACCGAGGTGCTTGCCGACCACGCCGAAGGCGACGCCCTCGTGGTGGCGCGCGCGAGCGACCGCAACACCGACGAGCTCAGATATCTCGCCGACGCCGGCGTGCAGCCCGGCACTGAACTCACGGTCACCGAGCACGCGCCCATCGGCCTGTTCGTCGTCGAGATCGACGGCGAAGCCGTCCACCTCCCCGAGCGCGTCGCGGAAACGCTCGAAGTCAGGCCCGCGGCCGACGAGGTGACCGACGCGTGAGCGCGTTCACGGAAGTCCTGACGCTCGCGTTCGTCACGCAACTCGCAGCGCTCCCGGGCGAAAAGGTCCAGTTCATCATCGCCAGCCTCAGCACCGAATACGACCCGCGGATCGTCGTCGCAGCGGCCGGCTCCGCGTTCGGCATCTGGACCGTGATCGAGATCCTCGTCGGGGAGGGGCTCCAACGCCTCATTCCCGGTGTCGTCTTGGACGTGACAACCGCCGCCCTGTTCGCCGTGTTCGGCATTCTGCTGTTGCGGTCGATGCCCGCACGAACCGGATCTGACGAACCCATGTCAAGCGACGGCGGGGGCGTCGCGGCCAGCATCGACGACGTGACCCTGTTCGGGTACCGCCTCACCACGGCGCTCGGCGGCTTCATCCCCATCTTCTCGATGATGTTCGCCGGCGAGTTCGGCGACAAAACACAGCTGGTCACCATCGGACTGGCAAGCGACTACGGCGCGACGCCCGCGATCTGGCTGGGGGAAATGCTGGCGATCATTCCCGTCAGCATGGTGAACGCGTACTTCTTCGACCGCTTCTCCGGGAAGTTCGACGCGCGCAAGGCGCACCTCGTGTCCGCAGTGCTGTTTTTCTTCTTCGCAGGGGACACGCTCCTAGACGTGGGTGTCGGCGTCTCCGTCTGGGAGGAACTGGTGGCGCTCGCCAGCCAGCTGCTCTGATCGCTGGCAGCGTCCCGGGACGGTTAGTACCCGGTGTCGTTCATCGCCGGCACCTCCGAAGTCAGCCAGTCGTGGAGCCACCGCACGCGCTTCAAGCGCTTGTGTGCGATCGACGACGCGGCGTCGGACTCCACGCGCTCGGCGGCGTCCTCGCCGCGGTCCAGCACGCGCTGGATCATCTCCGCGGCGTCGACGTGGGTGCGCGCCTCGTACCCCATCCGGAGCAACATCAGCGCGGCGCCGTTCGCGCCGGCTTTGTCCAGCAGGTCGGCTTCCACGAGACACCGCGCCTCCAGTGGCAGGTCCATGAGGTCACCCTGATAGGAGTGCCGTGACACCGCCTCCGCGACCTGATCGACGAACGACGGCGGGAACTGGCCGTGCGTTTCGAGGTATTTGCGCGCGATGCGCGCGCCCTCCTCGGCGTGGGCGTCCTGTTCGGCCTCCAGCTTCGCGATGTCGTGGAACAGCGCCGCGACCCGAACCACATCGACGTTCGCGCTCGTCGCCTCGGCGATGCGCTCGGCGATGTCGACGACGTTCATGATGTGGGTGAACCGGTACTCCGCGGAGTGCCACGGGTACCACCGCATCCGCCCGCCGTCGGTCTCGTTTTCGACGCTGGCCTCCAGGTAATCCCGGACGAACGCGGCCATGTTGTCGAACTGCGCGTCCGTGACCGGCGACTCCCTTATTTCGACGCCCACCGTCTCACCTCCGTTCCCAAGCAGTGCATCCGTGTCATTGTTCGGATACAGGTTTGTTCCAGTCTTAGGCCTTTTGCAGCCCTCCCGGCGGGCGACGTCGACTCGGCGGCCGACCCGCCAGCCACCACGCCACGGGAAGCAGCCCGACCCGTGGCGCGCGACGGAACTGTCGCCCACACGGTGGCCGTGGGTCAGACGTGCTCCTCGTAGGGCTGCACCACCACGAAGCCGGAGTCAGTGCCCGCGTCGTCGAACTCCATTTGGAAGCGCTCCCCGGACTCCTGGCCGACCATGTCCGAGAGGCTGGCGTTCACGTCGACGCTCGGCGTGGTGGCGCTCCAGGCGACCGTCGCACTCGGGTCGGTCGTCACCGGCGGCGCTATCACCAGCGGATCGCCGTGGGTGGTGAGCGCAACACAGCCGGGGCCGCTGATCGCGACGTTCGTGAACCCCCCGGCGAACGACCCGGCGAGGCTGTCCATCGTCGTGACCTCGTAGGACAGCTCGGACTCGAACGCGAGTACGTCCTCGCCGTTGACCGTGATTCGGTCGTCGGCGGCCAACTCGAGGATCTGGACTTTCTTCTGTGCGTCCGCGAGGTAGAGGGTGCCTGTGCCCTCCGCACGCATGATCGGTGTGCCCTCACCGGTTGCGGCCTCCTTGATGATGCCCGTGAGCCCGCCCTCCGCCGACCGCTTCCCGGTGAACGAGAACTCGCCCGTGTACGCGACCATCGCCCCGGCTTTCGCCATCACGTCGCCGTCGACATCGATTGCCAGGGTGTAACTGTTCTCGATCGCGAACGGGGCGTCGTCGCTTGCGGTGTCCGCGGCGTTGAATTGGTCGATGTTCATAACGAACCGAAGCCGAACGGCTTCGTGTGCCAGGTCACCGCCACACCCCATGAAGCTACTGCTGGTGTGCAGTGAGTGCAGCCTCACACTCCTGCATCGCCTCGAAGCGCTCGCTGTCGGGGTCCTCGATCGGGACGGTTTCGACGGTCACCCACCCCGAGTCGTAGGTGAGAGCGGTCACCCAGTCGTCGGTCCCGAGGATCACGTGCTCGGTGACCACGACCGGATCGCGGGTGTCGGCCTCGACGGCACGCTGGCGGTCGACGGGGACCACCAGCGAGAACGCGTCGGCGTGGTTCAGGGCCGTTACTTCCTGTTGGCGCAGCGGCCGGTCGGGAAGCGATTCGAGTGGCTCGCTCATACCGGCCGTTCGGAGCAGCCACACGTAGGGGTGTCGCTCCCAATATACGTTTTATTCATACTCTAAAAATGTACACAAAGTATATATGGAGTACTATCATTGCTCCGAATACGATGCCGGAATGCAAGAACTGCGGCTCGTTCGTAACCACGGACTACGCACGCGTGTTCACACCACCAGGCGTCGACAGGCCGCGCGTTTGCCCCGAATGCCCCGACATGGTTCGGGACGGGGCCGACGTTCGGAAAGCCCGCGCAACACGAACCTGACAGCCGTCCCGGCGGCCGACACCCCCCATACTGTTTTTGCTGTCGCGATCACTCGCCGAGAAACCAGACCACCCCCCGACAGCACTGGACTGCGGATCGGTGAGTAGTCCCGGGCGGATTCGAACCGCCGTCGTGGGCTCCAAAGGCCCATATGATTGGCCACTACACCACGGGACTGCACTCGCGGATAGCGATGCAAGACACAAAGAGATTGCTTTTCGAACCGCACCCCCGCGGGGCGCTCAGTCGTCGGCCTCGACGGACGGCTCGGCGAGGAACCCACACGCGTCAGCGCCGGCGTCGAAGCAGTCCGGACACTGGGACTTGCGGTCGATGATCATGTCGAGGCGCTCGGCCACCGTCTCATCGATCACCGGCTCCAGCTGTCGGGCCTCGTCGCGGAACGACTCCACCCCGAGCACGTTCGCCAGGAACCGTTCGAGGATACAGTACGTCTGGAGGGCGTCTCGGGCGCGGGCCGCGCCGTCCTCGGTCACGGACGCCCCCTTGTACTTCTCGTGTGTCACGAGACCGCGGTCTTCGAGTTTCCCCACCATCTCGTTGACGCTCGCCGGACTGACGCCGAGGCGGTCGGCGAGCTCCCCGGTCGCGGCGGGGCCGTCGGTTAACTGCTCTACGAGAAAGATCGTCTTCAAGTACTGATCAGCAGTGTTCATGTCCAATCACCTCGAACGGCGACCACACCGGCCGGCACCGCTGCGCCGACAGTGGCCGTGCTCATCTGTGTGCCTCCATCAGCGCAGTGACCGACTCGACGCCGTCGGCTTCGGCCGCCCGGATCTCTCGCAGCGTCGCCAACAGCCGGTCCTGATCGACGCCGAACGCCGCCTCGCTGGCCTCGATCGCCGCGATCAGATCGTCGTAGAACTTGTACGCGGTTTCCTCGCCGTGCAACTGATCGTACAGCACGCCGTCGAAGTCGTCCGGCCCGGTCTGCCCGTAGCTCTCCGCAACCAGCGCTTCGACCTCCCCGAACGGGATGCTGTCGGCGTCAAGCGACTCGATGATGTCCTCCAAGCGCGCGCGGTGATCCGCGGACTCCTCGCTGGCGTCGGACAACAGCGCCTCGATGTCGGCGTCCCGGTCGGCCGCCGGCAGCGACTGGTAATGTCGATGCGCGCGGACCTCCACGACCTCTTCGAGCACGACCCCGATCTGTAGCAGCCGCGCCAGTTGGCGATCGGAGTCGACGCTCGCAGCGAGCGAGCTCACGGCCGCCGCCACCTCGCGAACGATGCGGTGCGCATGGATACAGTCGACGGTCTCACCGTCCTAAAAGGCGAGGATTCCCCGGCAACGGGGTGTGGGGAACCGCTGCGCGGGTCAGTCGAGCCGCTCGGCGATCCGTGTCTCCAGGTCCTCGCGCAGTTCCTGGACTTCGACCTCTTCGAGCACCGGCACGAAGAACCCCGCAACAAGCATGTCCGTGGCTTGCTGGGCGGTGAGGCCGCGGTCCTGCATGTAGAACAGGGTCTCCTGGTCGACCTGCCCGACGGTCGCGGAGTGGCTGGCCTCGGTGTCGTGGTTGTTGATGATGAGCTTCGGGGAGGCGTCGGCCTCGCTCTCGTCGCTCAGCATCAGCGTGTTCTCGCGCTGGTAGCTCGACGTGTCCCAGGCGTCACTGCCGACGTCCTGGACGCCCTCGTAGACGCTGCGGGCGTCGTCGTCGATGACGCCGCGAGTCACGAGATCCGCGGTGGTGTGCTCGGCACGGTGCCAGACCTTCGCGTCGAGGTCGAAGTGCTGGTCGTCGTGGCCGAAGAACGCGCCGACGATCTTCGTCTCACTGGCGTCGCCCGCCAGTTCGGTGGAAACACCGGTCTTCGTCAGCCGGCTGCCGATGTTGCCCTCGATCCAGTTGACCGTGGCGTACGTGTCGGCGTGCCCGCGTTTCAGCGTGTAGTTGTACGTCTGCTCGTCGAAGTCCTGGAGGCTCCCGTACTGCACGTAGGAGTTCTCTCCGGCGTCGACCTCGACGATCCCCGAGTAGTAGCGCTCGCCGTCGACGTCGTCGCCGGTGTCCTGGCGCTCCAGGATCGTCGCCGTCGCGTTGTCCTCGGTGATGACCAGCGTGTAGTTGAACAGCGACCGCGAGTTCATCGAGGTGCGGATGGTGACGTCCTCGGCGTCGACGCCCGCGGGCACGTACACCACAGTCCCGGTCGTGAACAGCGCCGTCGACAGCGCCGTCAGGCGGTTCTGGTGGGGGTCGATGACGCTGCCGAACGCGTCCTCGACGCGGTCGGCGAGGTCGTCGTCCTGGAGCGCGTCGTGGAACGACTCCACGCGAGCGTTCTCCGCGCCGACCTGGTCTTTGTCCTCGGTCTGGGAGAGCGGATCGACCAGCGCGTCGAAATCGAGGTCTTCGAGCGTGGTCCACTTTCGGCCCGGCGTCTCGATGACGCTGGGGAACGCGAGGTCGTCGAGCGCCTCAAGCGCATCGAGGCGCGTTTCGCGGAGCCACGCGGGCTCGTCGCGCTCGTCGGCGATCCGGCGGACCGTCTCTGCAAAGATATCAGTGTGTAGCTGCGTACTCATATTAACCGAGCGAACCCTCCATCTCCAGCTCGATGAGGCGGTTCAGTTCGACCGCGTACTCAATCGGCAGTTCTTCGGTGATCGGCTCGATGAACCCGGAGACGATCATCTGCTTTGCGTCGTCGTCGTCGAGACCACGGCTCTGGAGGTAGAAGACGTCCTCGTCGCCGATCTTCCCGACGGTCGCCTCGTGTGCCACGTCGACTTTCGACTCGTTGATCTCCATGTACGGCATGGTGTCGCTGGTGGAGTCGTTGTCGAACATCAGCGCGTCACACTCGACGTTGGTCTTCGAGTCCTCGGCGCCGTCGGCGATGTGAACGAGGCCGCGGTAGTTCGTGCGGCCGCCGTCTTTCGCGATGGACTTCGATTCGATGGTGGAGCTCGTGTCCGGGGCGTTGTGATAGACTTTCGCGCCGGTGTCGATGTCCTGGCCGTCGCCGGCGAACGCGATCGTGATGTGGTTGTCCGTCGCGCCGCGACCCTTGAGGATCGTCGACGGGTACAGCATCGTGGCCTTCGACCCCATGCTGCCGGAGACCCACTCCATCGTGCCGTTCCCCTCGACGACCGCGCGCTTGGTGTTGAGGTTGAACGTGTTCTTCGACCAGTTCTGCACGGTCGAATACTGCACGTGGGCGTCCTCGCCGACGAACACTTCGACGCCGCCGGAGTGGAGGTTGTGGCTGCCGTACTTGGGCGCCGAGCAGCCCTCAATGTAGTGGACTTCCGAGCCCTCCTCGGCGATGATGAGGGTGTGTTCGAACTGGCCCATGCCCTCGGAGTTCATGCGGAAGTACGCCTGCACGGGCATGTTCACGGTGACGTCCTCGGGCACGTAGACGAAGCTGCCGCCGGACCACACCGCGCCGTGCAGCGCCGCGAACTTGTTGTCGCTCGGCGGCACGCAGCTCGTCATGAAGTGCTCTTTGACCAGCTCGGGGTACTCCTGAACGGCCTCGTCCATGTTGCAGAAGACGACGCCCTTCTCCTCCCAGCGCTCCTGCATGTTCTGGTAGACGACCTCGGACTCGTACTGGGCGCCCACGCCGGAGAGCGCGTTGCGCTCCGCCTCGGGGATGCCCAGCTGTTCGAAGGTGTCCTGGATCTCGTCGGGGAGGTCCTCCCACTCGTCGGCGCCCGAGCGCTTGTCGACGTCCGGGCGGATGTACGGGACGATCTCCTCGATGTCGAGTTCGGTGAGGTCCGGCTGGCCGGGCCAGTCGGTCGGCATCGGCATCTTCGTGTACTGTTCGAGCGCGCGGAGGCGGCGGTCGAGCATCCAGTCGGGCTCGTCTTTGTCCTCGGAGATGACGCGGATCGTCTCCTCGGTCAGGCCCTTCTCGGATTCGAACGCGGAGTTCTCCTCCTTTTTGAACTCGAAGCGCGCCTCGGTGTCAGTGTCTTGTATGTCTTCGGAACTCATGTGGTGTGTGTGGTTGCGTTGCGTGTCTGGGCGGCGTTACGCGGTCTCGTAGACCTGATCGCGAACCCAGTCGTACCCCTCGTCTTCGAGCTTCTCGGCGAGCTCGGCGTCACCCTCCATGACGACTTCGCCGTCCAGCATGATGTGGACGCGGTCGGGCTCGACGTAATCGAGGATGCGCTGGTAGTGCGTGATCTGGAGGATGCCGGTGTCCTGCTCGTCGCGGAGCGCGTTGATGCCCGTCGAAACGTCCTGGAGACGGTCGATGTCGAGCCCGGAGTCGATCTCGTCGAGCACGGCGATCGAGGGCTCCAGGATGGCGGCCTGGAGGACTTCGTTTTGCTTTTTCTCGCCGCCGGAGAAGCCCGCGTTCAGGTAGCGGTTGGCGAACTTCTCGTCCATGTCCAGGGTCTCCATTTTCTCCGAGAGGATCTCCTGGAAGTCCGCGACGCCGATCTCGCCGTCGTCGGCCGGCCCCTCCATGGGGGAGGTCTCGTAGCCGGCGTCCTCGTCATCGTCGGCGGCGTCGTCGGCGTCCTCGTCGTCATCCTCGAAGAGGAGTTCCTCGCGCTCGTCGAGCTTCGCGTTGAGCGCTGTGCGAAGGAAGTTCACGAGGGTGACGCCCTCGATCTCTGCGGGATACTGGAACGCAAGGAAGATACCGAGCGCGGCGCGCTCGTTCGGCTCCAGGCCGAGCAGATCGAAGGTTCGGTCGTCGGCGGGGAGCTCTTCGGCACCGTCGAAGTCGTCGTCTTCGATGGTGAACAGGACTTCCCCGTCGGTGACGTCGTAGGCCGGGTGGCCGGCGATGATCTTTGCGGTGGTGGATTTCCCGGAGCCGTTGGGACCCATGAGGGCGTGGATCTCGCCGGACGGGATTTCGAGGTCGACACCGTCGAGAATTTTCTCCCCACCGTCCTCTGCGACTTCGGCGTGTACGTCTTTGAGCTCAAGCGTAGCCATTGATTAGGTCATCCTAAACGAAGTGGGTCAGCATCATAATAGTTGCGGAGTTCACCGTAACTGCTTTTGCTAACATAAAATAGAGTTTTTGATTTACTAAAAACGGCGTCGTGTGGCGAGCTGACCGCAGCGTCGTCTACAGCGTGTCTCGGGAGCCGACACACGCGCCGGGATCGCCTGGCGAGCCCGCCCACATGGGGGGCGGTATCACTGCGGGAGCGGTGTGGGTTGGCGTACGCTGCTATGCGGCAGGAACCCTGGCGGGAGAAACTGTCAAGGCCCGCGCCCGGGATGAACGCATATGGAAACGGCTCCGCTCGACGGCGACGTCGCCGTCATCACTGGCGCATCGAGTGGCATCGGGGAAGCAACCGCACACGCGCTCGCCGAGAACGGCGCGACGGTCGTGCTCGCCGCGCGCAGCGAAGAGACGCTCACCGAGATCGCGGACACGATCACGGCAACGTACGACACTGCCGCCCACGCCGTGCCCACCGACGTCACCGACCGGGCGGCCGTCGACGCGCTCGTCGAGACGGCCGTCGAGGAGTACGGCAGCCTGGATCTCCTCGTCAACAACGCCGGGCTCGCGCGCGGCGACGACGTCGCGGCCCTCACCGACGACGAGTACCGTCAGATGATGGCCGTGAACTGCGACGGCATGTTCTACGCCACCCGGGCGGCGCTCCCGCACCTCACCGACGCCGACGGCACCATCGTTTTCCTGGGTAGTTTCGCGGGGCAGTACCCCCGCCCCAGCAACCCCGTCTACGCCGCGACCAAATGGTGGACGCGCGGGTTCGCCCACAGCGTCGAGGCGCGCTACGGCGACGACGGCCTTGGTGTCACCGTAGTCAACCCCACTGAGGTGCGAACCCGGTTCAACGAGGAGGACGGCACCGCCTTCGAGGAGGCCTACGACGAAGCCGAGGTGTCCCGGCCGACCGACATCGCCGACGCCATCGCGTTCGCGGCGACCCAGAGTGCGCCCACGGTGGCGAGCGAGATCGACATGTACCGCCAGGACAAGTTCTCGGAGTTCTAGCTGGGGCCCAGCGGGCTACGTGAACTGGCCCAGCCCGGTCTGCGTTTGGCCGGATTTCACCTCGTCCCAGGAGAGATCAAGCGCCTCGAGGATGCGCTCGATGGGGCCTTTGAGCGTCTTATCGAGCATCTTGTCGTAGTCGACGACGAACGTGTCCGGGATCTGGTCGGCGTACTCGTAACAGATCACGTCGGGATCCCGGCGGAACTCGCGGTAGCGGTCGCTCGTGCTCGTGTCGATGCCCTGTTCGTCTTCGACGTGACCCCAGAAGTCCGGATGCACTTTCGCGAGGTAGAGTCGCTTGGGCTTGGACCCGCGGTCGAAGTTCGTGCCCAACAGCAGGTTGGCGTACTTCGCGCCACGCACCTGGGCGGTGTCCGTCTCGTAGTTGTCCAGTCGTTTGCCGATGCCGCCCGGGATACCGATGTCGTCCAGATCCGCATCCCCCTCCTGGAACTCCTCGATGACGCCGTGGACGTACTCCTCGACGGCGTCCACGTCGCCCTCCCGCACCACGAGGTCGATGACCTCCTTCTGGACGCGCTTCGTGATCGGCGCGATGTCCGAGCGCTGGTACTCGAAGCCCGTGATGTCGACGTCGTCGACGTCCTTGCCCTCCTTCCAGACGATGTGGCCGGCGTAGCGCTTCTTCTTGCCGGCCTGGAAGAACCGCCGGTAGAGCTTCTCGAACTCGATCTGGAAGCGGTGGTCGTCGGCGTGCAGTTGCTCGCGAGCGAACTCGTCGTAGGCGGCGTTGATGTGGTCCTCGATGTCGAACGACTCCGCGATGGCCTCCGCTTTCGTCATGTCGTCGCCGAGTTCGAGCATGACGCTGTCGGTGTCGCCGTACGCGACCTCGTAGCCGAACTCCTCGGCGGCCTGCTCGGTGAAGTCGATGACCTCGCGGTTCGTGGAGGTGACGCCCGCGCTCATCGCGCGGTCGTAGAGCCGGAAGCGGTCCCAGCCGAACACGCCGTAGAGGCTGTTCATGATGACCTTCACGGCGGCCTGCTGGCGGTCGTAGCGCTCGTAGTCCTCGCTGTCCGGCTCGTGGTCGTCGCGGCGTGCTTTCTTCTCCTCGCGCTCGGTGAGGAGTTCATCGACCATCTCCCGGATGATGCCGTCGGGTTCCTTCCGGAAGTGGACGCCCGTCGGCGTCCGGTAGGTGTCGCCGTCGAACTCCTCGGGGTCGACTTTGGTCTCCGGGCTGGCGTTGATGGTCACCATCGACATCGGGTAGAGGCTCTTCAGGTCCAGCACGGAGACGTTCTCCCGAACGCCAGTGATGGGGTCGAAGACCGCGCCGCCCTCGAACTCCTCGGCGTCCTGTTGGCCTTTCGACGGCAACACGAAGTTCCCGAACGCCTTGTGCAGGACGTACATGTCCACCGCGTCCCCGGGGGTCGTGGCGTCCTCCAGTTTGCAGCCCACGAGCTTGCGGGCTTCGTCCCAGAACGCCACGATGGACTGCTTGCGGTCGATTTCCACGCAGAGCTCGACGTCCCGGAGGTTGTACTCCAGGAGGCGCTCGGGGTCGTCCTCCCAGAGGTCGCCGATATCCCCGGGGTAGCGCTCTTTGCCGACGCCCAGCTCCTGTTCGCCGACGGCGTCCAGCCGGTAGGAGTCCAGCTCCGAGTATTTCGTGCGCTGGTAGGCGTACAGCAGGTCGAAGACCACCCGTCCTTTCACGTTCGGGCCGCCCCAGCCGGACGTCCAGACTTCGCTGACGCGGGAGAGGCGGTCGGAGTCGAGGTCGTGGTCGGTTCGTGGGTCGAGTTCGTCCAGCCGGTCGATGAGGTAGGGGGCGTCGAAGTCGTCGAAGTTCCAGCCCGTGAGCACGTCGGGGTTGGTGTCCTCGATGTACGAGAGGAACGCGTCGTGCATGGCTTCCTCGGTGTCGAACACGCGCACGTCGATGTCGGCGTCGTCGGTCAGTGGGTCGTAGCCCGGGACCGCTGTGGGGGCGTCGACCGTCGCGTCCGGGGCGGCGTACAGCCACGCGACGTATTCGTCGCGGTAGGAGTCGTGGCTGGTCAGACAGACCACGGGCTCCTCCCCGTCCTCGGGGAAGCCGTTGCGGTCGTTGACTTCGATGTCGAAGGTGTTCACGCGAAGGGTCGCGGCGACCTCACAGGCCGCGATTTCGTCGTGGTGGACGTAGAGCGCGCCGTCGTCGGCGCGCCGGGCGGGCACCCTGACGCCGTCGGTGATGTCCTTGTCGATGAGCAGGCGGTTCGGGAACAGGATGTCGGCCTCGTAGTGGTCGAACGCGTCACGGATGTTCCCGACGTCGCGGGGCGTCCGGCCGAAGATCTTCGTCAGCGCTTCGCCCCGGATGGATTCGTAGCCGTCCTCGGTGCCGGTGATGACGTCGTCGGTGAGGTCGTCTTCGGAGAGCGTGGCCGTCGGTGCGTAGAAGTACGGTCGAAAGCCGTGCACGCGGACGTGTTCGGCCTCGTCGTCGGTCGTGCGGCCGAAGACGTGGAGGACGGGGCGCTCGCGGTCGCCCGAGCCCTCGATCGTGTAATCGACCTGTGTGACCATCAGTTCGACCTCGCCGGTGGCGTCGGGCAGCGCGTCCGCTTCCGCCGTCAGCACCTCGTTGACGACGGGGTCGGCGTCGCCGGCGACGACCGCGGCTTCTTCCTGGATCGCGTCCTCCCCGGGGTCGTCTGCCCCGTCGCTCTCGTGCATGAACTCGGAGAGCTCGGTGTTTCCCATTGGGTTGGGGTTCGTCCGTCCGGCCTAAAAGCTCGCCCTTCGGAGCGGCAGAATCCGACGGGGGGAAAACAGTTATCCCATGTGGTCCACTACCACGGACCGAGGTGACAGAGATGACAGACCACGCAGCGGGCGACCGGAATCACCGCAACGACGTCCCACAGCTGCCCGAGGGCAACGACCCACGCGACAGCGTCGAGGCCTACGATGCCGACGAGGGGGTCGTACTCTACGACGCGGAGAATCCGCTCGCGTGGCTCAAAGGCACACACGCGGTGTGCCTCGGCGACGCCCTGTAGAACCGATAACGCTTTGCTCGCACCACCCACAGTGTGTGGCGTGCTCGACGACGTTCCGTTCGCCGACGAGGAGTCCGAGGCCGAACAGGACCTCGCCCCCGACATCGAGATCCCGGACGGCTCGGCGGCCGATCCAACCCTCCAGCGGAAGTTCTGGTCGCTGGTGTTGGTGTTCAACGCGGCCGTGTTGGCGGGCAGCGTCGGGGCGATGATCGCGTGGTTCAACGGCAACTGGGGGACCGGCGGCCCGCTGCTGGCCGCCGCCGTGATCCTGTCCGTCTACGGCGGATACAAATACCGCGTCTACACACGGAAGGACTAACGCCGCCGCCCTCCTTCCGTGGTGTGTGCAGACGGTTCGAGACACCGATGGGCGGCGCTGGATACGCATCGCGGACCACGGCGAACAGAGCAGGGTACGGGACCCAACGACCGGCGAGGAGACCACGGTGCCCAGCGAGACACTCACACCGACGAGTGACGACGCCGTGTTCGAGGCGCTCGCGGACCGCGTTCCGGACGCCGGCCGCCGGGTCGCGAAGGCGTGTCACGCGGACTGGCAACTCGGACTGCTGGTGGCGCTGGCTGACGACGGCCCGCGCCCGGTTCGGAAACTACTGGCGGCGGCGGGCGTCTGCGAGAGCGATTTCCTCGGTGCGACCACCGAGCTCCGGGCGGCCGGCGTGCTCGCGGAGACGACGGTGGCCGGTCAGCGCGCCTACGAGCTCACGGCGGCCGGCCGCGAGGGGATCGGCGCGCTCCGTCACGCGGAGTGACCGCGCCGGCTGTGGTGGTAGCCGGTTGCGGCGAGCACGGAGACGGAGACGGCAGCCGTGCCGACGCCAAACGCCCACAGGAGTGGGGTTGACGCGGTTATCCCGACAGCACCGAGAACGATCGCAAGCACCGCCAGCACGCCGCCGAGCTGCAGCATCCGGTGCACCGGCGTGTGTCGGCCGTGCTCACCTGTCCGCGACTCGGTTTCGTTTGCAGAAGCGTCCGCCGGTTCTGGCATATGGACGCCCTGGGCCTGGATCCATTAGAGGGTTCGGGAACCCCTCTGATATCATATGTGTTCGGGGGTGGACACACGGGACCGGTTCGACGTGGCGTCTTTCGCGACCCGCACCACGTCGTCAGCGGCCGCCACCAGCTCGTCGTCGTGGCTCACGACCACGATCTGCTCGACGCCGAGCCGTCGCATCGACTCCACCAGTTCCACGAGCTGCGAGACGTGCCCGGAGTCGAGGAACACAGTCGGTTCGTCCAGGATCAGCGGCGGGAGGGGGGCGTCGCCGTCGATCCCCTCAGCCAGCAGCCGGTAGACGGCAGTGCGCAGGCTGAGGTTGAACAGCGCGCGCTCGCCCCCCGAGAGCTGCGCGGGCTCCAGGGGCTCGCCGTCCTTCTGGTAGACGGTGAGCTCGTACTCGCCGGACAGCTCGATGCGGGCGTAGGAGTCGTTCTGATAGACCAACTCGAAGGTCTCGTTCAAGAGGCGTTCGAGCTTCGAGACGTTCTGTTGGCGCAGCTCCGCCCGCAACTCCCCGTACATCGTCTCGAGCGCGGTCACCTCGTCGTGGACCGCCTGGAGGTCCTGGTGGCGTGACTGCACGCGCTCGTGCTCCTCGCGCAGCGACTCCAGCTCCGCGATGGCGTTCTCCGCAGCGCCGATCTTCGCCTGGAGGTCGTCGCGGTCCTCGCGCAGCGCCCGGAGTTTCGGTTCGACCTGTTCGAGGTAGTCCTCGGCGCGGTCCTTGTCGGCGCGCGCTGTCTCGATGCGGTCCGCATCGAACTCACTGTCCAGCGTGCGCTTGCGCTCGCGCAGCTCCGAGAGGCGGTCCCGGCGCTGCTCGTTCTGGGCGGCCAGTGCCGCGCGCTTCTCGGCCAGCCGCTGGGCGGCTTCGCGGGCGTCGGCGGCCGCTTCGAGGCGGTCGACGAGATCCGCAAGCGCGTCCAGTCGCTCCTTGAGGGCGGTCTGGTCGGCGTTCAGCGCCGCCAGCGTCTCGCGCTTCTCGTCGGCCGCATCACGCTTGGCCGCGGCGTCCGCACGGGCGTCCTCGGCCTCGGCGTCGAGGTCCGCGGCGCGGTCGCGCTTTTCGGCGGCCTGGTCGCGTTTCGCGTCCGCGATGTCGGCCTGCTCGTCGCGGCGCTCGACGGCGCGCTCGCGTTGTTGTTCGAGGTCGTCGACCCGGTCTTCGGCGGCCACCAGTGATTCGCCGCGGTCGACGCGCTGGGCCACCGCGTCGAGTTCGTCCTCGACGTCCGCCAACTCGGCGTCGAGCTCGGCGACGCGCTCGCGGTCGTCGGTGACACGCTCGACGTGGGGTGCCCCCTCGACCGGCTGTCCGCATTCGGGGCATTTCCCCTCGTCGAGCAGCGCCTCAGCCTCGGCGACGCGGTCGGCAGCGGACTGCCGGTCGGCGCGGAGCGTCGCCGCCCGCTCGCGCAGTTCGTCGCGTTCGGCCGTCGCGTCGTCGAGGAACGCCTCGGCGGCCCCGAACGCGACCGGCGCGTCGTCGAAAGCCGCCATCGCCGCCTCGATGTCGGCGTCCAACGCCTCGATGCGGGCGGCGGCGTCGTCGCGTTTCGCCGCTGCGTCGTCGGCCTCGGCGTCGAGGGCTGCGGCCTCTTCGCGCAGCGTCTCGGCGCGCTCGTCGAGGGTGGCGGCGTCGTCGGCGGCGCTGTCGGCCTGCTCGGTGAGCCGGGAGACAGCCGGTGCGACCTCGCGCACCCGTTCGGCGACCGCCTCCCGCTGGTCGGCAACGGCGTCGCGCTCCGCGCTGGCGTCTTCGGCGTCCGGATCGTCGAGCCCGAGATCGGCCGCGAGCGCCGCTGCCTCGTCGTCGAGATCGCTGGCGCGCTCGCGGTGGTCGCTGACGCGGTCGGCGAGCGTCTCCCGTTCGCGTTCGGCCTCGGCGACGGCCTCGCGGACGTCGGCGATCGTCTCCTCGACGTCCGCGAGCGCCGTGCGTGACTCCCCGTAGCGCTCCAGGACGTCCGCGGCGTCGTCGCGGGTCTGCCTGGCCTGCTCGCGTTCGGTCTCGAAATGCTCGATGTCGGCGGTGACCTCGGCGAGCGCGGTGTTGTGGCTCGCCAGCCGGTCGTGGGGGTCGGCGGCCTCCTTGTCGGCGATCTGGTCGGCGAGCCTGTCGAGTTGCCCCTCGACGTTGCTCTTGACGTCCTCGACGCCGAGGCGGGCGTCGCCGGCGCGCTGGCGGTACTCCTCGAGTTTCCCCAACTGGAGGAGCGCGTCGATCATGTCCTGGCGCGTGCTCGGGGCGGCGTTGATGAGCTTGTTCACCTCGCCCTGGCGGACGTACGCGCAGTTCACGAACGCCTCGGCGTCCATGCGCAACAGCCCCGAGATGTGGGCTTCGACGTCGGTGACGCCGTCGATCCGGTCGGTCGGAGTCTCCAGCACACAGGCGGCGGTCTGGGCGCGCCCGCCGGACGCACGGATCCGGCGGTGGACGTGGTAATCGCCGCCGGCGTGCTCGAAGTGGAGGTCGATCTCGGCCGTCTCCGCGCCGATCGTCACGGCGCCAGCGAGGGTCGTGTCGAGGGCGGTGGTGCCGTACAGCGCGAAAAAGCAGGCGTCGAGCAGGCTGGACTTGCCGCTGCCGTTCAGCCCGTGGATGACGGTCACGCCGGGGTCCAGGGAGACGGCGGCGTCCGCGTAGCATTTGAAGTTCGACAGGGAGAGGCGCGTGAACCTCATTGGAACTCCTCCACGGTGGTGGGCCGGCCGTCGTCGTCCGCCGCGTCGGCGTCGTCGTCCAGCACAGCCTCTGCGCGCTGTATCACGCGCTCCCGGACGGCTGCGTCGGCCAGCGTGTCGTCACGCACGATCCGGTCGACATCGCGAGCCGGCTCGTCCAGCCCCAGATCGCGGACGCGCTGCTCGACGGCGTCGTCGGGGTCGGCGAACGACACGTCCACGTCGGGGGCGTCGTCGCCGGTGTCGAACTCCCGGCGGTCGTTGACGCGCGTGAGGAGTGCGCCACGATCGTCGCCGAAGCGCTCGATCTCGGCGGGCGTGACCGTGTCGCCGTCGCCCGTGATCGTGACGACCACGACGGCGTCGTCGAGGGCGCGCTCGCGCAGCCGCTCCTGGATGAACGCCGTGCCGTCCGCGGGGCCGAGGTCGGCGTCCACGAACACGAACTCGCGGGTGTTGAGCGACTTCCGGGAGATGGCAACGTCGGTGGTGGCGTCGCTGCTGAACGAGACGATGTTGTAGCCCCGGGGGTCGCGTTCGCTGGCGCTGGCGCGCTCCGTGGAGCCACAGTACGTCACCCACGTGTCCCCGAGTTGCGCGGTGTCCGGGGTGTGGTTGTCGCCCAGCAGGACGGCGTCGAACTCCACCGTGGCGTCGGCCAGCACCGCGTCCAGGTCCCAGTTGGCGTACGGGAACGGCGTGAACAGACCGTGGGAGACGAGCGCGGCGTGGTCGGCGTCGTGGTCGGCGACGGTGTAGTCGTGGTCGTCGCGCTTGGACTGGGGGACGTAGTCGAGGCCGTAGAAGGCGGTATCCGCGACCACGCGTGGCGAGTCGTCGAGGCGCTCGGCGAGGCCGAGCGTCTCGAAGAGATCCAGCCACTGGGCGTCGCGGGTGCCTTCGTGGTTTCCGACGACAGCGAGAAACGGGATGCCGGCGTCCTGGAGCGGGCGCAGCAGGGCGATCGTGTCCAGGATGTCGCGGAGCCCGGGCTGGCGGTCGTGGTAGAGGTCGCCGGCGTGCACCACGGCGTCGACGCCCTCGTCGATGGCGTCCGTAATGACGGCGTCGAAGGCGTCGAGGAAGTCCTGTCGCCGCTGGGGGGCGTGGTACTGTTGGTATCCGAGGTGGGTGTCCCCCGTGTGGATGACGCGAGCCATACACCTGGCGTGGGGTGGCGGGGCGGAGAAAGCTTCGGTGCGTGTGTGGCGGCGGTGTCAGGTCAAGGTGTAGAGGCGTTTGCGGGCGTCGGTGAACGAGAACCGCGAGGAGACGATGTCGTGGTCTTCGAGGCGCGTGAGCGCGTATCTGACGGTGCGGTCCGGGAGCAGTGTCTTCTCGGCGAGCTCCCGCTGTGAGAGGGTGTCGTTGTATTCGAGGACCTTGGCGACGAGCTTCGCGCTCGGCGGGAGGGATTCGAGTGCGTCCGCCGTCTCGGTGGCGCTCATACTCACCAGTATCGAATGCGCTGTATTAATTCTTTTGCTATATTTGATGCGCTACGGTAATTCAACGACGGGGTGGCTGCGTCGGTCACGGGGGATGGATTCACCTCCAACGACCGGCTGTGACTGTCTCGCGCGTGCGGTTTCGAACCCCCACACAGGTTGGGTCACCCGAAGCCTCTTATGAACTAACACCCTACTCAGTGGTGATGACCGATACCGTCGAGGACGTGGAGCTCCCCTACGACGACAGCGCCTCACAACAGGACAAACTGGAGGCGCTAGAGGAGCAACTCTCTACCCTCGAAGAGGAGAACGAGGAGATGCGAGACCGGCTGCTTGATGCCAACGCAGAGAACAACAAATACCAGCAGAAGCTCGAACGCCTCTCACACGAGAACAAGAAGCTCAAGCAGTCGCCGCTGTTCATCGCGACTGTCCAGGAGCTCACCGACGAGGGGGCCGTGATCAAACAGCACGGCAACAACCAGGAAGCGCTCACTGAGGTCACGGACGAGCTGCGTGCCACCCTCGAACCGGGCTCGCGGGTCGCGGTCAACAACTCGCTGTCCGTCGTCCGCCAACTGGACGACGAGGCAGACGTGCGGGCTCGTGTCATGGAAGTCGATGACTCCCCCGACGTGGGCTACGAGGACATCGGCGGCCTCGACGACCAGCTCCGGGAAGTCCGGGAGACAGTCGAGCTTCCGATGAAAGACCCCGGCCTGTTCGAGACCGTGGGCATCAACCCGCCGAGCGGCGTGTTGTTGCACGGGCCGCCCGGCACGGGCAAGACGCTGATGGCGAAGGCCGTCGCCAGCCAGACGGACGCCAGCTTCATCAAGATGGCCGGCAGCGAGCTCGTGCACAAGTTCATCGGCGAGGGCGCGAAGCTCGTGCGCGATCTCTTCCAGGTCGCCCGCGACCACGAGCCCGCCGTCGTGTTCATCGACGAGATCGACGCCATCGCCTCGAAGCGCACGGACTCGAAGACCAGCGGGGACGCCGAAGTCCAGCGCACGATGATGCAGTTGCTCTCGGAGATGGACGGCTTCGACGAGCGCGGCGACATCCGCATCATCGCCGCCACCAACCGCTTCGACATGCTCGACCGCGCGATCCTGCGGCCCGGCCGCTTCGACCGCCTCATCGAGGTCCCCCACCCGAACGTGGGCGGCCGCGAGAAGATCTTCCGCATCCACACGCGGGCGATGAACGTCGCCGACAGCGTCGACTTCGGCGAGCTCGCCGCCGACACCGGGGACCTCTCCGGTGCGGACGTGAAAGCGATCTGTACGGAAGCCGGGATGTTCGCCATCCGCGACGACCGCACGGAGGTCCGGATGCAGGACTTCCAGTCGGCGCGCGAGAAACTCGATCAGGACTCCGAGCCCGCCGCCGCCACGGACGTCTCCCGGACGTTCGCGTAGTCGGCCGGCGATTCGGGGGCCGTTTTTCAGCGATCCTGGCGCGTTACAGCGCTGTGAACGCCAGGTACGGCACGCCGAACAGCACCGCCGTCAGCACCACCAGAACAAGCGCGTAGCTGACAGCCGTCCCGAGCGCTGTCCGCCACGCGTCGTGATCGAACGCATCGAGCGCGTCGCTCATACCGACACGTCGCGGTGCCACGTCCTAAGCGTTGTCATCACCGCGCCGGTCAGTCGAGGATGTCACCGATCCGGCGCGGCTCCCCGGACAGCGTCGGGTTCGGTTCGACGAGCTTGAGCAGGTCGTGGTCGGTGACGTCGTGGTAGTCGGACTGCGTGGCGTCCTCGATGAGGGGTTTCTCCAGGCGGAACTCGGTGCCCTCGTACACCACGTCGACGCCGTCGTCTGCAACCGAGAGGGAGGTCATGACTGATGGTACGTGTGCAGAGACTAAACCCCGTCGTCTGACGGTCGTCCGACGGTCTCGCGGGGTTTATGCCGATGCGACGACTGGACTGCGGTGTGCTCGGCCCGACCCCGATCGACCAGTTACACATCCCGGACGGCACCACGGTCAAGGAGCACGACGTGGTCGCCGACAGTGACGTGCTGATCGGGGCGCAGTCGCAGCTCCGGCTCGGGGTGCGGGGCCACAACGTCGTTGCAGGCGAACGGGTGTCCGTCGACGGCGACATCGAGGCGGCGGGCGACTGCCGGCTGGACATGTGGTGTGAGGTCACCGGCAACGTGCTCGTTGAAGGCGACGCCTACGTGGGTGAACGCACCCACATCACGGAGCGGCTGGTCGTCGGTGGCGACCTCGACATCGGCGACGACGTCGACATCGAGGAGGGGTTCGAGGCGTCGGGCTGGATCGTCATCCGGAACCCGATGCCCACCCTCACGTTCTTCGTCATGTACCTCACGCACCTCCTCCGGCTCGGCGAGGCGGAGGACGCCCAGGAACTCGTCGAGGAGTTGGCGGCCGACGGCGACCGCGGCCCCCTCACGATCCCGCAGTCGGCCAGCGTCTCCGACGACGCCTGGCGCGTCTCCACGCCGGCGACCATCGGCGACGACTGCCGGCTGCACGGCAACATCCGGGCGACCGAGATCGACGTCGGGCGCGGGAACAACGTCTTCGGGAGCCTGCGCGCCCAGAACGACGTGACGGTTGGCGCGGGCACGAAGATCCACGGCGACGTGACCACCCGGAACGGGAGCGTCCACGTCCAGGGGGACGCGGTCGTCCTCGGCGACGTCTCCGGCCACGACGTCACCATCGACGAGGCCGCGGACGTCGACGGCGTCATCCGCGCCCGCGGCGAGATGCGGGTTGGGAGTGTTGCCGACCGGGACGCCGAGTGACGCGCCCGGACCATCAGGTTTCTTGATTGGTCCGCGACCATCCAGCAGTGATGCCCTCCCCCGACGATGACGGTGCGGCGGACCAGTCGTTGAACGGTGACCACGGGCCGCCGCGGCTGGGCGTCCGCCTGCTCCCCTCGGCGGTGCTCGCGTGGCTCGGCGTACTCGCGTTGCTCACCGGAGTTCACGGCGTCTGGTGGATGCTCGGCGAGCCGACCCCCGCGTACGCCGGGTACGGCGTTCCGAGTCTGCTGTGGGACAGCGCGCTCGTGTTCGTCGGCGTCTACTTCCTCACAGTGGCCGTCGGGAGCGCTGCCGCCCGGCTGGATTAGGGCTGTGACTTCTCGGCCGCCTCGTCGTAGGGGTCTTCGACCTCGCCGGTGATCGCTTCCAGCACGTCCGTAATCGTGACCATGCCAACGACGGCGCCCGTGTCGGGGTCGGTGACGAACGCGAGTTCCTGACGTTCGGCCTGGAAGCGGTCGATGGCCGCACTGACAGCGATGTCGGCGGCGAAGACCAGCGGCGGGTGCGCGACGTCTTCGAGGGCGAGCGTGCCGTCCCGGAGGTCGTCGAGGTCCCGGAAGACCTCGGGGAGGTAGACGACACCCCGGAAGTCATCCATCGATTCGCCGACCAGCGGGTACCGGACGTGGGGGCTGTCGGCCATCCGGTCGAGGTTCGTCTCCAGGTCGTCGGTCGTGGAGACGGCGACGACCTCGTCGACCGGAACGGCTTCATCGCCGACGGGGATGCGGTCGATGTCGAGCGCGCCGATGACTTCCTCACGGCGCTCGTCGGGAATCTCCGTTCCACTGAGCAGGTCGCCCATCTGGCTCCGGAGGTCGGAGCGGCCGTCGATGGGGTCCTCGGCGCCTTCTTCGGTCCACGAGCGCGTCATCTCGACGCCCACGAGAGAGAGAATCGCCTTGGCGATGCGGTCACCGGCGCGAATGATGGGCGACATGGTCCGCGTCCACCAGTAGTGGAGTGGGGCACAGTAGTGCGCGACCGTCTTCGCGCGCTCGACGCCGAGGTAAGTGGGTGCCTGCTCGGCGAGCACGAGGTGGGCGACGTTCATGACGGCGAGGGCCACCAGCACGGAGAGCGTCGCGATGGACCCCGCGCCGAGGCCCACGAACTCGAAAACGGGTGTGAACAACACTGCGAGCGCGGGCTCGGCGACGACGCCCAGCCCGACCGAGCAGACGGTGATGCCGAGCTGGCAGCCTGTCAGGTAGATTTCGAGGCGGTCGGTCATCTCCCACGCCCGGCGGAGCCCTGCCGTCTCCTGGAACGCCGACTCGTCGAACTGTCGGACGCGAGTGAGCGCGAACTCGGTCGCGACGAAGAAGCCGTTGCCGGCGAGGAGGGCGATGCCGCCGAAGATGCGTAGCGCGGTCACCGGCGTGATTTCGCCAGTAGACATATCGGCAGCATGACGAACGCCGTGCAAAGACGTGTCGGATTCGGTACAGTGGACGGACGGCGGGACCCCAACCGAAAAACGCTTTCCGACGCTGGAGCAACGGTGATGGTATGCTCTCTATCGCGCTTGCCGGGAAGCCGAACGCCGGCAAGTCGACGTTCTACACGGCGGCGACGCGGTCGGAGGTGGACGTGGCGAACTACCCGTTCACCACCATCGACGCGAACCGGGGCGTGACCCACGTGCGGACGGCGTGTCCGTGCCTGACCCGCGAGGAGCGCTGCGGCCACGAACACTGCCACGACGGGAAGCGCTACGTGCCGGTGGAGCTGCTGGACGTGGCGGGGTTGGTGCCGGGCGCCCACGAGGGCCGCGGGCTCGGCAACCAGTTCCTCGACGAGCTGTCGAACGCCGACGTCATCGTGAACGTCGTCGACGCCTCGGGCGCGACGAACGAGGAGGGCGAGCCGGTCGAGATCGGGGACCACGACCCAGTCGAGGACATCGACTTCGTCGAAGAGGAGATGGATCTGTGGCTCGCGGGCATCGTCGAGGACAACTGGGAGAGCGTCGAGCGGGCGTCCCGGTCGCCGGGGTTCGACATCGAGACGGCCATCACGGAGATGATGACCGGCTTCGGCGCGAGCGAGTACCAGGTCGCGGCGGTCCTTCGGGAGTTCGACTATCCCGATGACCCCATCCAGTGGAGCGGCGAGGACCGCGAGGCGCTGGCCCGCGGTGTCCGCGAGCGCACGAAGCCCATCGTCGTCGTCGCGAACAAAGTCGACGTGGCACCCGAAGAGAACGTCCAACGGCTGCTCGACCTCGACAAGCCCGTGATTCCCGCGACGGCGCAGGGCGAACTCGCGGTGCGGCGCGGTGCCGACGCGGGCTTCCTGGACTACGACCCCGGCGACGAGGACTTCGACATCACGGGCGACGTGGGCGACGACCAGCGGGAAGCCCTCGAAGCCCTCCGGGAGACGATGCAGGAGTACGGCGGCACGGGCATGCAGCGTGCGCTCGATTACGCTGTCTACGACCTGCTGGAGATGGTGACAGCGTTCCCCGTCCAGGACCAGTCGAAGTGGACCGACGCCACGGGCACCGTCCTCCCCGACGCCGTCCTGCTTGACGCGGGGTCGACGCCCGTTGACTTGGCGTACGCCGTACACTCGGACATCGGCGACGGCTACCTGCACGCCGTCAACGCGAAGACCAACCGGGAGATCGGCGAGGACGACGAGCTCGGCGAGGGTGACGTGGTGAAGATCGTCTCCACGGCGAACTAAGCCGTGTCCGGGTGGCGCGCGATGAGCACGCCGCGATCGCCGGTCACGGTGAGAGTGCCGTCGGCGAAGCGCGCCCGGAACGCCCGTTCGAGCGCGGGTCCGGCTTCCGGGTCGAAGCCCGGCAGCGAGAGCACGTACGCGACCAGCGGCTCGGGGGCGTCGACCACGAGGGGGGCGTCGAGACGACGCCGCTCGACGGCGGCGAAGCGGTCGCGGAGCTGCGCCGCGCCGTTCTGAAGCGTGAACGGGCGCTCATCCGGCACGTCGCCGTGGTCGCGGGCGACAGCCCAGAGTTCGGTGAGCGCGTCGTCGCCGCTGGTCGCGGCGTGCAGTTCACCCGTCGGGGTCAGTACGCGGGCGATCTCGGCGAGCGCCTGCCGGCGGTCGGCGTCGCCGAGGTGCGCGAGCACGTGGTGGGCGGTGACGGCGTCGAACGTGTCCGCGGGATACGGGATGTCGCGGGCGTCCACGACGTCGAAGGTGAACTCGTGTGGGGCGTCCGCGAGCGCGTCCATCGCGTCAGCCGTCACGCCCTGGAACGCGTCGGTGACGGTGACGTCCCAGCCGTCGGGGACGCGGTCGGCGTTCGCGCCCCAGAACGCGCCGTGGCCGGCACCGAGCGAGAGCACCGCGGCGTCGGGGCCGAGATCGAGGTGGTCGAACAGCCACTCGTAGTGGGATCGCTCGCCGGTACCGAAGCGGGCGTCGAGCGCGCGTCGGGCGGCGAGCAGTCCGCCGTCGGCGTACTGCGCGGCGACCACGTCGTCGGCCTGCCAGTCGGTCATGGTGGTGGCGAGGAAGCGCGGTGCCTTCAGGCCGGCGGTGTAGGGGGGCGGCGGCGTGAGCGGGTTACTGGACGGCAGCCGTCGCCGCGCGCATCACGTCGATGGCGTCCCGCAGCGTCGCCATGTCCGTGGCGTACGAGATGCGGGCGGTGCCCGCGCCGTGGTCGCCGAACGCCGACCCGGGGACGACGACGACGCCGCGGTCGACGACCTCGTCGATCCAGCCGTCGGGCACCGTCGGCATCGCGTAGAACGCGCCCCCGGGAGTCGGGACGTCGAGACCCATGGCTTCGAGGCCGTCCAGCAGGACGTCCCGGCGCGCCTCGAAGGCCGCCACCATCTCGTCGACGACGCCTTGGGGGCCCGAGAGCGCGGCTTCGGCGGCGTACTGGGCGGGCGCGCTGGCACACGCCTGGACGTACTGGTGGACGCGAAGCATGCGCTCGGCGCGGCGCTCGCTGGCGGCGACCCAGCCCAGCCGCCAGCCGGTCATCGAGTACGTCTTCGAGCAGGCGTTCACCACGACGACGTTGTCGGTGTCGGCGAACTCCATCGGGGAGCGGTGTTCGCCCTCGAAGACGATGTGTTCGTAGACCTCGTCGCTGATGCAGAGCACGTCGTGTTCGTCGGCGATGCGCGCGAACGCGCGCATGTCGGCGGGCGACTGCACGGCACCGGTGGGGTTTGCCGGCGAGTTCACGACGAACGCGGCCGTGTCGTCGGTGATGTGGTCCTCGACGGTCTCGGGGGCCAGCGTGAGGTCGTCGCGCAGCGGCAATCCCACGGGGTTGCCGCCGGCCATGCGTGTGAGCGCGTCGTAGGAGACGAACCCGGGGTCTGGGAACAGCACCTCCTCCCCGGGGTCGACGTGGGCTTCCATGGCGAGGTGCAGCGCCTCGCTGCCGCCGGCCGTCGCGATGACGCCCGCCGGCGCGACGTCGACGCCCTGGTCGCGGGCGTGCTTCTCGACGATGGCGTCGACCAGCGCCGCCGTTCCGCGGTTGGAGGTGTAGCCGTCGGCCGCGCCGGATTCGATGGCGTCGACCGCGGCCTGCCGGGCGTGGTCGGGCGTGGGGAAGTCGGGCTGGCCGAGGCCGAGGTTGATGGCGTCCTCGCCGGCCGCCTCGAACACCGCCCGGATGCCGCTGATCGAGACCTGGGCCACGCGGTCGGAGAACTCCGTCATACCACAGACGGGGGCGCGGTCCCTGATAACTGTTGGCGACCGACCGCCCGGGCGGTGCAAGCACTGCCCGGGAATGTCGAAAATAATAGCGGAGAATAGCGCCCCCAACAAAACAGTAACGTACCCGTTCGTGGGCTTCTCAGAGCGTATGCGACACGTATGCCATGGTACCGCGAGCACACATGTATAATCTTTCCGGGAGCTTATTGCGGCCGAGTCCGTCCCCACATGGGATGGGTTTTCGAGACTTTCATCCGGCCGTTCTTGCGACCGCGCTTGCAACGTTCATCGCCTTTCTCGGCATCGGTGTTGTCGACCCGATTCTGCCAAGTATCGCGAAGGAGCTGGGCGCCGACCACTTCATGGTGATGTTCCTGTTCACGAGCTATCTGCTGGTGACCGGGCTCGCGAACCTCGTGGCGGGCACGCTGGCCACACGCATCGGCAGCAAGAACACGATGCTCGTCGGCATCGGGATCGTCGCCGTGTTCGCCGGCGGCTGTGCGCTCGTCTCCTCGGTGGAGTCGATGGCCGTGCTGCGTGGCTTCTGGGGGCTGGGCAACGCCCTGTTCACCACCACCGCGCTCGCCATCATCGTGGGCGTCTCAGCCGGGAACAGCGGCCGCGCGATCACCCTGTACGAGGCCGCCCTCGGCTTCGGGATCGCCTGTGGGCCGCTCCTGGGCGGGTTCCTGGGCGCGCAGTCCTGGCGGCTCCCGTTCGCCGGGACGAGCGTCCTGATGCTGCTCGGGTTCGTCTTCGTCGCCACCACCGTCACGGAACCGGACACGGAGGGCCGCGAGGGCGTGCGCGCGCTCATCGGGACGTTCCGTCACACCGGCGTGCGAACGAACGCGATCGTCGGCATGCTCTACACCTACGGGTTTTTCACCGTGCTGGCGTACACGCCGCTGGTGCTTGAGGGGTTCACAACGATGCAGATCGGGCTGGTGTTCTTCGCGTGGGGACTGCTCGTGATCGTGGGGTCCGCGGTCCTCGCGCCGCGGCTGAACGCGCGGTTCGGAACGCCGGAAGTGGCTAGCGCGGCGCTGACCGCCTTCGCGGCGCTGCTGTGCCTGATGTGGCTGGTCAGTTCCCCGATGGTGTTGGCCGGGCTCGTGGTCACCGCCGGCCTCGCGTGTGGGCTCCTGAACGCGAACCTGTCGACGCTCGCAATGGGGATCTCCACACACAGCCGGCCGTCCGCCTCGGGCGCGTACAACAGCCTGCGGTTCACCGGCGGCGCGTTCGCGCCGATCGTCGCGGGCTACATCGGCGGGAACTACGGAGCGGCGCTGCCGTTCCTGCTGGGCGCGGCCGTCATCACGCTGGGCCTCATCGTGTTGCTGGCGCGGTTCAGCGCGTTCACGTTCGCCACGCCGGACGCCGTCGGCGATCACTGACTGCCCCGGGCTACTGGAACATCCGCAGGGGTTTGGCCTGCGTCGATTCGTGCTCGTCGGCGTGCTGCATCTGTTCGGCGAGCTGTTCTTTCTGCGAGCGAATGTCCGCGGCGCGGTCGACGAGATCGTCGGTCGGCACGCTGACCTCCACGAGCGGTTCGATGGCGTGATCGATGAGCCGGCGTGCGCCCGCCGGGTCGGGGAACTGCGGATTCGATTCGACCACGAGGGCGGCGGCGTCCAGTTGGCGCTGGGTGGCGGCGGTCATGAGCGCGCCGGTCGGCCCGCCGATGACGCCGCGCTCGGGTGGCGTTCCGATGTCCAACGCCGCGATGCGCTCCGGGAGCGCCCCGGACCCGATCCCGAACACGGTGGGGAGGTCGCCGAGCTCGTGGTCGTCGCTGGGCAGCCCGCTGAGGTAGACGGGCGTGACGTCGTGGTGGTCGATCCAGCCGGTGACGCAGTCCGCGAACTCGGTGCCGTTGTTGCGGGAGATCGGAACGTCGCTCTGGAGCGCCAACAGCCCCCGGGACTCGTCGGCGTAGATCCGCACCGGCGGGGTGGCCGCGTGGCTGTTCTCGGTGTAGACGGTGACCTGGGGGATCGCCGCACAGGACACGCTTCCGACGCAGGACATATCGAAGACGTCGATGATGTGGTCGGTGGCGATCTTCCCGACGAGCCCGACGCCGGGCAACCCCTCGATGAGAACGGGGTCCTCGATGTCGAACGCCGTGTGCGTGGTTACGCTTCCCATGGGCGTGCGGTTCGCGGGAGGGATTCATAAACCCGGGGGCGGCGACCGCCACGCGAGCGCAAGCCACAAGCCGGCGTCACGCCTACCCGCGAGCAATGGACGCGCTGTCGCGGTACGAGCCGATCATCGACGACTTCGAGGGGTTCCTGGCGGCGTGCGAGCGCCCGCTGCCGACGACGGTTCGCGTGAACCCGCTGGCGGTGGCCCCCGACCGCGCCGTCGAGGCGCTGGCTGCCGAGGGGGTGGCAGTGGACCGCCGGGAGTGGCACCCGGGCGTGCTGGAGGTGGACACGAACAAGCCGGGGAACACGTGGCCGTACGTCCACGGCTGGGTGCACGGCCAGGAGGAGGTGTCCTGCGTGCCGCCTCGCGTGCTCGACCCCGAGCCCGGCGACGTGGTGTGGGACGCGTGTGCGGCCCCCGGGGGGAAGACCGCACAGATCGCCGCCGAGATCGACGACGACGGCCTGGTGGTGGCCAACGACGACAACCTCGGGCGGTTGTCGGCGCTGCGCGGGAACTGCGACCGCCTGGGCGTGACGTCGGCGGCGGTGACGAACACCGACGCGCGGCGCGCGACCCTCGATGCGTTCCCCGACGTGGCGGCGGTCGACGCGGCGCTGGTGGACGCGCCCTGCAGCTGTGAGGGCACGATCCGGAAGAACGCCGACGCGCTGGACGGCGCGGGGGCGTCCGCGAGCCGGAGTCTCGGCCGGCTGCAGGCGGACATCCTGGCGCGCGCCGTCGCGCTCACGCGGCCCGGCGGCACCGTGGTGTACTCGACGTGCACGTTCGCCCCCGAGGAGAACGAGGCTGTGGTGGACGAGGTGCTTGGCCGCACCGACAGCCGCCTGGTCGAGTTCGACGTGGGGCTGGCGTCGGCGCCGGGTCTGACCGAGTGGGGCGACGCGTCGTACGACGACAGCCTGGCGCGCGCGCAGCGATACTACCCCCATCACAACGACACCGGCGGGTTCTTCGCCGCGAAGCTGGAGGTGACGGCATGACCGACAACGACAGCCAGACGTTCGGCCGGCTGCCCGCAACGGACGCCGAGCGCAGCGTGGCGGGCCGCCCCACTCGGGCGGCGGTCGTGGACTGGTGGACCGACCGCTTCGGGGTGCCGCGGACGATCTTCGAGTCGTACACGCTCTGGGAGAAAGGCGCGGGGAAGGTGTGGGCGCTGCCGTTCGATCCGGGGGCACCCGTGCCCGTGGAGGCGCTCGGGTTGACCGTCCTCCGGACGCGCCAAGAGCACTGGAAGCCGACGACGATCGCCGCCCAGCGGTTCGGCCGCGAGGCGACGCGCAACGTGTTGCGGCTGGACGAGCGCGATCAGGCCGCCGCGTTCCTCGCCGGCGAGGAGCAGGAGATCGCGTGGGACGGCGACTGGGGGTACGTGATCGCCGCCCACGAGCTCACCGGCCGCCTGGAGCCCATCGGCGTCGGGCTGTACACGTACGGCACGCTGCAGTCGATGGTGCCGAAGGGGCGGCGCCGCGAGTTCTGAGTGCCCCGACGGATGGCAGAAGGTTCTTGCAGTGCGCGTGGCATCACCGGGTATGGATCGGCGGACGCTGCTGGGGCGGGCGGTCGCTGGACTCACAGCGTGTGTGTCCCTGTCGGTGGGTGCGGGGTGTCTCGGGGGCGGCCAGGAGGAGTCGGTGCTGGCTGTGACCGGGCGGAGCTTCGAGCGCGGCGAGAACGACACGCTGGTGTATCGGGTGACAGTGTCGAACCCCAGCGACCGGTCGGGGAACGGGCAGCTGTACGTGAACACGGAGTTGAACGGGGCCGAACGGACGCGAACGACCGGCGTCTCGGTGCCGGCGCACGCCACGACGACCGTCGCGTTCGCGTACAACGTGACCTACGGGGAGCTCTCTGAGTCGGTGTCGCCGTCGGTTGACCTCCGGGAAGGCGAGCCCACCGAAACCGACGCGTGATACAGCGCGCGCCCAGGGGCGGCCGTGCTGACGCATCCCGAAATCCGTAAACCGGCGGGGCTCCCTCTGAGGGGTATGAGCGATCACGCCGAGCACGCCGCCGATGCGGCGGACACGGACGCCCCGGAGGGAGACGACGCGGGCGGCGACGACGGCGAACAGGCGGGCGACGACGGCACCAGCGCGCTCAGCGAGCGCGTGCGGGCGCTGGACGCCGACAACGCCGACGCGCTCGCCGACGACGTTGCGGCGTTGGAGGCGCGCGTGGAGACGCTGACCGACGAGTTGGCCGACGCCGAGGACGAGGTCGCGGACCTCACGGAGCGCGTGCAGACGAAGCAGGCGGACTTCAAGAACTACAAGGAGCGCGCGAAGCGCAAGCAGGAGGAGATCCGGGAGCGCGCCACCGAGGACCTCGTGGAGCGGCTGCTGGACGTACGTGACAACCTCGACCGGGCGCTCGACCAGGAGGCGTCCGAGAGCGACGAGGACGGCATCCGCGAGGGTGTGGAGCTGACCCGCGACGAGTTCGACCGCGTGCTGGAGACCGAGGGCGTGACCGAGATCCGGCCGGAGCCCGGCGACAGCGTGGACGCGGCCCGCCACGAGGTGATGATGCGGGTGGACAGCGACCAGCCGGCGGGCACCATCGTGGACGTGTACCGGCCGGGGTACGAGATGTCCGGGCGGGTCGTGCGCGCCGCCCAGGTCACGGTCAGCGAGGAGTAAGCGGACACTGTTTTGCGGCCCGGGCTCGTGGCGGAACGCATGGAGATCTCCGTGCACGGCGACGGCGACGACCGGGAGCCGGTGTTGGTCGTGTTGGGGTGGGGCAACCACCCCGGTCAGGCGAACGTTGCGTGGTTGATCGACGGGCTCGTGGCCGCTGGCCGGGAGGTGCATGCGGCGACGCTCCCAACCAACGCGTCGTCGTTCGAGCGCGCGTACATGCGGCCGTTGGCGTCGTACGTGGCGGACCGGACGTTCGACGCGGTGGTGGCCCACAGCCTGGGCGGGCTGGTGACCGCGACCCTCGACTGGGACGTGCGTCGGGTGTATCTCAGCCCGTGGTGGGGCGTCCGGGAGGGCGTGCAGTCGGCGGTGTTCCGGGCGCTGGCGGCGCTACCGACGAGCCGCCCGTTGGTGCCGGCCGCCGGGTCGGTCGGCGACATCAGCGAGCCGACGCCCCGGGAGACGACCCGGTTATCCCCGACGTTCGTCCGGGAGGTGCGGCGCGCCCAGGCGTCGCTGCCGGCGTTCAGGCCGGACAGCACCGTGTTCTGCTCGCTGACGGATGCCATCGTGTCCGTGGCCGCGATCGGCGAGCGGACCCCGGCGGCGAACCTCCGGGTGTACGACGGCGGCCACGAGTTCTTCTCCTCGACCGGGCGGGCGGCCGTGCTCGATGACGTGGTCGCGGCGCTGCGCGATGGCCCCGCGGCGGTGGCCGGGGCATCCACATAATGGTGCCGTGGTGGCCGCCGGGTGGGCGGGCGCGAAACCGACCCCCGGGATCGCGGTCGGGAGCCAAAACCAGGCAACAGCGACGGGATGGCCTGTTCTCGGCGTCGGTCGCACTAGCAAGGCTTAAACAGAAAACGCTCCGTACTGTCGGGTAACATGGCGAGCGAGAAGATTCTGGGAGTCGACCTCGGCACCACGAACAGCGCGTTCGCTGTGATGGAAGGCAGCGACCCCGAAATCATCACGAACGAAGAAGGCGACCGCACCACGCCGTCGATCGTCGCCCACGACGACGGCGAGTTGCTAGTCGGCAAACCCGCGAAAAACCAGGCGGTACAGAACCCCGATCAGACCATCGCGTCCATCAAGCGCCACATGGGCGAGGAGGACTACACGGTTGCCCTCGGCGACGACGAGTACACGCCCGAGGAGATTTCGGCGCGCATCCTCCAGAAGATCAAACGCGACGCCGAGGAGTATCTCGGCCAGGACGTCGAGAAAGCCGTCATCACGGTGCCGGCGTACTTCAACGACCGCCAGCGCCAGGCGACCAAGGACGCCGGCGAGATCGCGGGCTTCGACGTCGAGCGCATCGTCAACGAGCCGACGGCCGCGTCGATGGCGTACGGCCTCGACGAGGACCGCGACCAGACCGTGTTGGTCTACGACCTCGGTGGCGGGACGTTCGACGTGTCGATCCTGGACCTGGGCGGCGGCGTCTACGAGGTCGCAGCCACGAACGGGGACAACGACCTCGGTGGCGACGACTGGGACCACGCCATCATCGACCACCTCGCGGACAACTTCGAGAACGAGCACGGGATCGACCTGCGGGAGGACCGCCAGGCGCTCCAGCGACTCACGGAGGCCGCCGAGGAAGCCAAAATCGAGCTGTCGAGCCGGAAGGAGACGACGGTCAACCTGCCGTTCGTCACGGCGACCGACTCCGGGCCGGTGCACCTCGAACAGGACATCACGCGTGCGACCTTCGAGAGCATCACCGAGGACCTCATCGAGCGCACGGTCGGCCCGACGGAGCAGGCCCTCGAAGACGCCGGCCTCTCGAAGAGCGACATCGACGACGTGATCCTCGTCGGCGGGTCCACGCGAATGCCGCAGGTCCAGGCGCAGGTCGAGGACCTCGTCGGCCAGGAGCCGAAGAAGAACGTCAACCCCGACGAGGCGGTGGCGCTCGGCGCGGCCGTCCAGGGTGGCGTGCTCTCCGGTGAGGTCGACGACATCGTGTTGGTGGACGTGACGCCGCTGAGCCTCGGCATCGAGGTCAAAGGCGGGCTCTTCGAGCGGCTCATCGAGAAGAACACCGCGATCCCGACGACGGCGTCGAAGGTGTTCACGACGGCCGCCGACAACCAGACCAGCGTCCAGATTCGAGTGTTCCAGGGCGAGCGCGAGATCGCCAGCGAGAACGAGCTGCTGGGGGACTTCCATCTCACGGGCATCCCGCCGGCGCCCGCGGGTACGCCACAGATCGAGGTCACCTTCGAGATCGACGCCGACGGCATCGTCAACGTCGAAGCCGAAGACCAGGGGTCGGGCAACGCCGAGTCCATCACCATCGAGGGTGGGGCCGGGCTCAGCGACGAGCAGATCGACGAGATGCAGGAGGACGCCGAGGCGCACGCCGAGGAGGACGAGCAGCGCCGCCGCCGCATCGAGGCGCGCAACGAGGCCGAAACGGCGATCCAGCGCGCCGAGAGCCTCCTCGAGGAGAACGAGGAGCTCGTCGACGAGGACCTCGAAGCGGACGTGAACGACGCCATCGACGACGTCCAGGCGGTGCTCGACGAGGACGAGCCGGAGATCGACGCCCTCGAAACGGCCACCGAGGAGCTCAGTGACACCCTCCAGGAGATCGGCAAGCAGGCCTACCAGCAACAGCAGGACGCCCAGGCCGGCGCGGCCGGCGGCGCTGGCGGCATGGGTGGCATGGGCGGCATGGCCGACGGCCCCGGCGGGGCGGCCGACGCCGACGGCGACGACGAGGAGTACGTCGACGCGGACTTCGAGGACGTCGACGAGGAGTAACGCCACGGGCACAGTGCCCGCCGCGGTTGTAAGCGGTCACTTCAAGTGTCTCAACTGGGTACATGTCGGTAACGGATGAGTGAGGACTTCTACGACGTCCTGGGTGTGAGCCGGGACGCGACCGAGGACGAGATCATGCAGGCGTACCGGGACCAGGTTTCGGAGTACCATCCCGACGTCAGCGACGACCCGGACGCCGAGGAGAAGTTCAAGAAGATTCAGAAAGCCAAGGACGTCCTCACCGACGAGGAGACACGCCAGCAGTACGACCAGCTCGGCCACGAGCGCTTCGAGGAGGCCGAGAAGCGCGGCGCAACCGGGAACGGTGGCGGCGGCGCTGGCGGGATGGGCGGTGCGGGTGGCCCGTTCGGTGGCGGCATGGGTGGTGGTGCCGGCGGCGGTATGGGCGACATCTTCGAGCAGTTCTTCGGCGGCGCTGGCGGTGGCGGCGGCCGCGGGCGGTCCGGCCCGGAGCAGGGCCGCGACCTCCGGACGGACCTCACGGTCACGCTGTCGGAAGCCTACCGGGGGGTGTCCAAGCAGGTGACCGTCCGGCGGCCCGAGCGCTGTGCGGACTGTGGGGGAAGCGGCTACCCGGAGGACGCCGACGTGCGCACGTGCCCGCAGTGTGACGGGCAGGGCGTCGTGACGCAGGTGCGCCAGACGCCGTTGGGCCGCGTCCAGCAGCGCCAGGAGTGTTCGCGCTGTGGCGGCGAGGGGGAGTTGCACTCGGAGACGTGTTCGACCTGTGGCGGGCAGGGCCAGACCCGAGAGCGCGCGACGCTCACGGTGGACATCCCGGAGGGCATCCGGACCGGGCAGACGCTGCGCATGGACGGCGAGGGCGCGCCGGGCGAACCGGGCGCGCCCAACGGTGACCTGCTCGTCGACGTCACCGTCGAGGAGCATCCCGACTTCGAGCGCGACGGCGACGACCTCCATCACCGCCACGCCGTCTCGTTCCCCCAGGCGGTGTTCGGCGCGGAGATCGAGGTGCCGACGCTCGACGGCGCTGCGACGTTCGATCTGGACGCCGGCACGCAAAGCGGGGAGACGTTCCGGCTCAAGGGCAAGGGGATGCCGCGGCTGCGCCGCCGCGGCAACGGGAACCTCTACGTCACCGTTCAGGTGGTCACGCCGGAGTCCCTCAGCGACGAGCAACGCGACGCCCTCGAACAGTTCGCGGAGGCGGGCGGCGAGGAGATCGACGTCGAGCAGGGGTTCTTCGAGAAGCTCAAAAACTCCTTTTAGCCGGCCGGCTGTCGCCCGCGGGGCGGCGACGCGTCAGTTGTAAGCCAGCGGCGACCCCAGATCCGGGCATGGAGACAGTCGCCGATGTCGTCGCGACGCTGGATGACCCGGCACAGCCGGTGCTCCGGCACGCGCGCCCGATGGACGCGCGGACGACGCGAAACCGGGTGTACAAGACGGGGAACGCGCTCCGGCATCGTGGGGTTCGGGTGGACGCGGGCGTGGCGATCCTGGACGCGCCGACGCCGGAGGCGGTCCAGACGTTCCTGGGAGCGTCGCTACTCGGCGCGACCGTGGCGTTCGGCCCGGAACCGGTCGTGGACGCGCGCGTGCTGGCGGGGCCGACGGCTGACCTCGGCGCGTACGACCTGCCCGCGGGCGGCCAGCGCGTCGGGTGGGGCGAGCCGCCAGCGGACCCGTCGTGGATGTATTTCGAGCGCGACGTCTGGAGCGAGAACCCCGCGTTCCCCGAGCCCGAGATCGACGCCGACACGACGCTGTTGGCGGCCGGCGGGGCGACCCACCGGGAGGTGGTGGCCGCCGCCGAGCGCGTGGCCAGCGAGCGATACGACAGCCACGACGCGGTCGCGGTGCGCGCGCCGCTGTCCGACCCCGGCACCGTCGTGGCGGGCGTCGTTGCGCCGCTGCTCGCGGGCGCAACGGTGGTGTTGCCACCCGAGGGCGGCGAGGGCACGGTCGCCGTTGCCGCGGCCGACGCGGATGCAGTGCCCGAGGCCGACGTGGTGTCGCCCGGGAGCGCCGCGCCCAACTGAGCGTCGGCGAACTCGGAACCACTATATGCGGCGACGGCGACGCGAGTGGTATGTCAGAAAGTGTGATTGGACAGGGTTGCGGTGGACCCCCACCAGGGGGACGCCGTCCGGACGCAACCGCACTGCTGGCGGGGGTGGCTCAGTGATGCCGGGGCCGATCCTGGAGGTCAGTGACGACACCGACGATCTCGTGTTGCGGACGGTTGAGCGCGACGACGCGGCGTTCGTGCAGCGGGCGTTCGCCGACCCGTACGCGCGCTGCGCGCTGCACGTGGGCACCCACAAGAGCGAGGCCGAGGTCGAGACGTTCATCGAGGAGGAGGTCGAAGACGACGACAACGCGGCCTACATTGCGTGCGTCGATGCGGAGGATGCGCCCTTCGACCATCCCGACGCGGCGGAGACGACCGCGGTGGCGTTCCTGTACGTCAGACACGTCGATCACGACCAGCCCACGGTGGTCTGCTGGGTGCCGCCCGAGCACCGCGGCGCGGGACACGCTGGGCCGGCGCTTGAACTCGGGTTGGACGCGCTGTGGCGGGTGTCCGACGTCCACACGGTCGGCGCGAGCGTGGTCAGCGTCGACGAGTTCACCAGGGACCTGGTGTCGGCGGTCGGGTTCACCGAGGAGGCGCGCAACCGCGAGGCACAGTTCGTGGACGGCGCGTACCGCGACGAGATCCACTACGGGCTGCTCCGCACGGAGTGGGAGGCGCAGTGATGCCGGGGCCGATTGTCACCGAGGGCGACCGCGTCACGCTGCGCACGGTGGAGCGCGACGACGCCGCCCACCTCCAGCGGTCCTGCACGGACCCCCGCATCCGGCATTCGCTGGGATCGGTCCACCACCGGTCGCGCGAGCAGCAGGCGGACGGCATCGAGCACTGGGTCGAGGACGACGCGTCGGTCGTCGCGGTCGTCTGCGTCGACGACGAGGACGCGCCGCCCGGCCGGCCTGCCGCCGACGAAACCACGCCCATCGGGTCGTTCAGCGCGCGCCACGTCGACAGCGATCGTGCGTGGCTGGCGTACTGGTTGCACCCCGAGTACACGGGCTCGGGCTACGGGCGTGACATGGCGACGACGGGCATCGACTACGTGTTCGCGCAGTACGGCGTCCACAACGTGTCGGCGGCGGCCTACGACTTCAACGAGGCGTCCCGCGGGCTGCTGGCGGCGATGGGGTTCACCGAGGTGGGCCGCCGCCGCGAGGCGCGGTACATCGACGGCGGGTACGCCGACGAGGTGTGGTACGACGTGCTGCGCCGCGAGTGGACCGCGGACCGCGAACGATAGCTCTTTTTTCCGCGGGGGCGAGCATGCGGGTAGTGACTGACACGCGCGCTGCCTGCCTCGTTCGCCGCGATGCAGAACTGTTGGTCGTCGAAACGGTTGGGTCGTCCGGGGGCCGCGTCTACCGGCCGCCGGGTCGCGCCGTCGGCGCGGACGACACGCCCGAGGACGCAGTGACTGCCACCTTCGAGGACATGCTTGGCGTGGCGCTGGAGTGGGTGGCGCCGATCGGGACCTTCGATGGGACGGTGGTCTTCGAGGCGGACCTCGGGGCGGTGTGGCCGTACACCGAGGAGGGGTTCACTGTGTACGATCCGGACACCGGCGACACGACCCGCCTGGCGTGGCTGCACCGTGATGACTTCCGGAAATACGGCGAAACGATCGAGCCCGAGGGGCTGCTGGCGGAGCTCTAGGTCGCGTCCCGGAGCGCGTCCAGCACCGCGGGGTTCTCGATGCTGGAGCGGTCCGTGACGTCCGCGCCGGTGTACGCACTGGCGACGGCGCGGCGCACGAGCTTCCCGGACTGGGTTTTCGGCAGGTCGTCGACGAACACCACCTCCCGGGGCCGGAACGGTTTGCCGTGGGCGTCGCCGACGTGGTCGCGCAGTTCCGCGCGCAGCTCCGCGCTCGGGGTGGCGGCGTCGGCGAGGATGACGTACGCGATGGCGGCCTCACCGGTGGTGTCGTCGGGCACCCCGACGACGGCCGCCTGTGTGACGGCGTCGTGGTCGATGAGCGCGCCCTCGACCTCCGCCGGGCCGACTTTGCGGCCGGCGACGTTGATGGCGTCGTCGGCGCGCCCGTGGAGGAACCAGTCGCCGTCGGCGTCCATCTGCGCCCAGTCGCCGTGGTTCCAGACGTCCTCGAAGCGCGACCAGTACGCCTCCAGGTAGCGGTCCTCGCCGCTCCAGAGGCGCCGCGTCATCGACGGGCTGGACGACCGCGCGACGAGGTAGCCGCGCTCGTGGGCGTCCCGAACGGAGGTGCCGTCGTCGTCGACGATGTCAATGTCCATGCCGAGCCCGGGGCCGCCGAGCGTGCAGGGTTTCAGCGACTCCGTCGGCAGCGGCATGAGGAAGCAGCCGAACACTTCCGTGCCGCCGGAGATGTTGATGATCGGGGTGTCACCGCCGCCGACGTGGTCGTAAAACCACCGCCAGGACTCGGGGTCCCAGGGCTCGCCCGTCGACCCCAGGATGCGCAGCGAGGAGAGATCGTGGCCGGCGACGTGCTCGTCGCCGTGGTCGCGCAGTGCACGGATCGCCGTCGGAGAGACGCCGAACTGGGTGATGCCGTGGTCCTCGATGAGCTGCCAGAAGCGGTCGGGGGCGGGGTGGTCGGGGGCGCCCTCGTACATCACGATGGTGCCGGCGAACGCGTGGTTCCCGATGAGCGACCACGGCCCCATCATCCAGCCGATGTCGCTCACCCAGCAGAACCGGTCGCCGGGCCGCTGGTCGAACCCGAAGTGGATCTCCTTGGCGGGCTGGACGAGCGCGCCGGCGTGGGTGTGGACGATGCCTTTCGGTGTTCCCGTCGTCCCCGAGGAGTACAGCAGCATGCACGGATCGCTGGCGGCCATCGAGTGCGTCTCGAACGTCGGGGACTGGGTGGCCACGGCGTCGTCCCACCACTCGTCGCGGGGCGTCCAGGACAGCGAGTCCGCGGGGATGCCGAGGCGGTCGTAGACGATGGTGTGGTCGACGTGGCCGACCCGCTCGATGGCGTCGTTGAGGGTGTCCATGAGCGTGACGCGGTCGCCCCGCCGCAGGAAGCCGTCGCCCGTGAACACCACCGAACACTCGGCGTCGGCGATGCGCGTGGCGGTGGCCTCGACGCCGAACCCGGAGAAGACGGGGACGGCGATCGCGCCGATCTTGAAGATGCCGTAGAGGATGCTCTGGACTTCCGGGACCATCGGCATGTAGAGGCCCACCGTGTCGCCCTCGCCGATGCCGCGCTCGGCAAGGGCGTTGGCCACCCGGTTGGCCTGCTGGTGGAGGTCGTGGTAGGTCTGCTGGCGGACCGTGCCGTCCTCGCCCTCCCAGATGCAGGCGACGTGGTTGCGGGTGCCGGCGTCGACGCTGGCGTGGCGGTCGACGGTGTTGTGCGCGACGTTCAGTTCGGCGCCCGGATACCACGCCGTGGACTGGGGGTCGTCGGCGTCGTCGCAGACAGCGTCGTAGTCCTCGAAGAACTCCAGGCCGAGGTACTCCGGGAGTTCCCCCCAGAACCAGTCGAGATCAGTGGTGCTGCGCTCGCGGAGCGCGTCCACGTCGTCGATGTCGTGGGCGGCCATGAACTGGGCGACGTTCGTCGACGACGCGAGCGCAGGGTCCGGTTCGTGGACGACCGTGCCGACTCCGTCGAGTGAATCCATGCCGGGGCCGACACAGCGAACGTGCAAGAATCTTTGCAGTAGGTTTCAGTCGGGACGCAACCACTAAGACGTGGCCGCGTGAAACCACGCTATGTTTGAGGGGCGACAGCGGACACGCCTGCTGGTCGGTGGGCTCGTCGCCGTTGCCGTTCTCGCCGGTGGCGCCGTGATCGGGATGACTGTCTTGGGCGGGACGCAGTCGGGTGCCGGCTCACCGCGGATCGGCGCGAACGCCAGCGGGGCGTACGCCGGGATCGACGGCGTCAACGCGACCCGCGAGAAGGTCGTTCACCGGGGCTCGGAGACGTATCGGTCCGTCGCCAGGGTGTCCCTGCGGCCGGGCACCGACCAGCGCCGGATCACGATCCGGGAGACGACCAGCCGCCGCCACGAGACGATCGTGGAAAACGACTCCGTGATGACGATGTACGACCGTGACACCGGGGTGGTGCGGCGGTTCGAGCCGGCCGGGACGACAGACCCCCGGACGTTCGGGGATCGCGTCGAGCGGTTGTTCGAGCGAGTGAACGTCACCGACAGGACCGCATCGGCGACAGCCGACGGCGTCTCGCCGCTGCCGGTCGTTCCCGTGGACACGGCCCGCCGAGCCACCGGCGCCAGTCACACGGCCACACTGAGGCTCACCTACGACGGGACGACCACAGTCAGCGGCCGGTCGGTCTACGTGTTGCGGCTGAGCGCCACGGGTGACGTGGGGGCTGCGTTCGAACAGACGCTGTGGGTCGACACGGAGCGGTTCTTCCCGGTGCAGCGACAGACCTCCTGGGTTGCCAACGGCGAGCCCGTGACGGCCAGAACGACCTACAGCGACATCACCTTCGACCCGGGGGTCACCGACGACACGTTCACGTTCTCTGCGCCACCGAACACCACAGCGAAGACGTACGACACGCCCAACCGGACGGTGTACCCGTCCGCACAGCGGCTGGCGGCGGCGACCGAGGCGAGCGTCCCCGAGCCGGCGACGCCGGGGTCGCTGCGGCTGGTTGCGGCGACCGAGACGACGGGCCGCATCCACGGCGTGGGCCTGCGGTACGCCAACGACACCGCGAGCGTCACGGTCGCGAAATACGACCGCACGTATCCGGTCACCGGTGACCGTGAGATCCGGGTCGCCGGACGGAACGCCGCGGTGGCTGTCGGGCCGACGACGAGCATCTCGTGGAACTGCGCGACCTATCGGTACACCGTCCGGGGGAGTGGCGTGTCACTGGAGACGCTGCGGGAGGTCGCTGCGTCGACGGCCTGCGGGTAGCCGACCGCGCGGTGTCGCTCGGGACCCCCCAGCAAACGCTTTTGACGTGTGGCACACAACTGCGTGGTATGCACACGCGGGACGCCAAAAACCACGAGGAGGTGTGGTTGCTCGACCGGCTCGACGACTACGGCTTCGAGGACCCGGCGTTCCGATCCCGGGACTACGTGCTGGCGGTCGACGAGGCGACGAACGAGCGTGCGGGGTTCGCGCGCTTCCGCGTGCACACACCGGACGACACCGCGCGGGTCTGTGAGTTCACGAACATCGGCGTGCTCGACGACTGGCGGGGGCGAGGCGTTGGGGCCCATCTGCTCGCATACCTCGTCGCGGACGCCCGCGAGCAGGGGATCGAGGAGGCGTACGCGCTGACCGACGAGCCGGCGTACCTCGACCAGTTCGGCTTCGAGCGCGTCGACGAAGCCGAGCTACCGCCGCCGCTGGGCGACCGGCTGGCCGCGACCCGGGAGTCCCAGCCCGACGCCGAGGCGCTGTGCGTGGCGTTCGACGCGTTCGAGGTGCCCGAGCGGCTCCAGCGGCGCTTCGCCGGCGACGACGGCAGCGACGACGCCGACGCAGGCGAGGACTTCGGCATCGACTCCGACACCGCGACGTACAAGTACGACACCGGCGGGTGACGGCGGCACAGCCCACAAGAGACGCCCCGGCACGCTGCGACCGCCGGGACGTGACCGACTCGCCGGGCTCGCGTGCTGTCCCGTGGCGCTCCAGTTCACCATCGTTGGCGTGTTCGACGGCAGTACCTTCCTCGCTGTGCTCGTTGGCCGGCCGCCGACCCGGCGTTTCGCGGCCGACCCGCCGGGGGGCGACCGCGACGGCTACCGCGAGGACGTCTACGACGCGGTCGCCGAGCAGGTCGCGCGCTACAATTCCGACGCGCCGGTCGTGGTGGGTCCCGACTGGGGGCAACCCCGTCGCGCCGCTCCCGCTCGGTCGCGAAGTCACTGTCGACCCCGGAGCGCAGCGGGTCGTCGCCCGGGAGGAACGTACAAGCATTAAGACGGCGTCCGCCGTCCGTCGGGGTATGTACGACGAGGACGACCTCGCGGCGATTCGGGACGGCCGCGAGGACTGGGAAGAGGAGACGCTGGGGCCGACGCTGGACCGCTTCGGGGAGCGCAAGGAGTCCTTCGAGACGGACACGGGCGGGCAGTCCGTTGACCGGCTGTACACGCCCGACGACGTCGCCGACCGCGACTACGACGCGGACATCGGGTTCCCCGGCGAGGAGCCCTACACGCGGGGCGTCTACCCGACGATGTACCGCGGGCGGCTGTGGACGATGCGCCAGTACGCCGGCATGGGGACCGCGGCCGAAACCAACGAGCGGTTCAACTACCTGCTCGACGAGGGCCAGACGGGGCTGTCGATGGCCTTCGACCTGCCCACCCAGATGGGGTACGATTCGGACGCCACGATGGCGCAGGGTGAAGTCGGGAAATCCGGCGTCGCCATCGACACGCTGGCGGACATGGAGACCGTCTTCGACGGCATCCCGCTGGACGAAGTCAGTACGTCGATGACGATCAACGCGCCCGCCAGCGTCCTGCTGGCGATGTATATCGCGGTGGGCGACCAGCAGGGCGTCGACCGCGAGGAGCTGCGGGGCACCATCCAGAACGACATCCTCAAGGAGTACATCGCGCGCAACACCTACATCTTCCCGCCGGAGCCGTCGATGCGGGTCATCACGGACATCTTCGAGTTCTGCGCCGCGGAGACCCCGAAGTTCAACACCATCTCGATTTCGGGCTACCACATCCGCGAGGCCGGCGCGACAGCCGCCCAGGAGATCGCGTTCACGCTCGGCGACGGCATCGAATACGTCCAGACCGCCCTCGACGCCGGCCTCGACGTCGACGAGTTCGCGCCCCAGCTCTCGTTTTTCTTCAACGCGCACAACAACATCCTCGAAGAGGTCGCGAAGTTCCGGGCGGCCCGCCGGATGTGGGCGACGATCATGGAGGAGCGCTTCGACGCCGACGACCCCAAGAGCAAGCAGCTGAAGTTCCACACCCAGACGGCGGGCTCGACGCTGACCGCCCAGCAGATCGACAACAACATCGTGCGGGTCGCCTACCAGGCGCTGGCCGCAGTACTGGGGGGAACCCAGAGCCTGCACACGAACGGGAAAGACGAGGCGCTGTCGATCCCCACCGAGGAGTCGGTGCGGACCGCGCTGCGCACCCAGCAGATCCTCGCCCACGAGTCCGGCGCGGCGGACACCATCGACCCGCTGGCGGGCAGCTACTACGTCGAAGGACTCACCGACGACATCGAGGCCGAAGCCCAGGCGATCCTGGACGAGGTCGACAGTCGGGGTGGGATGCGGCGCGCCGTCGAAGACCAGTGGGTCCAACGCCAGATCCAGGACGTGGCGTTCGACCGCCAGCAGGAGATCGAGGAGAAAGAGCGCGTCATCGTCGGTGTCAACGAGTTCGAGGTCGACGACGAGGAGCCCGAGGCCGACATCGAGGAGGTCACTGCGGACGACGAGCGCCGCCAGATCGAGCACCTGAACGACGTGAAAGCCGACCGGGACAGCGAGGCCGTCGAAGCCGCGCTCGCGGACCTGCGGGCGGCCGCCGCGGGCGACGAGAACGTGATGCCGTATATCGTGGCCGCGGTCAAGGAGTACGCCAGCGTGGGCGAGATCTGCAACACGCTGCGGGACGTGTTCGGCGAACACCAGCCCGGGGCAGCCCTCTGAGGACGCCGCCACCACCACCGTGAGTTTTCCCGCTGGCCGCCGACCGTGGCGGTATGAGCAGCGATGACGCGTGGACGGCGGCAGCGCTCCCCGATCAGTCCGGCCGGCGGGTGGTGGTGACGGGCGCGAACAGCGGCCTCGGCTTCGAGGCCACGCGGGCGTTCGCTCGGGCTGGCGCGCACGTCGTCATGGCGTGCCGGAGCACCGAACGCGGCGAGGACGCCCGCGACGACATCGTGGCAGAGCTCCCGGGGGCGTCGCTGACAGTGCACGAGCTCGATCTCGCAGCGCTTGATTCGGTGGCGGCGTTCGCCGACTGGTTCACCGCGGAGTTCGACAGCCTGCACGTGCTCGCGAACAACGCCGGGGTGATGGCGATCCCGCGCTCGGAGACCGCCGACGGCTTCGAGACGCAGTTCGGCGTCAACCACTTGGGGCACGTCGCGCTCACCGCCGGGTTGCTGGGCGTGCTCCGGCGGACCAGCGGCGAGACGCGCGTCGTCACGCAGTCGTCGGGCGCATACCGGCGCGGCCGGATCGACTTCGAGGACCTCCAGCACGAGGCCGAGTACGGCAAGTGGGAGGCCTACAGCCAGTCGAAGCTCGCGAACCTCCTGTTCGCGTACGAGCTCGACCGGCGGCTGCGGGCGGCGTCGGCGAGCGTGACGAGCGTTGCCTGCCATCCGGGGTACGCCGCGACGAACCTCCAACTCCGCGGTCCGCAGGCGGCGGGGTCGCGGCTGCGGCTGCTCGCGATGCGGGCCGCGAACGCGCTCGTCGGCCAGAGCGCCGAGCAGGGCGCGTGGCCGCTGCTGTACGCCGCGACTAACCCGAGCATCGACGGCGGTGAGTACATCGGACCCGGCGGCGTCCTGAACATGCGCGGCCACCCCGAGCGCCAGCAGCCGAGCGCCCGGTCGCGCGACGAGGACACCGCGCGCCGCCTCTGGACGGTCTCCGCGGACCACACCGGCGTCGACTTCGACCTGCCGGACCCCGCGTAGTCGGTGGCTTGATGAGCGCCCGCGGGCCACCTGCGAGTATGCACGTGGACCACGTCGGCGTCGCCACCGAGGACGCCGCGGGCCTGGGCGAACTGTACACGGCGCTGCTGGGCGCGCCGGTCGCGCACGAGGAGGTCTTCGACGGACTGCACACGGTTTTCCTCGATCTCGGGGGGGACGGCTACGTCGAACTCCTCGAACCCGTCGACGAGGACACGACCGTCGGCCGGTATCTGCAGCGCACCGGCGGCGGCATCCATCACGTCGCGTTCGCCACCGACGACATCGAGGCCGCGCTGGAGACCGCCCGCGACGCGGGCGTCGACCGCATCGACGAGGAGCCGCGGGACGGGGCCTGGGGCCACGACGTGGCCTTCCTACACCCCAAGGACACCGGCGGCGCGCTCATCGAGTTCGTCGAGCATTGACCGGTCAGTTCTCACTCACCGCGTCCCGCTGCGGGACATCGGGGTCGGTGACGAATCCGGCGGCGCTTGGCCTGCCAGACGCCCGTGAGTTCGCACTCGACGCCGGCCTCCTCCCAGACTTCCCGGACCGCCGTCTCCGCGAACGTCTCCCCGGGTTCGTGGCCGCCACCCGGGAGCACCCACTTCTCGGGGTCCCCAGGATGTCGAATGAGCAGGACGCGGCCGTCGGTGTCGGTCACGCGTGCGCCCGCACTGCCGCGACCACCGGCCGCGACGAGTTCGCGCCCGTGTGCGAACAGCGCCGGGTCGTTCTCGACAGTCTCGGTGTGGCACGGGAACGGGCCGTGGGCGTCGCGGAGGCGGTCGAGTCGCTGGTCGACCGCGTGCCGACTCCTGACGCTGATTGGTGTCGACACGGCAGCCCCTCGGTTCACGGCTCGGGGCCGAAGCTCTCGACTTTCGCGGCGTCGGTGTCGAAGCCTTCTGCCTCCAGCGCGTCGGTGGCGGCGCCGCAGAACGCCGCAAAGCCGTAGACGAACGCGGCCTGATCGGACGCGTCCGCCAGCGTCGCGACGGCGTCCTCGAACGCGTCGGTGACGACGAGCACGTCCGCGCCCGCGTCCGAAAGCGCGGCGAGCCGGGGTTCGTGGACGGGGGCCTCGTCCTGATAGACGAGCGCGACCTCGGCACCGGCGTCCATCGCTCGCTCGGCGATGGCGACGGCGGGGCCGACGCCCGGGCCGCCCGCGAGCAGCAACACGGAGGGCTCGCCCTGGTAGTAGTCCTCGCCGAACGGGCCTTCGACAGTGACCTCGTCGCCGGGGTCGCGGCCCGCGAGCCACGGGCCGAGCACGCCGTCGGGAGCCACGTCGACGGTCACCTCGAAGGTGTCGGCCACGGTCGGCGATGACAGCGTGTAGTATCGCCCCTCCGTTTCGCCGTCCTCGAACTCGCGGACGACGCGCACGAACTGTCCGGGTTCGGCGGTGAACCCTGCCGGGGTTTCGAACGTGACTGCGATGGCGTCCGGGCCGACGTCGTCGACCGCCTGCACTGTGACCGGGGTTTCGTCCATACGTGTGTCTGGTGGGCCACTCACCTAACCCGTTCGTTTCGGGACACCGACAGTCGGCCGCCAGATGTCACACCAGCAACTTCCGGGGTTCACGGTTCGGCGTCACACACCACGTGGTCGTACACGCCTGTGGGACCCGAGCACACGTACGTCCAGTTTCGCGATGCGTGCCAGCGGGTCCGTTGCATTCCAGCCGGGAGACGCCTTCAGAAGCCTTTTTGCTGGCGGCCCGGGTAGCCCGTAACGACATGCACGACGACCTGAACTGGGCCATCGGCGGGGAGGCCGGCGATGGAATCGCGTCCACCGGCAAGATCTTTGCGCAGGCGCTGTCGCGCGCCGGCCGGCACGTGTTCACCTCGAAGGACTTCGCATCACGCATCCGAGGTGGGTACACTGCCTACAAGGTCCGTACGTCGGTCGACCAAGTACAGAGTGTAGTCGACCGCCTCGACATCCTCATCGCGCTCACCGAACGCACCGTCGACGAGAACCTCGATGAGCTGCACGCGGACTCCATCATCATCTACGACGGCGACCGCACCGAGTTCGCCGACTTCGAATCCCCCGCGGAAGTCACCGGGCTCGACATCCCGCTGAAGGACCTCGCCGAGGACGCCGGCGGCGCGATCATGCGGAACATCGTCGCCCTGGGCGCGGTCTGCGCGGTCGCGGACTTCCCCATCGAGAACCTCGACGAATCCCTCGAAAAGCGGTTCAGCGGGAAGGGCGAACAGATCATCGAGAACAACAAGCAGGCGGCCCGCCTGGGTGCCGAGTACGTCGCCGAGGAGTTCGAGGACGTCACGCTCCCCTACGAGCTGGAGACCACCGACGAGGACTACGTCCTCCTGAACGGCGACGAGGCGATCGGCATGGGCGCCATCGCGGCCGGCTGCCGGTTCTACGCCGGCTACCCCATCACCCCGGCGACGGACGTCATGGAGTACCTCACGGGCCGCATCGAGCAGTTCGGCGGCCACGTCGTCCAGGCCGAGGACGAACTCGCGGCGATCAACCTCGCGCTGGGTGCGGCGCGCGCCGGCGCGCGATCGATGACCGCGACCTCCGGGCCGGGCATCGACCTGATGAGCGAGACGTTCGGCCTGGTCGCCACCAGTGAGACACCGCTGGTGATCGCGAACGTGATGCGGTCGGGCCCCTCGACGGGGATGCCGACCAAGCAAGAACAGGGCGACCTGAACATGATGCTGAAAGGCGGCCACGGCGAGATCCCGCGGTTCGTCGTCGCGCCCACGTCGGTCGCGGAGTGCTTCCACAAGACCGTCGAGGCGTTCAACCTCGCGGAGAAATACCAGCTCCCCGTCTACGTCACCGCGGACCTCTCGATGGCGGTCACCGAGCGCACGTATCCGCCCGAGGAGTTCGACATGGACGCGGTCGAGATCGAGCGCGGGAAGCTCGTCGACGAGGACGAGATCTCCGCGTGGCAAAACGACACCGAGCAGTTCCGACCCCACGCCGACACCGCCGACGGCATCAGCCCGCGCGCCGTGCCAGGCACCGAGGGCGGCGTCCACATGTCCACGGGCCTGGAGCACGACGAACTCGGCCGCCGCACCGAAGACACGGACGTGCGCGTCGACCAGGTCGACAAGCGCTACCGGAAAGTCGACACCGCCCGCGAGCGCGAGCAGTTCGACTACCGCGAGTTCGGCGACAGCGACGCCGACAACCTCGTGGTCTCGTGGGGGTCGAACGAGGGCACCATCGTCGAAGCCCTGGAGTACCTCGACGGCGACGACGACCCCGACATCCGCGTGGTGTCGGTGCCGTACATCTACCCGCGGCCCGACCTCACCGACGAGGTCGAAGCCGCCGACGACGTCGTCGTTGTCGAAGCCAACGCCACCGGCCAGTTCGCCGACGTGATCGAGCACGACGTGCTCGAGCGCGTCACACGCATCAACAACTACACCGGCGTCGACTTCAAAGCGGACGAACTCGCCGCCGAAATCACGGAGTCCCTCGCATGAGCTCAGAGAACGTTCGATTCACCGACTTCAAGTCAGACAAGCAGCCGACGTGGTGTCCGGGATGCGGTGACTTCGGCACCATGAACGGCATGATGAAAGCGCTCGCGGAGACCGGCAACAGCCCCGACGACACGTTCGTCGTCGCGGGCATCGGGTGCTCGGGGAAGATCGGCACGTACATGCGGTCGTACGCGCTCCACGGCGTGCACGGACGCGCGCTCCCCGTCGGCACCGGCGTGAAGCTCGCGAACCCGGACCTCGAAGTGATGGTGGCGGGCGGCGACGGCGACGGCTACTCGATCGGTGCCGGCCACTTCATCCACGCCGTCCGGCGGAACGTCGACATCACGTACGTCGTGATGGACAACCGCATCTACGGGCTGACCAAGGGCCAAGCGTCCCCGACCAGCCGGTCGGACTTCGAGACGTCGACCTCGCCGGACGGCCCGAAGCAGCCGCCGGTGAACCCGCTGGCACTGGCGATGGCTGCGGGCGGCAGCTTCATCGCACAGAGCTTCTCCTCGGACGCGCTGCGTCACCAGGAGATCGTCCAGGAGGCCATCGAACACGACGGGTTCAGCCTCGTCAACACGTTCTCCCCGTGTGTCACGTTCAACGACGTCGACACCTACGACTACTTCCGGGACAGCCTCGTGGACCTCAGCGAGGACGACGACTACGACCGCCACGACTACGACCAGGCCAAAGACGCCATCCTCGACGCCGGCAAGGAGTACCTCGGCGTGCTCTACCAGGACGAGGACTCGACGCCGTACAGCGAGGCCCACGGCGTCACCGAGAACATGGCCGAACTCCCGGACGGCGCGCCCGACGGCGCCACCGATCTCGTCCGCGAGTTCTACTAGTCCCGGTTTACTTCGCCGGATCGCCTCCGGCGACCTCTCCTCGCGAAACTGCGATAAACACTCCCTGCTCGCTCCGTCCCGCCGCTCGTGGTGGCCGGTGCGCTCATCCCGTTCGCGCGCCGATGCTTCGCCGACCGGCTCCCACGTCTCAGTGCGTCAGCGGGACTTCCAGACCGGCCAGTAGCGGGCTTGGAGCGCGTTCCGGAGGCTGTGGATCGGGTCGAGGCCGGCATCCGGACCATCGGCTGGTTCGAAGTGTTCGGCGAGGTGTCCGGGGTGGCGTCACCGGCCGCTGTCGGTCGTCGACCGGTCGCACGTGCAGAGATCCACCGTGCAGGCACGAGGGCTGCCAGGGGCCCGCTGAGAGGAAACCTACAAGCCACCCGGGAGTAAAGCACGCGTTACGATCGTGTCCATGAGCGACCGCGGGTCGACCGGGACGGGGCGACTGGCGAAGGTCCGGCGGTACCGGCGGCTGATGTACGCGTGCATCGGCGTCGGCGTCGGCGGGTTCATCGTTGCCGCGGAGTTCGACTACCCGCTGGCCGGGCTCGTGGTGTACTGGGCGGGCATCCTCGGCTCCCTCGCAGTCTGGAAGGGGACCTCCGTCACGCTGTACGACGAGCGCGACCTCGACCTGGAGCGCCGGGCGAGCCTGCTCACACTCCAGATTGCGGGCGTCGTGGGTCTACTGGCGATGACCACGCACGTCGTCGTTGACCAGATGCCGTCGGTGGACGTGCCCGAGGAGTTCGTCGGTGGCTTCCTCACCATCTCGGCCCTGTTCATCGTCTACGGCGTCGTCTACACCGCCATTCGCTACCGACGATGAGAAACCACGTGCGCGAACGCCGCGGCGAGGCCGACCTGAGTCAGGCCGACCTCGCGGCCGCCGTCGGGGTCACTCGGCAGACCATCAACGCCATCGAGCGCGACCGCTACGACCCCAGCATCGAACTCGCGTTCAAGCTCGCGGACTTCTTCGACTGCCGGATCGAGGACCTCTTCGACCCCGAACTCGACGGGTAGCGAAGGCGGCAGCGCTGCTCGGTGTTCTGTTCGGACCACCGACAGCCTTACCTTGGAGTGTAAAACATACTTTCCTGTAAACCTCGCTTTACACGCGAGTCGAGTCAATCCATGTCCCCCACCGGCCTCGACACCACGACACCGACTGGAGACCGCCGATGACCGACCTCGCCATCCGCGCAGACGGCCTGACGAAGCGTTACGGCGACGAAGCTGCGGTCGACGACCTCGACCTCGCCGTGCCCGCGGGCAGCGTCTACGGCTTCCTCGGACCGAACGGTGCCGGGAAGACGACGACAATGCGCCTGCTCACCTCCCTCACCGATCCCACCGCGGGGACCGCCGAGGTCGCCGGCGTTCCAGTCACCGACCGGGCGGCGCTCACCCCGCGAATCGGTTACCTACCCGCCGATCCACCGGTCTTCGACGAGCTGACGGGCTGGGAGCAGCTCCGGCACGTCGCCCGACTCCACGGGCTCGACGACGGCGAGGCGGACACCCGCATCGAGTCGCTGCTGGAGCGGTTCGACCTGCTCGCGGACGCCGACCGCCGCATCGAGTCGTACTCCACAGGCATGACGAAGAAGATCGGCGTGGTCGCCGCGATGCTCCACGACCCGGACGTCCTGTTCCTCGACGAACCCACGTCGGGGCTGGACCCCCGGGCCGCCCGCACCGTCAGGGACACCGTCGCGGACCTCGCGGCGGGGGACGCGACTGTCCTTCTCTCCACGCACGTCCTCCCCGTCGTCGACGAACTCGCGGACACCATCGGCGTCATCGACGACGGCGTCCTCGTCGCCGACGGTGACCCAGAGAACCTCAAATCGACCGCCCGCGAGGGCAGCGCGACCGACCTGGAGACCGTCTTCATGGAGGTGACTGCGGATGCCGACGCCCCGCTCCCGGATTCGTGAAGCCGTCCCCGACGCCGAGGCCGCAGTCGAGTTGGCGCGCGTCGACCTCGTGCGGGGCTACCGGAAGCTGCGCGGCCAGGACTTCTGGCTGCTGTACGGCGCGCTCTCGGCCGTCGGCTTCGCGCTCATCACGGTGTACGCGTACTCGCTCGGCCACGACACCGGCGTCGCGCTGGCGGCCGGTGAGACGCCGTGGTTCGCGGCCGGCGGTGCGGCGACCGCCTGGAGCGTCGCCTGGCTGTTCACGGTCGCGATGCTCGTCGTCGAGGCTGTCGGTTCGAACGGCGACCTCGACAACGACGGCCACTACCTCACGCTCCGCCCGACCGCCGACATCACCGCCGGGAAGCTCGCGAGCGCCGCTGTCAAGCTCGCCGGGTTCATGCTCTTCCCGGCACTCGGGCTGGCCCTCGGGCTGAGCCTGGGACTGGGAACGCCGGTCCCCGTCCTCGGCGTCGTCGCCGCGGCGACAGTCACCGTCACGTCGGCGGCAGCCACCGGCTACCCCGTCGGCTTCCTGCTGAAGGGCGTCGTCCGCCGGTCGAACGTCCTCACGCAACTGAAGCCGGTGCTCGGAGTGGGTATCGGCCTCGGGTACTTCGCTGTGATGCTCACCGGGGAGTTCACGACCGCCATCGACGCCCTGCGACCCGTGCTCCGCGCGCCCCCGCTCTGCTGGCTCGGCGACCTCTCGCTGGCGACAACGCCCGGCGTGACTCCCGGCGCCACCGGTGTCGCTGGGGCGTTCGCCCTCGGTGTCGTCGTCGCAGGCGCCGGCGTCCTTCTCGCGGTGCCGGCCGCCCGGTACGCCTGGCGCGCCGACGGGATGGCGTCGACCGAGAGTGACGGCGAACCCACGACTGCGCCCGACCACGCGGTCGACAGACTGCTCGGCGTGCTGACGCGCGCGCCTGCGACCCACGGCGTCGCGAGCACGGCACTGTTGCAGATCTACCGGTCGCCGCTCCGGCTGGTTTTCGTCGCCTTCCCGTTGGTGGGGGCGATCCCGGTCGGCGAGCAGGTCCTCGCCGGCGGCACCGTGCCGCGGTACGCGCCCTGGCTGGCCGTCTGGTATGGTGCGTGGGCGGGCGGCGCGGCGCTCCCCCTCAACCCCCTCGGGAATCAGGGCAGGTCGCTGCCGTCGCTGCTGACGGCGCGCGCCGGCGGCCGGCACGTCGTCCGCGGCTACGTCGCGGCGACCGGCGTTGTCGCTGTCCCTGTCAGCGGGGCTGTGGCCGGCCTGCTCGCCGGCGCCGCAGGCTACTCGTTGGGCGGCGTACTGGGCGTCGTGGTCGCAGCCGGCAGCGCTGTGCTGGCCGCATCCGTGCTCGCAGCCGGGGTCGGCAGCGTCTTTCCCCGCTTCGAGGGCGTCGACCTCGCCGGGTCCCGCCGCGCCGTGCCACCCAGCAAGGTCGCGTACGGCGTGTTCTCCGCGACACTCACGGCGGCCGTCGTCGCGGTCACCGTCGTCCGGAGCGACGTCCTCCACGATGCAGTCACCGTGCTCGTCTCGCGGACGCTGCCGTTTGGTTGGCGTGTGAGCGCGGGCACCGTCGAAACGGGGGCCTTCGTCGCGCTGGCGGCGGTCGCTGTTGCGCTTCCGGTGGCCTACCGGGTGGCAGTGGCCCGGCTCGGGGGCTACCGGCTGGCCTGACCGAGCGCGCACGAGCCGGTGTCGGGGAGTCCCACCCCTTTGCGGGCGTCAGGAACGTTCCCGCGTGTTTTTAGTCCCCGGCGTGGTTCAGAGTGAACAACTAGCCGTGCGCGGGCCGGTGGTCGTGACTGGCTGCTGACAGCACCCGGTTCAGGGCGACTGACTCGCGTCACCCTTCAGCGTGATCGACCCTATGTCAGACAAGCACGACGTTATTGTCGCCGGTGCCGGCCCAGCAGGAGCACAGTGCGCGCGCGACCTCGCGGAGCGGGGCTACGACGTGGTCGTCCTCGAAGCCGAACCCGAGGACGAGTTCCCCCGCCAGTCGAACAAGTCCACTGCGGGCACGTTCGCGTCCATGATGGGCGCGTTCGGCGTGCCCGACGACGTGGTCATGCAGTACACCGACGACGTTGTGTTGGAATCCCCCCACGAGTATTTCGTCCAGGATCAGCCCGGCGCGGTCCTGGAGTTCGCGGAGTTCAAACAGTGGCTGGTCGCCGCCGGCGAACAGCAGGGTGCCGAGTACCGGTTCGAGGCGCGCGTGAACAACCCGATCACGGAAGGCGGGGAGATTGTCGGCGTGAAGTACGACGGCGACGAGGAGGTGTACGGCGACATCATCATCGACGCAACCGGGCCGGCGGCGCCGCTCGCGAAGAAACTCGGCGTGACGGACCTCCGGCGCAGCAATCAGGCCATCGGCATCGAGTGGGAGATGGAGAACGTCGCCGTCGACCACGAGGGGTACGCCGACCTGAGCGACGCGATGATGCTGCGCCTGGATCACGACCTCGCGCCCGGCGGCTACTCGTGGATCTTCCACACGGGCGCTGACACCGCAAAAGTCGGCATCTGTTACATCCAAAACGAGAGCTACCAGCGGTTCGGTGACGCCTCGAAGAGCATCGACGACCACCTCGACTACTGGATGGAGACCGATCCGCGCCTCGCCGACGCCACGAAACTGGCGGGCAAACAGCACCGCGGGTCGGCGCACATCCAGTTGCCGGCGAACTTCTCGACGGACAACTTCATGGCCATCGGGGACACCGTGCCGACGGTCGACCCGCTGTGGGGGGAGGGGATCCACAAGTGCATGGAGTCGGCGCGCGCGGCCGCGATCACCGCCGATCGGTGTTTCATGGGCGACGACCGCGATACGTCCGCGGACGCGCTGTCGATCTACGACGACCTCTGGCACAAGCGTGTCGCGCCGAACGCGCGGATGCGGCTGACCATGACCCAGCTGCTGTATCTCGCGTCCAACGAGCGCTACGACCGCCTCATGAGCGACCTGCAGACGGCCGACGTCGGGACGCTGTCCGGCGCGAACGAGGGCGGGCTGCGGTCGCTGCTCGAGTTCGTGCACACCGAAGACGTCCCCCTGCTCGCGCGGTTCGCCCGCGACCGGCTGCGCGCGTGAGGACACGCCGGCGTTCTCGCCGCATCCACAACCGCTAACCACCTACCCGTTGTTGCTATGCGTATGGCACAGGACACACAGCAGCGCGCGGCGGTCGTCGAGGAGATGCCCGAGTTCGGACTGGGAACCTGGGAGAACGAGGATCCCAGTGCGTGCGCGGACAGCGTACGAACCGCCCTCGAAATGGGGTATCGGCACATCGACACGGCACAGATCTACGAGAACGAGGACGCCGTCGGCGACGGCATCGCGGCCGCCGACGTCGACCGCGAGGACGTCTTCCTCGCGACGAAGGTGTGGACGAGCGAGCTCGGTGACGGCGACGTTGCGCCCGCGACCGAACAGAGCCTGGAGAAGCTCGGCGTCGACTACGTCGACCTCCTGTACGTGCACTGGCCGGCAAACCAGTACGACGCCACGGAGACGCTGGCTGCGCTGGCCGACCTGCAGGCCGACGGCGTGACCGAGCGCATCGGCGTGAGCAACTTCGAGCCCCGGCATCTCGACGAAGCCGAAGACGTCCTGGGCGAGTTGCCGTTCGCCAACCAGGTGGAGTTCCACCCGCTCCTCCAACAGGAGGAGCTGCGCGAGTACGCCGACGGCGAGGACATCGAGCTGGTGGCGTACTCGCCGCTGGCCCGCGGTGAGGTCTTCGACGTGCCCGAGATCCAGGCCGTCGCGGAGAAGCACGGCGTCAGCGAGGCGCAGGTGAGCCTGGCGTGGGTGCGCCGGAAGGGCGTCACCGCCATCCCGAAGGCGACCGGCGAGGACCACATCGCCGACAACTGGGCGAGCCTCGATCTCGAACTCGACGACGAGGACGTCGCGAAGATCGACGGCATCGACCGCCGCGAGCGACAGGTCGACCCGGAGTTCGGGCCCTGGAACTGAGCCGACCGTAGCGCCGACCCACCACACGCAGTATTTCTCGACGAGTCCCCGAATCGAACCGACACCGCAGCCCCGCGAGCCGCGACTTTGCGCTGCAAAGTGAGTTTGTAGTGCAAAGTTATTTGTCAGTCGGTGCCAGTGACGTAGTATGAGCATCGAGACACGTGGCGGCCCGCCCCTGGGCCGGCTCCTCGAACAGACCACGGCGTTCGCCGTGCGAACCCTCCAGACGCTCCGCCGGAACAGCGCTGTCGCCTTCTGGGCGGTGGCGTTCCCCGCGATGTTCTACCTGCTGTCCGTGTCCCTTTTCATCGACACCGGAGGGATGCCGGCCGAGGTCGTGAGCGCGGTCAAAGCCACGCACGCCGTCTCGTACGGGGCCTTCGCGGCCCTCACCGTGTTCCTGAACACGTTCTCCCAGTCGCTCGTCGCGGACGTCGAACGCGGCCGATACCGCCAGTTCCGAGCACTCCCCGTGTCGCCGACAGCGGACTTCCTCGGGCGGTTCGCGGCCGCCTACCTGTTCGCCGTCGCCGCCGTCCTCGCTGTGCTGGGCGTCGGTGCTGTCACGGGAGCGGCGTTCACGCTCCGGTCGGCCGCCTCGATCCCCGTGGCCCTGCTCGGGCTGCTGGCGCTCGGCCTGTTCGCCGCTAGCATCGCCGTCGTCCTCGTCGCCGTCGTCCCGGACGCGAAGTTCGCGAGCATCGTCGCCGTCAGCGTCGTCATGCTCGCCTTCTTCCTCACCGGCTACAACGGCATCCAGCCCGGGATGCTCGCCGGCGCTGCCGACTTCGTGAACGTCGTCCCGAACGCGCTGGCCACCCGGCTGGCCGTCCACCACCTCGTCGCCGCCGGCGGGTGGACGCAAGCCGGACTGGCACCGCCCGGCGCGCCGACGAGCATGGGTCACGTCGCGCTGCTCGCGGGCTACGCAGTGGCCGGACTCGCGCTCGCCGTCGCCGCCACCCGCCGCTCGCTCTACGGGGGTGCGGTCCGGTGAGCGTCGACCGGCCAGCCGTCGAGGCGCGGAACGTCCACAAGGCCTACGGCGAGGACGGCGTCCTCGACGGCATCGACCTCACCGTCGCTGAGAACGAAGTGCTGCTGTTGATGGGGCCCAACGGCACCGGGAAGACGGTGTTGCTGTCGTGTCTCGCCGGTGGCACCGAGCCGTCGGAGGGCTCCGTGTCGGTGTTCGGGACGCCCGTCAGCGAAGACGGCGGCCGGAGCCTCTCGCTGCTGCTGCAGGGCGGCGCGAGCGTCGACACGCTCTCTGGCCGCGAGACGGCCGCGTTCTACTCCCGGCTTCACCCCGAGTTCACGGACCGCTGGCGGACGTACGTCGACGACCTCGGTATCGACGGCGACCTCGACAAACGCATCAAGTACTACTCGGAGGGCATGAAACGCAAGCTCGAACTCTCGCTGGCGCTGTCCGTCGACGCGCCGCTGTACCTCCTCGACGAACCGACGGCGGGCGTCGACCTCTCGATGGTGCAGTCGTTTCACCGCGTCATCCGCGACCGCGTCGCGGACGGCGGGACCGTCGTCGCCACGAGCCACCGGCCCGTCGACGCCGACCTCGCCGACCGCGTCGCGTTCGTGAACGGGGGCGGCGTGCTCGCCGTCGACACCCCCGAGGCGCTGTTGGACGGCGTCCCGACCGTCGTGCGAGTGGTCGGCCAGGCAACCGCCGGCGACGCCCTCGCCCCGCACGTCGTCGGCGACCCGTTCTACCACGGCGACGAACGCCGCGGATTCCTCCGCGAGCACGCGACCCTCGCGGACATCCGCGAGCACGCCGGCGACGCCACCGTCGAGACCGTGGAGCCGAGCTACACCGACGCGTTCAACTACTACGTCCACGCAGCCGCCGACAATGAGTGAGGACGTCGACCCCCGGGCACTCCAGCAGGACCTCGACCGCATCAAGGACGCGATGGGGATCGCCGAGCGCTACGAGAGCGCACCCGAACAGTGGCTGCTGTTCAGCGTCCTCGTGGCGGCCGGGAGCGCCGTCTCCCAGGTCCTCCTCTTCGCGCGGGCAGCCGGGTTCTGGTACCCCGTCGTCTGGGTCGGGCTGTTCGGTGCCGGCTCCCTCGTGCTCTCCCGGCGGTACGACTACGCCTTCGGGCCGGGCCACAGCGAGCCGAACGTCGGCTTCCAGATTCTCGTCGTCTACTTCGGGTCGTTCGCCGCGCTGTCCGCCGTCGACCCGTTCCTCCCGGAGCTCGGCTACCTGGCGGACAACGCGCTCACGCTCGGACTCGTCGCCGTGATGCTCGGGCTCGGCTACCTCGTCGCCGGCGAGACGCTGAAGGCCTACCGCATCCGCGCACGGGACCGCTACGTGCTACACGGGGGTGGCCTCCTCCTGGTCGCCCTGGGCGTCGCCATCCCGACCGTCGACGTCCTGCACACGTGGAGCTACGCCGCCTTCGGCGCATCGTACGTTGTTTACGCCGCAGCCTCCTACCTCGTGTTGACCCGAACGTAGGATGGACCTCGACAAGCTCGTCCACCAGCCGACCCGGCTCGAACTGTTCGCGTACCTCTACCGGCACGGCGAGTCCAGTTTCGGCGACCTCACCGGCGAACTGGACCTGACGGAGGGGAACCTCTCCAGTCACCTCCAGCGCATGGAGGACGCCGACGCCGTCGAGGTCCGCAAGGAGTTCGTGGACAAGCGACCGCACACGACGGCGGTGCTCACCGAGGACGGCGAGGCGATGTTCGAGGACCACGTCCAGACGCTGCAGGGACTCATCGACGGCCTGGAATAACGGAACACGAGGCGTTCGACGGGCTGTCCGAACCGCCTACGGTTCGAGGCGGTCGGGGTCCCGCGGGAAGAGGATCGCTTCCTTGATGTTGTCGAGGCCGGCGAGCTGCTGGATGAGCCGGTCGATGCCCAGCCCGTAGCCGCCGTGGGGCGGGACGCCGTAGCGGAACGCGTCGAGGTAGAACTCGAAGTTCTCCGGCTCGACGCCCTGCTCGCGCATCTTCGCCGTCAGGCGCTCGATGTCGTGCTCACGCTGCCCGCCGGAGGACAGCTCCTGGCCGCGGTACAGCAGGTCGAACTTCCGGGAGGCGACGTCGTCGCCGTCGACGTCCTGGCGGTAGTAGAACTTCTCGTCCGGGTAGCCGACGACGAACACGGCGGGGTGGCCCTGCTCCTCGAAGTACTCCCCGAGCAGGCGCTCGCCTTTCGTGTCGAGGTCGTTGTCGTCCTCGGGGACGTGGTCGTACTCGTCGGCGAGGATCTCGCGGGCTTCCTCGAACGTGATGCGCGGGAAGTCCGCCTCGGGGACCGAGAGGTCCGAGCCGAGTTCGTCGAGTTCGCGCTGGGCGTGCTCGACGACGTGTCGGATGGTGTGGCGCAGGGACTCCTCCTGGACGTCCATCACGTCGTGGTGGTCCTCGACGTAGCCGAGCTCCACGTCGAACATGGCGATCTCGGAGACGTGCCGGGAGGTCCCGAAGTCCTCGGCGCGGAACGCGTGGCCGACCTCGAACAGTCGGTCGACGCCCGAGGCGACGAGGATCTGCTTGTAGAGCTGTGGGCTCTGGGAGAGATAGGCCTCCTTGTCGTAGTAGACGACCGGGAAGAGGTCCGCGCCGCCCTCAGCGCCCGCCGTCGAGAGTTCGGGTGTGTCGACCTCCTCGAAGCGGTTGTCGTAGAACCAGTCGGTCATCGCGCCCATCGCCTTCGAGCGCAGGGAGAACACCGCCTTCGTCGAGGGCTTGCGCACGTCGAGGTGGCGCTCGTCCAGCCGCGTCGAGAGGTCGGCGTCGACGTCCTTCGAGATCTCGATGGACGGCACGTCGGTGGCTTCGCTGACGACGGTGAGCTCGGTGGGCGCGAGTTCGACGCCACCAGGGGCCTGGTCGCTGGCCTCAAGCGTGCCGGTGACCTGCACCACGTCCTCGCTGGAGAGGCCTTCGGCCGTCTCGAAGAGGTCGGGGGTGTCGTCTTCTTTCGCGACGACCTGCAGGCGGCCGGTGGCGTCCCGCACGATGACGAAGAGGATGCCGCCGAGGTCGCGGAGTTCGTGGACGTGGCCGGCGATGGTGGTGTCTTCGCCGTCGTCGTCGGGCGTTACGTCTTCGATGTAGGTTCGTTCGAGCATTGGTGGAGTTGTGGATGGCTGGTTGGCGGCGCGTTGCGACGGCGTCCGGGCAGTCGGGAGAATGGGTGGTGGCCTGCTCACGCAGGCGCATTGCCGCCGGCGACACCCCGACCACGGTCACGGCGGGCGTCGCGCGATCCGACCGGTGTGCGTGTCGCCGTCATCGTCGCTGTTGCCGAGTCGTGCGTCCACGTACGTATGATTTGCGAACCTGCGCAGCGCAGCCGTGGTGCAGCGTCCGCGCGGTTCACTGTGAGGGGCTTGTGGCGCGTTCTGCGCGTCGGGGTCCTGGCGTGGGGAAGCCCGCCGACGTGAACCGGGCCGACTTACATGTAACCGAGATCGCGCAGCCGCTCCATCAGGTCCTCTTTGTCCTGGGCGCGGCCGGCGCGCTCGGTGGTGTTTTCGAGGTCCTGGAGCCACGCGGGTTCCTCGGCGGCCTTGTCCGTGGAGACTTCACTCCCCAGCGAACGGAAGCCCTTGAAGTACTTGGGGGAGACGGGGATGTCCTCGTGGGTGAGGTCGTTGGGGAGGTCGTCGAAGTCCTGTGGGACGTAGCCGTCGTCCGGGAAGTCCGCGACCGTCTCGGGGACGACGTAATACCAGAAGGCGTCCCAGACGGCGGCTTCGTCGAACTGGAGGATGGGTTGGATGCGGTCGTGGGGCGGGTAGACGTCGGGGTCGTGGCGCGGGCTGAAGAACGTCTCGTCGGCGCGGGCGTCCTGTTCGTCCCAGCGGATGCCCGAGAGGATGCCGTCGACGTCGTGCTCCTCGAGGGCGTTGTTGAGCGCGACGGTCTTCAGGAGGTGGTTGCCGACGTAGGTGTCGAGCAGGAACGGGAACGAGTCCTCCTCATATTCGAGGAGGTCCCGGACGTGGTGTTGGTTCTGGTCGTCGAGTTCGCTGATCGGGATGTCGTCGCCGGGTTCGAGGTCGTTGGCGGTGACGTAGTCGCCGACGTCCTCGTTGCGGGCGTAGACGACGTCGAGGTCCCATTCGTCGGCCCAGTGGTCGACGAAGTCGTGGAGTTCGTCGAAGTGCTGGAAGTGATCGATGAAAATGGTTTCGGGGACATCGAGGTCGAACTGGTCGGCGACCTCCTTGACGAAGTACAGCGTAAGCGTCGAGTCCTTACCACCGGTCCACATGATGGCGGGGTTGTCGTAGGATTCGAGGCCGTCGCGCGTGACCTCGATGGCCTTCTCGATTTTCGCGTCCAGCGTCGAGTAGTCAGCGGGGCTCTCACCGTCACCGTCGTGGTAGTCGACGTCGAGGTAGTCCGGGAAGTCCTCGCTCATGGCTTCGGGGTCTACCCGGTAACGTATATGCGTGTGGATATCCGCCGACAGCTGGGGCGGGAGAGGGGCGCGTTAGGGGTTGGGAGTCGGGGCGGCCTTTTGCAGGGCGGTTTCGGCGATGTTGCCGCCGTAGTCGGCGCTTCGGGAGAGTGAGTCCACGACGAGGCCGAGGTGTTGGGCGTGGTGGGCGGTGAGGCCGTGGAGGCGGTCATCGACGTCGCGGGCCTGGTCGTCGATGTCGCGGACTTGTGCGCGGGCTTGGGTGGCGAGGGCGGTGGCTTCGTCGGCGGTGTCCGCGAACAGGGCGTCCATGGCGGTCTCGATGATGTCGGTGGCGTCCGCCTGGAGGGTTTCGAGGGCGTCGACGACGTCCTCGGGGATGTCGTCGTTGAGGTCGTGTGTGGCGGTTGCGATCTTGGTGGCGTGGTCGGCGACGCGTTCGAGTTGGCGGGCGCTGGAGTGGTAGTCGAACGCGACTTCCCGCGTGATGCCGATCTCTTGGGCGACCGTGGGCGAGCGCAGTGCACCCCGGAAGATGCGTGACACGACGTACCAGAGGCGGTCGACGTCGTCGTCGCGGTTCGTGACGTCGCGGGCGATGTCGGGGTCTCGGGTGGCGAGCGCGGTGACGGCGTCTTCGAGCATGGAGACCGCGATGAGGTGCATGCGCCGAACGGCGTTGTGGATGGACAGCTCCGAGGAGTCCAGGAGGTCCTGGATGACGACGCGCTGGCTGGTTTCTTCGAGGACTTCGAGGCCGACCAGCCCCTGGGTGGCGTCGCGGATGACGCGGCGCTGGTCGGGATCGATGGACTCGGCCTCCAGGGCGAGCACGTCGAAGCCGCTGACGTACATCGTCATGACTGCGCGCATGAGCTCTTCGCCGTGCATGTCGGTGATCGTCAGCGTTCCTTTGTCGGTGTCGGTGTCGTCGATGGGGGTCAACAGGAGGGAGCCACTGTCCGGGTGAAACCCCACCTCGTCGCCGGCCTCGACGCTGTGATCGCGCGCCCAGTCTTTCGGGATGGATACGGTGAACGTTGAGCCGCCGGTGACCTGGACTTTCCGTCGTTCCATGCGACCACGTATCGATGCCTGTAATATAAATCCCGGTCACGATACATAGTTACTACACCAAACCACTGTAGAGGAGAATAAAGCGCTTGCAGGCGCTCGGGTCGAAATATACACCGGCGGCGAGCGTCGAATCGATTCGCGGACATGCGATGTGAACTGTTCCCTATGTACTGCTATATATACGTAATAGCAGAGTACTTATTCACATCGCGGCGAGCATACGACGATGCCAGCAGACGACGCCGAACGCACCACACGTACGCGCCGTCAAGTTCTCGCCGGGATGGGGGCAACCGGCGCGGCAGCGCTCGCCGGCTGCCAGAGCACGTCATCCGAGGATCCCGCCGGCGACTCGCTGTCAGGCACCGTCGACTTCGCTGGAAGCTCGACAGTGTTCCCGCTGGCGACCACTATGTCAGAGCTCTTCCGCGGCGGCGACACCGGCGAGGCACACCCGGACGTCAACTTCAACCCCAAATCCACCGGCACCGGTGGCGGGTTCGCCAACCACTTCTGCACCGGTAACGCCGACCTCAACAACGCCTCCCGAGAGGTTCGGGACGCCGAGGCACAGCAGTGTACGGACAACGACATCGAGCCCGTCGAGTTCACTGTCGCGACGGACGCGCTGACCGTCATCGTCAACACGGACCTGGACATCGACAGCATCACCGTCGACGAGCTGCGGAGCATCTGGTCGGCCGAACGCGACACCGAACAGTGGTCCGACGTGAACCCCGACTGGCCCGACGAACCGCTGGAGCTGTACGGCCCGTCGAGCGCCTCGGGCACCTACGACTACTTCATCGAGTCCATCCTGCACGGCGGCGACACGGAGCTCACGCACATCAGCGGCGGGAGCTACACCGGCACCGAACAGGACCGGACCATCATCCAGGGCGTCGAGGGATCGGCGAACGCGATGGGATACCTCGGGTACGCGTACTACTCGAAGAGCGGCGACCGCGTGAAAGCGCTTGCCGTCGACGACGGCGACGGCGAGCCGGTGAAGCCGAGCCTGGAGACCGCGCGATCCGGGGCGTACACGCCGCTTTCCCGGCCGCTGTTCACGTACGCGGCGAAGTCGTCGCTGGCCGAGCCCGCGGTCGCGGCGTTCCTCCGGTTCTGGCTCGAGCACGCCACGAGCGAGGCGATCGTCGCCGACCAAGTGGGCTACGTGCCCCTCAGCGAAGAGGTTCAAGGAGAACAACTGGACGCGCTGACTGAGGCCATCGACGCGGCCGGCAGTGCGGACGAGTAGCGCGTCGCCCCACCCAGCAAAGACTGTATACGTACGCTATGACTGATTCAAACCAATGAGCGGAGACGACCTCGAAGCGGCGCTCACGACGCGCACCCAGAACGCCCCTTCAGAGTTGCTCTCCCGGTCGTTCTTCTTCCTGTGTGCAGCCCTCTCGATCGTGACGACGATCGGGCTCATCGCGTTGCTGGCGACCGAGGCTGCGAAGTTCTTCACGTTCTCCGCGCCGCTGGTCGGCGTCGACGGCGCGACCGCGGGCATCGTGGAGTTCCTTACTGGAACGAACTGGGACCCAACGAACGGCAGTTTCGGCGTGCTCGCGTTGGTGTCGGCGACGCTGATGGTGATGATCGGCTCCTCGATCATCGCGTTGCCGCTCGGACTCGGCACCGCGACCTACCTCAGCGAGTACGCCAGCCCCCGACTCCGGTCGGTCCTGAAGCCCGCCCTGGAGATCCTGGCGGGCATCCCGACGGTCGTGTACGGGTTTTTCGCCGTCATCTACATCACGCCCGCACTGGGCACGGTCCTCCCGGGGTTGAGCAAGTTCAACATGCTCTCGGCGTGCGTCGTCGTGGGCATCATGATCATTCCGATGGTGGCGTCCATCAGCGAGGACGCCATGTCCGCCGTGCCCGATGAGCTCCGGCAGGCGGGCTACGGAATGGGCGCGACGAAACTCGAAGTGTCGACCGGCGTCGTCGTGCCGGCGGCGCTGTCCGGCATCTTCTCGTCGTTCATCCTGGCGCTGTCGCGCGCCATCGGCGAGACGATGGCGGTCACGATCGCCGCCGGGTCGACCGCGCGGTTCCTCAACATCATCGACCCAGGGGCGTACACGGAGTCCGCGCTCCCGATGACGGCGGCGATGGTGAAACTCGTGAAAGGCGACGTGACCGGTGGCGGGCTCGCGTACCGCAGCGTGTTCGCGATCGGGGCCACGCTGTTCGTGATTACGCTCGTGATGAACATCGTCAGTGAC